>NZ_CP109090.1:4287860-4594136 GCF_035917575.1 Streptomyces sp. NBC_01788 | reverse complement strand
CTGCTGCATCTGTCGACCGCGCTGGCGGCCGGCTTCCCGCACATCCCGCTGTTCACGCACTTCTGCGAGCAGAACCACCGCCTGGTCGAACTGGCCGCCGACGACACGGCCTCCCGCCGCCACGGCCACCTCACCACGGCCCTCGCGCTGATCGAGCTCAACCAGCACCGCGGGGTGCTGTCCTGCGCGTCCAGCAACCGGCTGCTGAGCGAGCGGGTGGACCGCCTGCTGCAGCCTCCGCCGCGGCTGGACCGCAGGCGCCGGGCACTGACCACGGCGGTGGCGGCCCTGGTGCCCCTGCTCCCGCTCCTGATCACGTTCGCCCCGGGCCTGACGGCACTGGGCTGAGCGGCGGGCCCGTTGCCGTGTCCGGCGCGGCGGTCTCCAGCCGGCTACATCCAGTCGTCCGGTTCCGGCTCGGGCAGGTCCTCCCACGGTTCCGGCTCACCCGTGCCGGCCGTTCCTGATCCGGCCGTCCCCGTCCCGGCCGTCGAGTCGCCGGACGGGCCGGCCAGCGACTCCAGTACGGCGAGCACGCCTTCCCCGTACGTCGCCAGTTTCTTCTCGCCGACGCCGCCGACCGTGCCGAGCTGTGCCACGGACGTCGGCCGGAGCGCGACGATCTCCCGGAGGGTGGCGTCGTGGAAGATGACGTACGCCGGGACACCCTGCTCACGGGCCTGTTCGGCGCGCCAGGCGCGCAGGGCCTCGAAGGCGGGCAGCAGTTCCTCGGGCAGCTCGGCCGCCGCCGCCCTGGGCTTGCGGTCGTCCCGGGCACCCGAACCCCGCGGGGCGGCGGCCGGCTTCTTGGGCTCCTTGCGCAGCGGCACCTCCCGCTCGCCGCGCAGCACCGACGCGCTGGGGTCGGTCAGCACCAGCGTGCCGTACTCGCCCTCGACCGCGAGCAGCCCCTGCGCCAGCAACTGCCGTACGACACCGCGCCATTCGCCCTCGGAAAGGTCGTCGCCGATGCCGAACACGGACAGCTGGTCGTGGTCGAACTGGATCACCTTGCCGGTGCGCTTGCCGAGCAGGATGTCGATGATCTGGCCCGCGCCGAACTTCTGTCCCCGCTCCCGCTTCAGCCGCACCACCGTCGACAGCACCTTCTGGGCCGCGACCGTGCCGTCCCAGGTCTCGGGCGGGGTCAGGCAGGTGTCGCAGTTGCCGCAGCCGGCCTGGCCCGGCTCCTGGCCGAAGTAGGCGAGGAGCTGGCCGCGGCGGCACCGGGCCGTCTCGCACAGGGCGAGCATCGCGTCCAGGTGGGACTGGGAGCGGCGGCGGAACGCCTCGTCGCCCTCACCGGACTGGATGAGCTTGCGCTGCTGTACGACGTCGTTCAGTCCGTAGGCCATCCAGGCCGTCGACGGCTGGCCGTCCCGGCCCGCGCGGCCCGTCTCCTGGTAGTAGCCCTCCACCGACTTGGGCAGGTCCAGGTGGGCGACGAACCGGACGTCGGGCTTGTCGATGCCCATGCCGAAGGCGATGGTGGCGACCACGACCAGGCCGTCGTCACGCAGGAAGCAGGACTGGTGCGCCGCGCGGGTGCCCGCGTCCAGGCCCGCGTGGTACGGCACCGCCTCGACGCCGTTGCGGGTGAGGAACTCGGCCGTCTTCTCCACCGAATTGCGCGACAGGCAGTACACGATGCCCGCGTCGCCCGGGTGCTCCTGGCGCAGGAAGGCCAGCAGCTGCTTCTTGGCGTCGGCCTTGGGCACGATCCGGTACTGGATGTTGGGCCGGTCGAAGCTCGCTACGAAGTGCCGGGCCTGCGGCATGTTCAGCCGCTGGGTGATCTCCTGGTGCGTGGCGTGGGTGGCCGTCGCGGTGAGCGCGATCCGCGGCACGTCGGGCCAGCGCTCGCCCAGCAGGGACAGCGCGAGGTAGTCGGGGCGGAAGTCGTGGCCCCACTGGGACACGCAGTGCGCCTCGTCGATGGCGAAGAGGGAGATCTTGCCGCGGGAGAGCAGGTCGAGCGTGACGTCCAGGCGCAGCCGCTCCGGTGCCAGGTAGAGCAGGTCGAGCTCGCCGGCCAGGAACTCCGCCTCGACCATCCGGCGCTCGTCGAAGTCCTGCGTGGAGTTCATGAACCCGGCGCGCACGCCCAGCGCCCGCAGCGCGTCCACCTGGTCCTGCATCAGCGCGATGAGCGGCGACACCACGACGCCCGTACCGGGTCTGACCAGGGACGGAAGCTGGTAGCACAGCGACTTGCCGCCACCGGTGGGCATGAGCACGACGGCGTCACCGCCCGCCACCACATGCTCGACGACCGCTTCCTGCTCACCCCGGAAGTCCTCGTACCCGAAGACCCGGCGCAGCGTCGCCAGCGCCTCGCTCTCCGTCACCGACACCTCTGTGACACCACCCGTCGCACCCATCGCTCCGCCCCCCGCACACCGTCCTTCAACCACTGCCTCCACGATAGAGCCCCGAACCGACAGCCCCGGAGTTGTCCACAGGTTCCCCCCGGACGCACCAGATCAACGACAGGCAGTCGTTCACACGTGGGAGGGAACCTCGCCCATTGCCGGCCGACAGCATGAAACGCACTCACGAGACTGCCTCCCGTGGAAGCCCCGACGAACACCGCGCCGAAGGCCGCCCAGCTCGCCTGGCCGGTGCCCCCCGAGGGCGGATGGACCGCTGACGACCTGGACCGCCTCCCGAACCTGCCGGCACACACGCAGTTGATCGACGCGAGTCTGGTCCTTCCGTGCCCGCAGTCGGTCTTTCACGAGCGCACGATGAGCTTCTTCGGCCGGGAGCTCGGCAGCGCCGCGCCGCCCGAGCTCGAGGCGCTCTGCAGGTTCACTGTCGACATCGACCGGCAGAACAGACCAGAAACGGACGTGGCCGTTGTCCGGAGCGACGCTCTGAGCAGTGACGATCAGACCCGCGTTCCCGCGATGGCTGTCGTACTGGCCGTCGAGGTCGTCGATCCGGACTCCGTCTCCCGGGACCGCGAGACCAAGCCGCTGAAGTACGCGCGGGCGAAGATCCCTTACTACTGGCGGGTCGAGAACGAGAACGGCCGCGCCGCTGTGCATGCCTTCGAGCTGGAACCGACGACCGGCGCCTACACCAGCGTGGGCATCTTCAGGGAGCGGATGAAGGTGGACACCCCGTTCTCCGTGGACCTGGACCTCACAAGGATCAGGACGCGCCACGGCGGGGGCCGGTAGGTCCGCACGCAGCGGAACGCGGTGGCCCGGCCCCCACCAGGGGACCGGGCCACCGCGTTCCGGAGCCGCCTCAGCGTGCGAACACTCCCGCCTGGTTCGCCAGGTCCAGGAAGTACTGGGGGGCCACGCCCAGGACCACCGTGACCGCCACGCCCACGCCGATCGCGGTCATCGTGAGCGGGGACGGAACCGCCACCGTCGGGCCCTCCGGGTGGGGGTCGCTGAAGAACATCAGCACGATGACGCGGATGTAGAAGAAGGCCGCGATCGCCGACGAGATCACACCGATCACGACCAGCGGCACCGCGCCGCCCTCGGCCGCCGCCTTGAACACCGCGAACTTCCCGGCGAAGCCGGAGGTCAGCGGAATGCCCGCGAAGGCCAGCAGGAACACCGCGAACACGGCCGCCACCAGCGGGGAACGCCGGCCGAGACCCGCCCACTTGGACAGGTGGGTCGCCTCGCCGCCCGCGTCGCGCACCAGCGTGACCACGGCGAACGCGCCGATCGTCACGAAGGAGTAGGCGGCCAGGTAGAAGAGGACGGACGAGACGCCGTCCTTCGAGGTCGCGATGACACCGGCGAGGATGAAGCCCGCGTGGGCGATCGACGAGTACGCGAGCAGCCGCTTGATGTCGGTCTGCGTGATCGCGACGATCGCACCGCCCAGCATGGTGATGATCGCGACCCCCCACATGACCGGCCGCCAGTCCCAGCGCATCCCCGGCAGGACGACGTACAGCAGCCGCAGCAGCGCGCCGAAGGCCGCCACCTTGGTCGCCGCCGCCATGAACCCGGTGACCGGGGTCGGAGCGCCCTGGTAGACGTCCGGCGTCCACATGTGGAACGGGACGGCGCCCACCTTGAACAGCAGGCCCATCACGACCATCGCGGCGCCGATGAGCAGCAGCACGTCGTTGCCCATGGTGCCCGCGAGCGCCGGGTCGAGGTTCGGCACGTTGCCCTCGACGACCTGCGCGATGCTGGCGTAGGACACCGAGCCCGCGTACCCGTACAGCAGCGCGATGCCGAACAGGGTGAACGCGGAGGCGAAGGCGCCCAGCAGGAAGTACTTGACCGCGGCCTCCTGCGACATGAGCCGCTTGCGGCGGGCCAGCGCGCACAGGAGGTACAGCGGCAGGGAGAAGACCTCCAGGGCCACGAACAGGGTCAGCAGGTCGTTGGCCGAGGGGAACACCAGCATGCCGGCGACCGCGAAGAGCAGCAGCGGGAAGACCTCGGTGGTGGTGAACCCGGCCTTGACCGCGGCCTTCTCGCTCTCGCCGCCCGGTACGGCCGACGCCTGCGCGGCGAAGGAGTCGACGCGGTTGCCGTGCGCCTCCGGGTCCAGTCGCCGTTCGGCGAAGGTGAACAGGGCGACCAGGCTCGCCAGCAGGATCGTGCCCTGGAGGAAGAGCGAGGGCCCGTCGACGGCGATGGCCCCCATGGCCGCGATGTGCGACTTGGTGGTGCCGTACCCGTCCGCCGCGAGCGCGACGACCGCGGCGAACGCCGCGGCGAACGCGACGACGGAGACGAACACCTGCGCGTAGTAGCGCGACTTGCGCGGGACGAACGCCTCGACGAGCATTCCGACGATCGCCGCGCCCACGACGATCAGGGTGGGCGACAACTGCCCGTATTCGATCTTCGGCGCCTCGATCTTCGAGATCGGGTCGGCCGCGGTTGTCCACAGGCTGTGGACGGCTGCTCCGCTCACTTGGCCGCCTCCACTGCGGGCTTCGGGTCGGTCTTGTGTACGTCGGACATGGTCTGCTTGACCGCCGGGTTGACGATGTCCGTGACGGGCTTCGGATAGACGCCCAGGAAGATCAGCAGCACCACCAGCGGGGCCACGACCACCAGTTCCCGCACCCGCAGGTCCGGCATCGCCGAGACCTCCGGCTTCACGGGACCGGTCATCGTCCGCTGGTACAGGACGAGCGTGTACAGCGCGGCCAGCACGATGCCGAGGGTGGCGACGATCCCGATCGCCGGGTAGCGCGTGAACGTGCCGACCAGGACGAGGAACTCACTCACGAAGGGCGCGAGTCCCGGCAGGGACAGGGTGGCGAGGCCACCGATCAGGAACGTGCCTGCGAGCACCGGGGCGACCTTCTGCACACCGCCGTAGTCGGAGATGAGCCGGGAGCCGCGCCGGGAGATCAGGAAGCCGGCGATCAGCATCAGCACGGCCGTCGACAGGCCGTGGTTGACCATGTAGAGCGTCGCTCCGGACTGGCCCTGGCTGGTCATCGCGAAGATGCCCATGATGATGAAGCCGAAGTGCGAGATCGACGCGTACGCGATCAGGCGCTTGATGTCCCGCTGGCCCACGGCGAGCAGCGCCCCGTAGATGATGCTGATCAGGGCGAGGACGAGGATGGCCGGCGTGGCCCACTTGCTCGCCTCCGGGAAGAGCTGGAGGCAGAAGCGGAGCATCGCGAAGGTGCCTACCTTGTCGACGACCGCGGTGATGAGGACGGCGACCGGCGCGGTGGACTCCTGCATCGCGTTGGGCAGCCAGGTGTGCAGCGGCCACAGCGGCGCCTTCACCGCGAAGGCGAAGAAGAAGCCGAGGAACAGCCACCGCTCGGTGCTCGTCGCCATGTGCAGCGAGCCGCCGGCGCGCGCCTGCGCGATCTCGGAGAGCGAGAAGCTCCCGGCGACCGCGTACAGCCCGATCACCGCGGCCAGCATGATCAGACCGCCGGTGAGGTTGTAGAGGAGGAACTTCACCGCCGCGTACGACCGCTGGGTCGACGCCGTCTCCTCACCGTGCTCGTGGGCACGGTCCCCGAAGCCGCCGATGAGGAAGTACATCGGGATCAGCATGGCTTCGAAGAAGATGTAGAAGAGGAAGACGTCGGTGGCCTCGAAGGAGATGATCACCATCGCCTCGACGGCCAGGATCAGCGCGAAGAAGCCCTGTGTCGGCCGCCAGCGGCGGCTTCCTGTCTCCAGCGGGTCGGCGTCGTGCCAGCCGGCCAGGATCACGAACGGGATGAGCAGGGCGGTCAGCCCGACCAGGGCCACCCCGATGCCGTCCACGCCCAGTTCGTACCTGACGCCGAACGACGCGATCCAGGAGTGGGACTCGGTGAGCTGGTAACGGGCGCCGCCCGGGTCGAAGCGGACCAGGACGGTGGCGGCCAGCGCGAGCGTGGCCAGCGAGGCGACCAGCGCGAGCCACTTCGCGGCGGTGCGCCGGGCGGCCGGCACGGCCGCCGTGGCGACGGCCCCGAGGGCCGGGAGCACCGCCGTCGCTGTCAGCAGAGGAAAGGACATCGGTATCAGACCGCCCTCATCAGCAGGGTCGCGGCGACCAGGAGTGCCGCACCGCCGAACATCGAGACCGCATAGGAGCGCGCGAAGCCGTTCTGGAGGCGGCGCATCCTCCCGGACAGGCCGCCGACCGAGGCCGCCGTGCCGTTGACGACTCCGTCGACCAGGGTGTGGTCGACGTAGACCAGGGACCGCGTGAGGTGCTCGCCGCCGCGGACCAGGACGACGTGGTTGAAGTCGTCCTGGAGCAGGTCCCGCCGGGCGGCCCGGGTGAGCAGCGACCCGCGCGGGGCGACGACCGGGACCGGCTTGCGGCCGTACTGGGCCCAGGCGATGGCCACGCCGATGACCAGGCACACCATCGTCGCGCCGGTGACGGTCCACGCGCTGAGCGGAGAGTTGCCCTCGCTGTGCCCGGTGACCGGCTCCAGCCAGTGCAGGAAGCGGTCGCCGATGCTGAAGAACGCGCCGCCCAGGACCGACCCGACGGCCAGCACGATCATCGGGATCGTCATGGCCTTCGGCGACTCGTGCGGGTGCGGCTCGTTGCCGTTCTCGTCGGGCTGCCAGCGCTTCTCGCCGAAGAACGTCATCAGCATCACGCGCGTCATGTAGAACGCCGTGATGGCCGCGCCCAGCAGGGCCGCGCCGCCGAGGATCCAGCCCTCGGTGCCGCCCTTGGCGAAGGCCGCCTCGATGATCTTGTCCTTGGAGAAGAAGCCGGACAGGCCCGGGAAGCCGATGATGGCGAGGTAGCCGAGGCCGAAGGTGATGAAAGTGACCGGCATGTACGAGCGCAGACCGCCGTACTTGCGCATGTCCACCTCGTCGTTCATGCCGTGCATGACCGAACCGGCGCCGAGGAACAGCCCGGCCTTGAAGAAGCCGTGCGTCACCAGGTGCATGATCGCGAAGACGTAGCCGATGGGGCCGAGGCCCGCGGCCAGCACCATGTAGCCGATCTGCGACATGGTCGAGCCGGCCAGCGCCTTCTTGATGTCGTCCTTCGCGCAACCGACGATCGCACCGAACAGCAGCGTGACCGCGCCGACGACGGTGACCACGAGCTGCGCGTTCGGCGCCGCGTTGAAGATCGCGGCGGAGCGGACGATGAGGTAGACGCCCGCCGTCACCATCGTCGCGGCGTGGATGAGGGCCGAGACCGGGGTCGGGCCCTCCATCGCGTCCCCGAGCCAGGACTGCAGCGGCACCTGGGCGGACTTGCCGCACGCGGCGAGCAGCAGCATCAGCGCGATGGCGGTGAGCTTGCCCTCGGTGGCGCCGCCCACGAGACCGGGTTCGGCGTGGGTGCCGAGCAGCGGGCCGAAGGCGAAGGTCCCGAACGTCGCGAACATCAGCATGATCGCGATGGACAGGCCCATGTCGCCGACCCGGTTGACCAGGAAGGCCTTCTTCGCCGCGGTCGCCGCGCTGGGCTTGTGCTGCCAGAAGCCGATCAGCAGGTAGGAGGCGAGACCGACGCCCTCCCAGCCGACGTACAGCAGCAGGTAGTTGTCGGCGAGGACGAGCAGCAGCATCGCCGCGAGGAACAGGTTGAGGTAGCCGAAGAAGCGGCGGCGCCGCTCGTCGTGCTCCATGTACGCGACCGAGTACAGGTGGATCAGCGAGCCGACGCCGGTGATCAGCAGGACGAACGTCATCGACAGCTGGTCGAGCCGGAACGTGATGTCCGCCTGGAAGCCGGACACCGGGATCCAGCTGAACAGGTGCTGGGTCAGGGTCCGCTGGTCCGCGCTCCGGCCGAGCAGGTCGGCGAAGAGGACCAGGCCGATCACGAAGGAGACGGCCGCGAGCAGGGTGCCGAGCCAGTGGCCGACGGCGTCGAGCCGCCGGCCGCCGACCAGGAGGACGGCCGCTCCGAGCAGGGGCGCCGCGATCAGCAGCGCAATCAGGTTCTCCACGATTACTCCGACCCCTTACAGCTTCATCAGGCTGGCGTCGTCGACCGAGGCCGAGTGGCGGGAACGGAACACCGACACGATGATCGCGAGCCCGACCACGACCTCCGCTGCGGCGACGACCATCGTGAAGAACGCGATGATCTGGCCGTCGAGGTTGCCGTGCATCCGGGAGAAGGTGACGAGCGCGAGGTTGCAGGCGTTCAGCATCAACTCGATGCACATGAAGACCACGATGGCGTTGCGCCGGATCAGCACACCGGTGGCGCCGATCGTGAACAGCAGGGCGGCGAGGTAGAGGTAGTTCACAGGGTTCACTTCGACGCCTCCTCGGGCCGCTTGAAGGCCGTCGGCTCGATCTCGGTACGCTCCAGGCGTTCCGCGGCGCGCTGCTCCAGGGCCTTGAGGTCGTTGAGCGCCTCGGCCGATACGTCGCGGATCTGCCCGCGCTCGCGCAGCGTCTTGCTGACGGTGAGCTCGGACGGGGTGCCGTCGGGCAGCAGCCCGGCGATGTCCACGGCGTTGTGCCGGGCGTACACGCCGGGCGCCGGCAGCGGCGGCACGTGCCGTCCCTCGCGCACGCGCTGCTCGGCCAGCTCGCGCTGGGTCCTGGCCCGCTCGGTGCGCTCCCGGTGGGTGAGCACCATGGCGCCGACCGTGGCCGTGATCAGCAGCGCGCCGGTGAGTTCGAAGGCGAAGACGTAACGAGTGAAGAGGAGGGAGGCCAGGCCCTCCACGTTACCGCCCGCGTTGGCGTGGCCGGTGCCGTTGAACTCCTTCAGGGAGGCGTTGGAGATGCCCGCGATCAGCAGGATGCCGAAGCCGAGCCCACACAACAGGGCCAGCCAGCGCTGGCCCTTGATGGTCTCCTTCAGGGAGTCCGCGGCGGTCACGCCGACAAGCATCACCACGAACAGGAACAGCATCATGATCGCGCCGGTGTAGACGACGATCTGCACGATGCCCAGGAAGTAGGCGCCGTTGGTGAGGTAGAACACCGCCAGGACGATCATGGTGGCCGCCAGGCACAGCGCGCTGTGCACGGCCCTCTTCATGAAGACGGTGCACAGGGCGCCGATCACCGCGACGGTGCCGAGTACCCAGAACTGGAAGGCCTCTCCGGTGGAGGTGGAGTAGGCGGCGAGCTGCGCGCTCATGCGTCAGCCCCCTGCTCCTCTGGCTTCTCGCCCTTGGAGACGGCGACCTGACGCACCGTGCCCGGCGCGGCCTCCGTCACCAGGCCCCGGTAGTAGTCCTGCTCGTCCGTGCCCGGGTAGATGGCGTGCGGTGTGTCGACCATGCCCTCTTCGAGACCGGCGAGCAGCTGCTCCTTGGTGTAGATGAGGTTGGCGCGGCTGGAGTCGGCAAGTTCGAACTCGTTGGTCATCGTCAGCGCGCGCGTGGGGCACGCCTCGATGCACAGGCCGCACAGGATGCAGCGGGCGTAGTTGATCTGGTACACGCGCCCGTACCGCTCGCCCGGCGAGTAGCGCTCCTCGTCGGTGTTGTCGGCGCCCTCAACATAGATGGCGTCGGCGGGGCAGGCCCAGGCGCACAGCTCGCAGCCGACGCACTTCTCCAGGCCGTCCGGATGGCGGTTGAGCTGGTGCCGTCCGTGGAAGCGCGGAGCCGTGGTCTTCTGCTGCTCCGGGTACTGCTCGGTCAGCCGCTTCTTGAACATGGCCTTGAAGGTCACGCCGAAGCCGGCCACGGGGTTCAGGAAACCGGGTTTGGTCTCCTTGGGCTCCTCAGCCATCGGACGCCTCCTTTCCATCCAGAGGTCCGTCACTGGCAGTGTCCGACCCGCCACTGACAATCAACTCCCGCTCGCGGCGCGAGCGGCGCCGCGGCACCGGCGGCAGCTCCTGCCCCGGCAGCGGCGGTACGGGGAATCCACCGGCCATCGCGTCGAAGGCGGCCGGCCCGGCCTCGGGCTTCTCCTCGGTCTTCGTGCGCTCGCGGAACATGTCGACGACGAACGACAGGACCAGCACCGTCAGCACGGCACCGGCGACGTAGAGGGCGATGTCGGCGAAGCCGTAGTTCTCGTTGCGCAGGACCCTGACGGTCGCGACGAGCATCAGCCAGACCACGGAGACCGGGATGAGGACCTTCCAGCCGAGCTTCATCAGCTGGTCGTAGCGGACCCGCGGGAGCGTGCCGCGCAGCCAGATGAAGCCGAACAACAGCAGCTGGACCTTGATCACGAACCAGAGCAGCGGCCACCAGCCGTGGTTGGCGCCCTCCCAGAAGGTGCTGATCGGCCAGGGGGCCCGCCAGCCGCCGAGGAAGAGCGTGGTCGCCACCGCGGAGACCGTCACCATGTTCACGTACTCGGCGAGCATGAACATCGCGAACTTGATCGACGAGTACTCGGTGTTGAAGCCGCCGACCAGGTCGCCCTCGGACTCCGGCATGTCGAACGGCGCGCGGTTGGTCTCCCCCACCATCGTGACGATGTAGAGGAGGAAGGAGACCGGCAGCAGCAGGATGTACCAGCGGTCGTGCTGCTGCTCGACGATCGTCGACGTGGACATCGAGCCCGAGTACAGGAAGACCGAGGCGAACGCGGCGCCCATGGCGATCTCGTAGGAGATCATCTGCGCGCAGGACCGCAGGCCCCCCAGGAGCGGGTAGGTCGATCCGGAGCTCCAGCCCGCCAGCACGATGCCGTAGATGCCGACGGAGGCGACCGCGAGGATGTAGAGCATCGCGATCGGCAGGTCGGTCAGCTGCATCGCGGTGCGGTGACCGAAGATCGAGACCTCGTTGTTCGCCGGTCCGAAGGGGATCACGGCGATCGCCATGAAGGCCGGGATGGCCGCGACGATCGGCGCGAGGACGTAGACCACCTTGTCCGCGCGCTTGACGACGACGTCTTCCTTGAGCATCAGCTTGATGCCGTCGGCGAGCGACTGGAGCATGCCCCAGGGCCCGTGCCGGTTGGGGCCGATGCGCAGCTGCATCCAGGCGACGACCTTGCGCTCCCAGACGATGGAGAACAGCACCGTCACCATCAGGAAGGCGAAGCAGAACACCGCCTTGACGACGACCAGCCACCAGGGATCGGTGCCGAACATCGACAGGTTCTCAGCGGCGAGGTACGGGCTCATGCCTCCACCTCCTTGGGGGCCTCGGTCGAGGACGTCGCCGGGCCGATGCGGACGAGGGAGCCGGGCAGCGCCCCCGTGTCGGAGGCGACGCCCCCGCCGACGGAGTTCAGCGGGAGCCACACCACCCGGTCGGGCATCTCGGTGATCTCCAGCGGGAGTTCGACCGTTCCGGCGGGACCGGTCACGGCCAGCACGGCGGAGTCCGCGACGCCCGCCTCGGCGGCCGTGGCGGCCGACACGCGTGCGCGTGCGGCGTGCCGGGTGCCGGCGAGCGCGTCGTCGCCCTCCTGGAGGAGACCCTGGTCGAGCAGCAGCCGGTGCCCCGCGAGCAGGGCCTCCCCGGCGGCCGGGCGCGGTGCCGTGTCCGCGCTGTGTGCCGGGTCCGCGGCGCGCGGTCCGGTCCAGGCGCCCAGCCGGTCCAGCTCCGCGCGCACGGTCCGCAGGTCCGGCAGACCCAGGTGGACGTCCATGGCGTCGGCCAGCATCTGCAGCACGCGCGCGTCGGTGGGCGACAGGGTGCGGGTCATCTGCTCCGGCTTGAGCGCGGCCTCGAAGAGGCGGACCCTGCCCTCCCAGTTGAGGAAGGTGCCGGCCTTCTCGGCGACGGCGGCTACGGGCAGGACCACGTCCGCGTGTTCGGTGACCTCGCTGGGCCGCAGTTCGAGCGACACCACGAAACCCGCCTCGGACAGGGCCGCACGCGCGCGTGCCGGATCGGGCAGGTCGGCGACCTCCACTCCGGCGACGAGCAGGGCCTGCAGCCGGCCCGAGGCCGCGGCCTCGATCATCTGCCCGGTGTCGCGGCCGTAGCGGTGCGGGAGGTCGGCGACGCCCCAGAGCGCGGCGACCTCCTCCCGCGCGCGCGGGTCGGTGGCCGGGCGCCCGCCCGGCAGCAGCGACGGCAGCGCGCCGGCCTCGACCGCGCCGCGCTCGCCGGCCCGGCGCGGGATCCACACCAGCCGTGCGCCGGTCGCGGCGGAGGCCCGTACAGCGGCGGTCAGGCCGCCGGCGACCGACGCGAGCCGCTCGCCCACGACGATGACCGAGCCCTCGGCCCGCAGGGCCTCGGCGGCCCGGGTGCCGTCGTCCTGGAGTCCGACGCCGCCCGCCAGCGCGTCCAGCCACTCGTGCTCGGTGCCGGGCGCGGCGGGCAGCAGGGTCCCGCCCGCCTTCTCCAGGCCCCGCGTGGCGTGCGTGGCCAGCGCGAACACCTTCTGCCCGTGCTTGCGCCAGGCCTTGCGCAGCCGGAGGAAGACGCCGGGCGCCTCCTCCTCGGACTCGAACCCGACGAGCAGCACGGCGGGCGCCTTCTCCAGCGCGGTGTACGTGACACCGGTGCCGTCGAGGTCGCGGCCGCGTCCGGCGATCCGGGCGGCGAGGAAGTCTGCCTCCTCACCGCTGTGCACGCGCGCGCGGAAGTCGATGTCGTTGGTGTCCAGCGCCACGCGCGCGAACTTGCTGTAGGCGTAGGCGTCCTCGACGGTGAGCCGGCCGCCGGTGAGGACACCGGTCCGCCCGCGCGAGGCGAGCAGGCCCTGGGCGGCGATCTCCAGCGCCTCCGTCCAGGACGCCGGCACCAGCTCGCCCTCGGGGTTGCGCACCAGGGGCGTGGTGAGCCGGTCCTTCTGCTGTGCGTACCGGAACGCGAAGCGCCCCTTGTCGCACATCCACTCCTCGTTGACCTCGGGGTCGTTGGCGGCGAGCCGCCGCATGACCTTGCCGCGCCGGTGGTCGGTGCGGGTGGCGCAGCCGCCCGAGCAGTGCTCGCACACCGACGGCGAGGAGACCAGGTCGAAAGGACGGGAGCGGAAGCGGTACGCCGCCGAGGTGAGCGCCCCCACCGGGCAGATCTGGATGGTGTTGCCGGAGAAGTACGACTCGAAGGGGTCGCCCTCACCGGTGCCGACCTGCTGGAGCGCGCCCCGCTCGATCAGCTCGATCATCGGGTCGCCGGCGACCTGGTTGGAGAACCGGGTGCAGCGGGCGCACAGCACGCACCGCTCCCGGTCGAGCAGCACCTGCGTGGAGATCGGCACGGGCTTCTCGTAGGTCCGCTTCTTCCCTTCGAAGCGGGACTCGGCGTTGCCGTGCGACATGGCCTGGTTCTGCAGCGGGCACTCGCCGCCCTTGTCGCAGACCGGGCAGTCCAGCGGGTGGTTGATGAGCAGCAGCTCCATCACGCCGTGCTGGGCCTTCTCGGCGACGGGCGAGGTGAGCTGGGTCCTGACGACCATGCCGTCCGTGCAGGTGATCGTGCAGGAGGCCATCGGCTTGCGCTGGCCCTCGACCTCGACGATGCACTGGCGGCAGGCGCCGACCGGGTCGAGCAGGGGGTGGTCGCAGAACCGGGGGATCTCGATGCCGAGCTGTTCGGCGGCCCGGATGACCAGGGTGCCCTTGGGCACGCTGATCTCGGCCCCGTCGATCGTCAGCGTCACGAGATCTTCCGGCGGGACCGCCGCCTCTCCCCCGCCCGCGGGAGCGTTGGTGGTCACGGTCATGGGTTCACCTCCGTGCGATCGGCCCAGGCCGTGGACTTGGCCGGGTCGAAGGGGCAGCCCCGGCCCGTGATGTGCTGCTCGTACTCCTCGCGGAAGAACTTCAGGGAGGAGAAGATCGGGGAGGCGGCGCCGTCACCGAGGGCGCAGAAGGACTTGCCGTTGATGTTGTCGGCGATGTCGTTCAGCTTGTCGAGGTCGGACATCGCGCCCTTGCCGGCCTCGATGTCCCGCAGCAACTGCACCAGCCAGTACGTTCCTTCGCGGCACGGTGTGCACTTGCCGCAGGACTCGTGGGCGTAGAACTCGGTCCACCGGGTCACGGCCCGCACCACGCAGGTGGTCTCGTCGAAACACTGGAGGGCCTTGGTGCCGAGCATCGAGCCCGCGGCGCCCACTCCCTCGTAGTCGAGCGGGACGTCGAGGTGCTCGTCGGTGAACATCGGCGTCGAGGAGCCGCCCGGCGTCCAGAACTTCAGCCGGTGTCCGGGGCGCATTCCGCCGCTCATGTCGAGCAGCTGACGCAGTGTGATGCCGAGCGGGGCCTCGTACTGGCCGGGGCTCGCGACATGGCCGCTGAGGGAGTAGAGCGTGAAGCCCGGGGACTTCTCGCTGCCCATCGACCTGAACCAGTCCTTGCCGTTGTTCAGGATCGCGGGAACCGACGCGATGGACTCGACGTTGTTCACCACAGTGGGGCACGCGTAGAGGCCCGCGACGGCAGGGAAGGGAGGACGCAGCCGCGGTTGGCCGCGGCGGCCTTCGAGCGAGTCCAGCAGTGCGGTCTCCTCACCGCAGATGTACGCGCCGGCGCCGGCGTGCACGGTGAGTTCGAGGTCGAGGCCGCTGCCCAGGATGTTCTCGCCGAGATAGCCGGCCGCGTAGGCCTCGCGCACGGCCTCGTGCAACCGCCGCAGTACGGGGACGACTTCGCCCCGCAGATAGATGAAGGCATGCGACGACCTGATGGCGTAGCACGCGATGACGATGCCCTCGATGAGGCTGTGCGGGTTCGCGAAGAGGAGCGGGATGTCCTTGCAGGTCCCGGGTTCCGATTCGTCGGCGTTGACAACAAGATAGTGCGGTTTGCCATCGCCCTGGGGAATGAACTGCCACTTCATTCCGGTCGGGAATCCGGCGCCGCCGCGGCCGCGCAGACCGGAGTCCTTGACGTACGCGATCACGTCGTCCGGCGACATGGCGAGCGCCTTGCGCAGTCCTTCGTACCCCTCGTGCCTTCGGTACACGTCCATCGTCCAGGACCTGTCCTCGTCCCAGAAGGCGGACAGCACGGGTACGAGCAGCTTCTCCGGGCTGCTCTCGTCGATCTCCGGTGCCAAGGTCATCCCTCCCCCTCCTCTCCGACGTCTCCGACAGGTCCCGCCGGGTGGGACGGGTCGGATGCCGATGTGTCCTCGGGCGCGTCGTGCGAGCTCAGGTGCTCGGTCGGCGACGGCTGGTGCACGGCGTCCTGCGGGTCGGCGTCCTGCGGTCCGCCGTCGCGCGGGTGGACCACGCGCGCGGGTGCGGCCTCTCCCTTGGCCAGGCGAAGGCCCACCAGCGAGGCGGGTCCCGCGCTGCCGCCGGACTCCGTCGCCCCTTCGCGCTCGTCGGGGAAGCCGGCCAGGATCCGGGCGGTCTCCTTGAACGTGCACAGGGGCGCGCCGCGCGTGGGTGTCACCGGCCGTCCCGCGCGCAGGTCGTCGACCAGGCGCTTGATGCTCGCCGGGGTCTGGTTGTCGAAGAACTCCCAGTTGACCATCACGACCGGCGCGTAGTCGCAGGCCGCGTTGCACTCGATGTGCTCCAGGGTGACCTTGCCGTCGTCGGTGGTCTCGCCGTTGCCGACGCCGAGGTGCTCCTGGAGGGCCTCGAAGATGGCGTCGCCGCCCATCACGGCGCACAGGGTGTTGGTGCAGACGCCCACCTGGTAGTCGCCGGACGGCTTGCGCCGGTACATGGTGTAGAAGGTGGCGACCGCGGTGACCTCGGCCGTGGTCAGGCCGAGCACGTCCGCGCAGAACCGCATCCCGGTGCGCGTGACGTGCCCCTCCTCCGACTGGACCAGGTGCAGCAGCGGCAGGAGGGCGGACCGGGAGTCCGGGTAGCGGGCGATGATCTCGCGCGCGTCCCGTTCGAGCCGGGTACGGACGTCGTCCGGGTAGTCGGGCGCGGGCAGTTCGGGCATGCCCAGGCTGACGCCCTGCTCCGAAGAACTGGTGGTCACCGGTCGACGCCTCCCATCACGGGATCGATGGACGCGACGGCGACGATGACGTCGGCGACCTGGCCGCCCTCGCACATCGCCGCCATCGCCTGAAGGTTGGTGAAGGACGGGTCCCGGAAGTGGACCCGGTAGGGGCGGGTGCCTCCGTCGGAGACGACGTGCACCCCGAGTTCGCCCTTGGGCGACTCGACCGCCGCGTACGCCTGTCCCGGCGGGACGCGGAAGCCCTCGGTGACCAGCTTGAAGTGGTGGATCAGGGCCTCCATGGAGGTGCCCATGATCTTCTTGATGTGGTCCAGGGAGTTGCCGAGTCCGTCCGGTCCCAGGGCGAGCTGGGCCGGCCAGGCGATCTTCTTGTCGGCGACCATGACCGGGCCCGGCTCCAGCCGGTCCAGGCACTGCTCGACGATCCTGAGCGACTGGCGCATCTCCTCCAGGCGGATCAGGAAGCGGCCGTAGGAGTCGCAGGTGTCGGCGGTCGGGATGTCGAAGTCGTACGTCTCGTAGCCGCAGTAGGGCTGGGTCTTGCGCAGGTCGTGCGGCAGGCCGGTGGAGCGCAGGATCGGGCCGGTGGCGCCGAGGGCCATGCAGCCGGCCAGGTCGAGGTAGCCGACGTCCTGCATACGGGCCTTGAAGATGGGGTTCCCGGTGGCGAGCTTGTCGTACTCCGGGAGGTTCTTCGTCATCTTCTTCACGAACTCGCGGATCTGGTCCACCGCGCCGGGCGGCAGGTCCTGGGCGAGTCCGCCGGGCCGGATGTACGCGTGGTTCATCCGCAGGCCGGTGATGAGCTCGTAGAGGTCGAGAATCATTTCACGATCACGGAATCCGTAGATCATGATCGTGGTGGCGCCGAGTTCCATGCCGCCGGTGGCGATGCACACCAGGTGGGAGGAGAGCCGGTTCAGCTCCATCAGGAGCACCCGGATGATCTTGGCGCGTTCGGTGATCTGGTCCTCGATGCCGAGGAGTTTCTCGACGGCGAGGCAGTAGGCGGTCTCGTTGAAGAAGGACGTCAGGTAGTCCATGCGCGTGACGAAGGTGGTGCCCTGCGTCCACGTGCGGAACTCGATGTTCTTCTCGATGCCGGTGTGCAGATAGCCGATGCCGCAGCGGGCCTCGGTGACCGTCTCGCCGTCGATCTCCAGGATCAGCCGGAGCACGCCGTGGGTCGAGGGGTGCTGGGGACCCATGTTGACGACGATGCGCTCGTCGTCCGCGCGGGCCGCGGACCGGGCGACCTCGTCCCAGTCGCCACCGGTGACCGTGTAGACCGTGCCCTCGGTCGTCTCGCGCGCGGAGGACGACGACGGGGTGTGCGTGCTCATGAGTACGACCTCCGCTGGTCCGGAGCCGGGATCTGGGCGCCCTTGTACTCGACGGGGATGCCGCCGAGGGGGTAGTCCTTGCGCTGCGGATGGCCCTGCCAGTCGTCCGGCATCATGATCCGCGTCAGGGCCGGGTGGCCGTCGAAGACGATTCCGAAGAAGTCGTAGGTCTCGCGCTCGTGCCAGTCGTTGGTCGGGTAGACGGGGACCAGCGACGGGATGTGCGGGTCGGCGTCGGGGGCGCTGACCTCCAGCCGGACCAGCCGGTTGTGGGTGATCGAGCGCAGGTGGTACACGGCGTGCAGCTCGCGGCCCTTGTCCTGCGGGTAGTGGACGCCGCTGACGCCGGTGCACAGCTCGAAGCGCAGGGCGGGGTCGTCGCGCAGGGTGCGGGCGACGCGCACCAGGTGCTCGCGCTCGATGTGGAAGGTCAGTTCGCCGCGGTCGACGATCGTCTTCTCGATCGCGTTCTCCGGGAGGAGTCCCTGTTCCTCCAGCGCGCCCTCGAGTTCGTCGGCGATCTCGTCGAAGGCTCCGCCGGGGCCGCCGTAGGGGCGGCTCGCCGGACCCGGGAGCCGGACCGAGCGGACCAGCCCGCCGTAGCCGGAGGTGTCGCCGCCGTTGTCGGCGCCGAACATGCCGCGCTGGACGCGGATCTCCTCACCGCCCTGGCCCCGCCGGCCGGGAAGGTTACCGGCGGACAGGTCCTTCTCCGGGTTCACCCCGTTCGCGGACCCGTTGACGTCCTTGCCGTGTCCGTCGCTCATCGCAGCAGCCCCTTCATCTCGATCGTGGGCAGGGCCTTGAGCGCGGCCTCCTCCGCCTCGCGGGCGGCCTCCTCGGCGTTCACGCCGAGCTTGGAGGACTGGATCTTCTGGTGCAGCTTGAGGATCGCGTCGATCAGCATCTCGGGCCGCGGCGGACAGCCCGGCAGGTAGATGTCGACCGGAACGATGTGGTCGACGCCCTGGACGATCGCGTAGTTGTTGAACATGCCGCCCGAGGAGGCGCACACGCCCATCGAGATCACCCACTTGGGGTTGGGCATCTGGTCGTAGACCTGCCTGAGGACCGGCGCCATCTTCTGGCTGACCCGGCCGGCCACGATCATCAGGTCCGCCTGGCGGGGCGAACCCCGGAAGACCTCCATGCCGAAGCGCGCCAGGTCGTAGCGCCCGGCGCCGGTGGTCATCATCTCGATCGCGCAGCAGGCGAGGCCGAAAGTGGCCGGGAAGACGGACGCCTTGCGCACCCAGCCCGCGGCCTGCTCGACGGTGGTCAGCAGGAAGCCGCTCGGCAGCTTTTCTTCGAGTCCCATGTCGTTAAAGGCCCCTCAGTCCCATTCCAGGCCGCCGCGCCGCCATACGTACGCGTACGCGACGAAGACCGTGAGCACGAAGAGCAGCATCTCCACGAGCCCGAATACACCCAGGGCGTCGAAGCTGACGGCCCATGGGTAGAGGAAGACGATCTCGATGTCGAAGACGATGAAGAGCATCGCCGTCAGGTAGTACTTGATGGGGAAGCGCCCGCCGCCGGCCGGCGTGGGGGTCGGCTCGATTCCGCACTCGTAGGCCTCGAGTTTGGCGCGGTTGTACCGCTTCGGTCCGATCAGCGTGGCCATGACCACGGAGAAGATCGCAAAGCCTGCCCCGAGGGCTCCCAGTACGAGGATGGGCGCATACGCGTTCACCGCTCCTCGCTCCTCTCAGTCGGCACTGACTGCTGGCGGTCAGTGGGCCGCTGCTGCCCCACGTGGCCCCCGTTTCCCGGCTCGTCCAGCCAAGATCGAGAACATGTGAAGCAGGTCACAAGCCCAACTGCCTCGCATCTTATGCCCGACGCTCTGTGATCTGCGACACGGGGTATTGCATGAGCTTTGTGATCTCCACCACCTGACGAACGATCATCAAGTCGGATGAGCGGTGATCTTCGCACGCGAAGCACCTGTGTGATCACTACTGGTCACATTTTACCTCGTATTTGCAGGTCGGAGGGGGTGTTCACTATCAGATGCCCAGCGCCCGACGCAAAGTGGCGAACTGTGTCAAGCCTTTGATATGGGCCTGCTTTTCACACATCAGAGGGACGGCGACGCGAGATGTGGACACGTTCACCCGTTCACAAGCGGGCGGCGTGAATCAGGAGGCCGCTCGGGCGCAGTTTCACCAATGGGACTCAAGTGACAAATGGGACCGGTGAGTCAGTCTGGGCGCGAACCCCGCCGGACGGTGATCACTCCGTGACCTCCGTCACGTTCATGAGAGGAGTCTGAGAGCGGGGCTTGGCCAACGATCCACACGGATGGTAGGTCGAGAGCAATTCGGGCGTAACGGCGAAAGACCATGATCAAAGGCATGATCACGTCCGCCCGCAATGTCCGTTACGGCGTCAATAAGGAACCTCGGACATGGGATTTGGCGGCCTCATTGAGCAAATGTGGCGCAGCACACGTTTCTTGAAGATATGAAGGAGCCCCTGGTACCGGTTGTTCCCATGTCCCACACCGCTCACATACGCAGCCACCGGAAGCCCCGCCGTAGCGCGTCGAGAGTCACGATGCGGGCCGGAGTTGCCGGCGGCGTCCTCGGCACCCTGGCAGTGGCCGGCACGTCCGCCTCGTCGGCGAACGCCGCCGAGCCGGTGACCCAGACCCTCGAACTGCCCACCCTGACCTCCGACCTGGCCGCTCAGGTGGCCCAGTCGGCGGACGCGACGGAACAGGCGGCCGCCAACTACCGCCTGAGCGCCGAGCGCGACGCGGCCGCCGCAAACGCCGCGAAGCAGGCCAAGGCGGACCTTGCCGACGCCAAGAAGAAGGCGGAGGCCCGCAAGAAGGCCGAGGCCGCCCGCAAGAAGGCCGCCGAGGCCGCCCGCCAGGCCGCCGCCGACCGTGCCTCCCGCACGACCGAGCGGCCGACTCTCAGCGCCACGGCGAGCGTCGGCTCCACCTCCGCGAGCGTGTCCACGGCGACCGGTTCGGCCGCGGCGGTGGTCTCGTTCGTCAAGGCCCAGGTCGGCAAGGCCTACGTCTCCGGCGCCACCGGCCCGTCCGCCTTCGACTGCTCCGGCCTGGTGCAGACGGCCTTCAAGCAGGTCGGCATCAGCCTGCCGCGGGTCTCCCAGGACCAGTCGACCGCCGGCACCCAGGTGTCGCTGTCCAACCTCCAGCCGGGCGACATCCTCTACTGGGGCGGCGCGGGCAGCGCGTACCACGTGGGTGTCTACGTCGGTAACGGTATGTTCGTCGGTGCGCAGAACCCGTCCACGGGCGTCGTCGAGCGTCCGCTGTCCTACGACCCGCCGTCCGGCGCGGTCCGGGTGCTCTGAGGACGCCCGCGCGCAGCCGTATGGACTGAAGGGCCGCAGCCGCTCGGGGGCAGCGGCCCTTCCGGCTTTCCCGTTTCGCCCGCTTCAACCCCCTGTGACATGGCTGGGGCCGGCTCGTGACCGAGCCGGCCCCGCTGTCGTCCCTCGTCCGCTCAGGCCTTCGGAGCCACCTTGCTCAGGCCGTTGATGATGCGGTCCATCGCGTCGCCGCCCGTCGGGTCGGTGAGGTTGGCCAGGAGCTTGAGGGTGAACTTCATCAGCACCGGGTGGGTCAGCCCGCGCTGGGCGGCGATCTGCATGACCTTCGGGTTGCCGATGAGCTTCACGAAGGCGCGGCCCAGCGTGTAGTAGCCGCCGTAGGTGTCCTTCAGGACGCGCGGGTAGCGCCGCAGGGCGAGTTCGCGCTGCGCCGGGGTGGCCCGGGAGTGAGCCTGGACGATGACGTCGGCGGCGAGCTGACCGGACTCCATCGCATAGGCGATGCCCTCGCCGTTGAAGGGGTTGACCAGGCCGCCCGCGTCGCCGACGAGCAGCAGGCCCCGCGTGTAGTGGGGCTGCCGGTTGAAGGCCATGGGCAGGGCCGCGCCGCGGATCGGGCCGGTCATGTTGTCCGGGGTGTAGCCCCAGTCCTCGGGCATCGACGCGCACCAGGCCTTGAGCACCTCGCGCCAGTCCAGCTCCTTGAAGGACTCGGAGGTGTTGAGCACGCCCAGGCCGACGTTGGAGGTGCCGTCGCCCATGCCGAAGATCCAGCCGTAGCCGGGCAGCAGCCGGTCCTGGGGGCCGCGCCGGTCCCACAGCTCCAGCCAGGACTCCAGGTAGTCGTCGTCGTGGCGCGGGCTGGTGAAGTAGGTGCGCACCGCGACGCCCATCGGGCGGTCCTCACGGCGGTGCAGGCCCATCGCCAGGGACAGCCGGGTGGAGTTGCCGTCGGCGGCGACGACGAGCGGCGCGTGGAAGGTGACCTCGCGCTTCTCCTCGCCCAGCTTGGCCCTGACCCCGGTGATGCGGCCGGTGCGGTCGTCCACGAGGGGCGCGGACACGTTGCAGCGCTCGAACAGCCGGGCACCCGCCTTCTGCGCCTGCCGGGCGAGCTGCTCGTCGAAGTCGTCGCGCTTGCGCACGAGTCCGTAGTCGGGGAAGGAGGCGAGGTCGGGCCAGTCGAGCTGGAGGCGGACGCCTCCGCCGACGATCCGCAGGCCCTTGTTGCGCAGCCAGCCGGCCTCCTCGGAGATGTCGATGCCCATCGCGACGAGCTGTTTGACGGCGCGTGGGGTGAGGCCGTCGCCGCAGACCTTCTCCCGCGGGAACTCGGTCTTCTCCAGCAGGAGTACGTCGAGTCCGGCCCGGGCGAGGTGATACGCGGTGGTGGACCCGGCCGGCCCCGCGCCCACGACGATCACATCTGCGGTGTTCTCGGAGAGGGGCTCAGTCACGGTCACAGCGGGATCTCCCCAAGGTTCGGAATTCTGCGTGCCGACCGGCACTGGACATGGGCAGTCTATGCAGCAGAATTGATCACCCGGCTGAAGGGCTGCCCCGTGAACCGAGCTCTCCCCGTCGTACGCCTGCGCGTCCCCACCGATGAGGACGCCGTCGCCTGGCACCAGATCTTCGCCGACCCGGACGTCATGGAGTTCCACGGCGGCAGACCGGCGGAGCTGTCCGTCTACGAGGAACTCACCGCCCGTCAGCGGCGGCACGACGCCGAGCGCGGCTTCTGCCTGTGGACGATGCTCGACGAGACCGGCCGGGTCATCGGCTTCACCGGCGCCCAGCCGTGGGAGCGGGACTGGGGCCCCACGGGCGAGATCGAGATCGGCTGGCGGCTCTCGCGCGAGCACTGGGGCCGCGGATACGTCACGGCGGCCGCCCAAATGACCCTGGAGCGGCTGCGGGGGGCCGGCCTGACGAGCGTGGTGGCGATGGTCGACGCGCGCAACAAGCGGTCCATCGCGGTCACCGAGCGCCTCGGCATGCGTCTGGCGCAGACCTTCGTGACGCCGGTGTCGGAGCGGCAGGGGCACTGCTATCGGCTGGAGCTCTGATCGCTACCGACTACAGTTCGTAATCGACTGTCACAGAAAGATACTTGACGCTTCCGGGTGACACCCCTGGCCGGTTACCCTGCCAGTACCGCTGGGGGTGACGTCTGTGTACATGACACCCAAGACACCCGAAGTGCGCGTGCCGCGCCTGGTCGGACTGATGGCCGTGGACGCACGCGAGACCGCCCGGGCCCAGGGCCTGTTCCTCAACGCGCCGGACCGCCCGGACTTCCATCTCACGTTCGTCGACCACGTCGTCCGCCAGTACCCGCAGCCCGGCGCCGAGGTGCCGCGGGACTCCATGGTGTACGTGTGGTTCGACTTCGGCGCGGGCGAGGGAGGCGGAGGCGTCCGCGAGCCGCGCGTCCCGCGGCCGCCCACGGGCGGCCTTCAGCGCGAACTCGACGAACCAGGTGATCCGTACGCGGCCAGCCCCGTGTGACGGTCCCAGCAGTCGTCGGTCCTTGGCCCCCGGTCGCGGCCGTCAGTCCTTGAACCCCGGTCCCGGAGTCAGTCCTTGAACCCCCGGTGCAGGGACACGATCCCGCCGCTGAGGTTGCGCCAGGCCACCTTCGACCAGCCCGCCGTGCGCAGCAGCCCGGCCAGCCCGGGCTGGTCGGGCCAGGCCCGGATGGACTCGGCGAGGTACACGTACGCGTCCGGGTTGGAGGACACCGCGCGCGCCACGGGCGGCAGGGCCCGCATCAGGTACTCGGTGTAGACCGTGCGGAACGGCGCCCAGGTGGGGTGGGAGAACTCGCAGATGACCACCCGGCCGCCGGGCCGGGTCACCCGGTACATCTCCCGCAGGGCCGTCTCGGTGTCCTGCACGTTGCGCAGCCCGAAGGAGATGGTGACGGCGTCGAAGGTGTCGTCCTTGAACGGCAGCCGCGTCGCGTCGCCCGCGGTGAACGGCAGCCAGGCGTGCCGCCGCTTGCCGACCCGCAGCATCCCGAGCGAGAAGTCGCAGGGGACGACGTAGGCGCCGGCGCGGGTGAAGGGCAGCGAGGAGGTGGCCGTCCCGGCGGCGAGATCGAGGATCTTCTGCGCCGGACGGGCGTCGACCGCCCTGGCGACCTCCTTCCGCCACCGCCGGTCCTGCCCCAGGGACAGCACGTCGTTGGTCAGGTCGTACCGTTCCGCCACGTCGTCGAACATCGAGGCGACGTCGTGCGGCTGCTTCTCCAGGGATGCGCGGGTCACCGGCCCATTGTGGCAGGCGGGGGTGGCGCTTGGCGGAAGTGCCCCGGCGGCACGGCTTTCAATGGCAGGCTCGGAAGGCGGTTCCCGGTCCGGAGACAGGCTCTCTCCGGACCGGGACCTCGCTGTGCTGGGATCCATGGACGGACATCACGAGAGCTGGTGCATGCGCAATGAGGAGTTTCCTGACGCCGGTGGCCGGGCTCGCCTGCCTGGTCGCCCTGGCCGCCACGGGCTGCTCCCCGATGTCCGACGGCACCTCCGACGCGGCCCACAAGGCGGGCCGCCCCAGCACCTCGTACGCCCCTTACGTGAGCGCCACTACGGCTTCGGGCACCGACTCGGCGGGCTCGCCCGCGACGTACAACCTCGCCTTCGTCATCTCCGGCGGCAGCGGCTGCGCTCCGGAGTGGGACGGCATGATGGGGCTGGACGACCCCGAGGTGACGTCCCGGATCGGGAAACTGAGGAAGTCGGGCGTCACGGTGCGCGTCTCCTTCGGCGGGGCCCACGGCAAGGAGTTGGCGACGACCTGTGAGAACGCGTCCGCGCTGGCGGACGCGTACGGGAAGGCTCTGGACGCGGCGGGTTCGACCCGGGCCGACTTCGACGTCGAGGGCCGTACGCTGACCGACTCCGCCTCCGTCGACCTGCGTTCCCGGGCGATCGCCCTGCTGCAGAAGCGGCGGCCCGGTCTGGAGGTGTCCTTCACGCTGCCCGTCATGCCGTCCGGGCTGGGCGCCCACGGCCTGGCCCTGCTGGAGTCCGCGAACGAGCACGACGTCCAGGTCTCGACCGTCAACCTCATGACGATGAACTACGCCGAGTCCTACACCGGCGACATGGGTGCCTACGCCCTCGCCGCCGCGAAGGCCACCCACACCCAGTTGAAGAAGGTCTTCGGCCTCTCGGACGCCGGCGCCTGGGAGGGCATGGCGCTCACCCCGATGATCGGCGCCAACGACATCGCCGGCGAGACGTTCACCCTCGCGGACGCGGCCCGGGTGCGCTCCTTCGCGGAGGAGAAGCGGATCGCCTGGGTCTCGATGTGGTCCACCTTCCGCGACCGCCAGTGCGAGAAGGACGTCCCGTCCCGGGACGACGCGGCGACGGACTGCAGCGGGGTGAAGCAGAAGCCGGGGGCGTTCGCCCGGGTGTTGGGTGGGTGAGGGGGGCTGGGGGCCTGGGGGGCTGAGGTCCCGAGTACCCGGGGATCCCGGAGATTTCAGCGTCTGCGGTGCACGAGGCGGCCCGCGCACACCGTGGCGAGGCAGGCGCCGGAGTCGTCGAAGACGGCGAGGTCGGCCCGGCCGCCCTCCACCACCGCCGCGGGCCGGGGCCCGGCAAGGACGGCGACGTCGTTCCGGGCGGCCGCCTCCCGCAGTCCGGGCGCGTCGGCGTGCCCGGCGAGCACGGCCGTCGCGCCGAGCTTGAGGACCTCGTGGACCCGCTCGCGCGGACTCGGCGCGTCGGGCAGCGGCCCCTCGTGCACGCGCCCCGGCCCGAGCACGCCCGGCCAGCGCCGCACACGCGCGTGCGGGAACCGCCGCTCCAGCTCGGCGAGCGTCCCCACGGCCGCGACCCGGGCACCCTCGACGGCGACGGCACCGCCCTCGACCGGTTCCGAGTCCCGGCCGGCGCGGACCGCGTCCGCCGCGTGAATCGTCAGCACCCTTACCCCGTACGTCAGTTGGAGGTGAGCAGCTTCAGCTCGGGGTGGGCCGTCCCGCCCGCGATCGCCGTCGACGAGATGTGGGACATCACGCGGTCGTCGACCGGGTCGTTCGCCGGGTCGTCGTGGACGACGAGGTGCTCGTACGTCGTCGCCCGCTGCGCCGGAACCCGTCCCGCCTTCCGGATGAGCTCGATGATCTCCATCCGGTTGGACCGGTGCTTGGCGCCGGCCGACGACACGACGTTCTCCTCGAGCATGATCGAGCCCAGGTCGTCGGCGCCGTAGTGCAGGGTGAGCTGGCCGACCTCCTTGCCCGTGGTCAGCCAGGAGCCCTGGATGTGCATCACGTTGTCGAGGAAGAGGCGCGCGATCGCGATCATCCGCAGGTACTCGAAGAGAGTGGCCTGCGTACGGCCCTTCAGGTGGTTGTTCTCCGGCTGGTAGGTGTACGGGATGAACGCCCGGAAGCCGCCGGTGCGGTCCTGCACGTCGCGGATCATCCGCAGGTGCTCGATCCGCTCGGCGTTCGTCTCACCGGTGCCCATGAGCATCGTGGAGGTGGACTCCACGCCCAGCCGGTGCGCGGTCTCCATGATCTCCAGCCAGCGCTCCCCGGACTCCTTCAGCGGGGCGATGGCCTTGCGCGGCCGCTCCGGCAGCAGTTCGGCGCCGGCGCCGGCGAAGGAGTCCAGGCCGGCCTCGTGGATGCGCGTGATGGCCTCCTCCACCGAGACGCCCGAGATCCGCGCCATGTGCTCCACCTCGGAGGCGCCCAGCGAGTGGATCACGAGCTGCGGGAAGGCCTTCTTGATGGCGCTGAAGTGCTTCTCGTAGTACTCGACGCCGTAGTCCGGGTGGTGGCCGCCCTGGAACATGATCTGCGTGCCGCCGAGTTCGACGGTCTCGGCGCAGCGCCGCAGGATGTCGTCGAGGTCGCGGGTCCACCCCTTGTCGGTGTCCTTGGGGGCGGCGTAGAAGGCGCAGAACCTGCACGCGGTGACGCACACGTTCGTGTAGTTGATGTTGCGCTCGATGATGTACGTCGCGATGTGCTCGGTGCCCGCGTACTTGCGGCGGCGCACGGCGTCGGCGGCGGCGCCCAGCGCGTGCAGCGGCGCGTGGCGGTAGAGTTCGAGCGCTTCCTCGGGGGTGATCCGTCCGCCCGCGGCGGCACGGTCGAGCACGGACTGAAGGTCGGCCTTCTCGGTCACCGGGCGTCCCTTTCGCAAGGTTCGTAAGGGGTTGTGGACAGACCGAAACAGCCTACGTCAGCCGTTTCGCGGTACCGACCTCAGGCTGCGTACGCGCCGATCAGCACGCCCGCGAACGCCCCCGCGACCAGGAACGGTCCGAACGCGATGGCCGTCTTGCGGCCGGCCCGTCGTACGGCGACGAGCGCGCCGCCGTACAGGGCACCGAACAGGAAACCGGCGAAGGTGCCCAGCAGGACGACGGGCCAGCCGTACCAACCGAGCACGGCGCCCGCCCCGAGGGCCAGTTTCACGTCCCCGAACCCCATACCGGCGGGGTTGGCGAGGAACAGCACGAAGTAGCCGCCGCCGAGCGCGAGAGCGCCGTACAGCGCGGTCGGCCAGTGGCCGGCGTGCCCGGGAACCAGGGCGGCCGGGCCGAGGAGCGCGAGGGCGGCGCCCGCGAGCGGCAGGGTCAGCACGTCGGGCAGCCGCCGCACCCGGAAGTCGACCACCGCGAGCAGCACACCGACGGGCGCGAGCAGCAGCCAGACGACGAGTTCGGGCCGGACACCGGTGGCGACGGCGAGCGCGCCGCAGACGAGGGCGGTGACGAGGGAGATCGGCAGGGTGCGGGGGCCGTAGGGGATGACGGCGGAAGTGAGGGCCCGGTCGCCCGCGGAGGCGGCGGCCGGGCCGTCAGCGGCAGCGGCCGGGCCGTCAGCGGCAGCGGCCGGGCCGTCAGCGGCGGCGGCAGCCGTGGCGCCGGCCGGAGTGGCCGCGGCGCACTGCTCGCACCGCCCGCGTCCGATCCAGCCCCGTACCGAATGCCCGGCCGGGCAGCGGTCCCGCCATGTCTCCCCCGACGGCACGGAGAAGCGGTACGCGGCCCGCGGGAGCGACGCGCCCGCCGCCGCGCCCCACAGCACGGCGGCGGCGACCAGCGGCAGAGCGGCCGACGGCACGGCGGTCATCCCGCCGCGGCGACGGCGGTGCGCCAGGCCGGCAGCAGTTCGTCGAGCAGGGCCTCGGTGCGCGGCGGCAGGCCGCGGGCGCCGCCGCGGCCGACGAGGTCGGCGGCGAGCGCCTGGAGGCGGGCGGTGTCGCCGGTGGCGTGCGTGGCGCGCAGCAGCTCGTTCCACAGGCGCTCGTCGGCCGGGGCGGTGCGCAGCGCGGCGTCCAGCGCCTCGATCGCCTTGTCCGCACGGTCCTTCTCCAGGTGGAAGGAGGACAGCGCGAGCCCGATGTCCGCGACGATGAGGGGCAGTTGGGCATCGACGATCTCGTGGGTGAGCCACCGGTAGCGGCCCTCGGGCCGGTCGGCGAGCAGCGGTCCGCGCACCACCACCAGCGCGTCGGTGAGCAGCCGGCCGCGCACGGCCCGGCTGCCCGCGCCCTTGCCCTGCGTGGCCTCGTGGTACAGCGAGCGCAGCACGTCCAGGTCGGAGACGACGGACTTGGCGAGGATGAGCCGCCCGGTGTCGTCCGTACGGAGCCGGGGCGTGCCGTCGGGATCGGTGCCGAGCCAGGAGCGCAGCCGCTCGACGAGCGCGTCCCGCACGTCGTCGGTGACCCCGCGCGGCCACAGCGCGGAGGACAGCACCCGCGGATGCACGCCCTCCCGGTGCAGGAGCAGCAGCGCCAGCGCCTCGTGCAGCAGCGCGCTGCGCTCGTCGTCCGGGGTGTCGAGACCGATGATCTCGTACGGGCCCACGAGCCGCGCGTACACCGCCGGCCGTCCCTGCTCGCTGATGTCGACGAGGAACGGCGGGGTGGGCGCCGGTCCGTCGGGCCCGTTCTCCGGGTCGGCCTCGACGAACAGCTCGACCACCGCCTGCTGTTCGGCCGACGGCAGCATCTGCGCGTCGAGTTCGAGTCCGAGCAGCGGGGCGAGCAGCCTGCCCTCGCCGGTGATCTCCATCTCCCAGGCGGCGCCAGGCAGTTCGGCGGCCTCGGTGCCGACGAGGTAGCCGATGCCCAACCGGCCCGCACCGGAGGCCAGTTCGGCGAGCCTGCGGGCGTCCTCTGCCGAGGGCTCGGCGGCCAGCAGCACCAGATGAGGCGCCCAACGGGTGTGCTGGGCGGGCCCGGTGCGCCCGGTGAGCACGGAGTCGTGCCCGGCGGCACCCAGCGCGCCGCGCCGCTGCCGCGTCTCGGCCTCCATGGTCTCCAGGAGCGCCTCGATGCCGTCGAGGTGGCGAAGGCGGTTGGGCGCGAGCGGGGTGAGGTCCTGACCGAAGCCGACGAGGGTGACGGTCATACGGTCCGACCAGCCGTTGGTGGCGAGTTCGGCGGCGACGGACGCGAACACGGCGGCCCGGTCGGCGGCGCGGCCGCTCAGCGAGACGATGCCGGGCACGGCCTCCAGGTTGAGCAGCAGACGCGAGTCGTCCATGGTGCCGAGGCTGACGAGCCCGGGGAACGGGGCGGCGGTGTCGGCATCCTCGTACCGCTCGGCGTCGGCACGCCCCAGCATCCAGAACGTCTCGTCCTGCCCGGTCTGCCAGGGCGCGGGCGGCTTACCGGCCGGCTGTGCGAGCTGGAGGTGCAGATCGCCCCCGGTGAGCCAGGCGGCGTAGACGACGGGCAGCGGCCGGGACTCGGCGGCGAGGGCGGCGGCGAGCCCGCGCAACGACCGGTCGAGCCGCCGTACGCCCTCGGGGTCGGCGCCCACCAGCAGCGCGTCCTGCACGTCCAACGCGTCCCCGGTCGGCGTCGGCGGCTCCATGCCGCGCCGTCCGCCGACGGCACCGAGCGCCGACTGCCACAGCGCCTGCCGGCGGCGGTGGCCGAGTGCGCCGAGGAGACCGGCGGCGAGGAGCGGGGCCCCGAGGAGGGCTTCGGGCAGCCCGAAGGAACGCCCGGAGTCGGCGGGGACGACGGCGGTGTCGCCACCATGGTCCTGATGCTGCCGCTGGGCGGGAACGGATGCGTGGGAGCCACCGTCCTGCTGGTGGCTGCCGGTCTGGTGGCCACCGGCCTGCTGCTGTCCGCCGCCCTGGGCGTGGTCGCCGGTCTTGGCGTAGTCGTGGATCTGCTGCCGCACCTGCTCGGAGACGTCCGCCGCACCGTCGGGCATCTCGACCAGTTCGCCGCCGTGCGCGTCCGCGGGCATCTCCATGATCCAGCCGGGCCGGATGAGGCTGGCCTCGGACAGCCGGGAGCCGTCGGGCTGGACCCGGTCCTTGTTGAGCGCGTAGATCTCCTTGTACCGGCGCCCGTCGCCGAGGTGCCGCTGGGAGATCTCCCAGAGCGAGTCGTGGTGGCGTCCCTCGGGCGGCTGGATGCGGTAGTACTTCGTGTCGCCCTGCTTGGCCTCCGCCTGCGCGGCGGCGCTCGCGGCCTGCTCGGCGACGGCGGCCGCGGTGTCGGCGGCCTGCTCCCGCTGCTGCCCGAACAGCCCGCCCGGCGTCTGCTGCGCGACGGCGACGGTCCCCTGCTGGTTCCCCTCCAGACCGTGCCCGAGCTGCGACAGTCCGGGCGTGAAGCTGGCGGCCGCGGCTCCGACGAGCAGCAGCGCGGCGACGAGTTGCCGCGCGAGGAGCTGACTGGGTCCGGCCCCGGGCACCCGCCCCGGCACCCCGACCCCGGACAGCGCGGCCTTCATCTCCACGAGCACACAGGCGGTGAACTGCGCCCAGGCGAGCCAGACCACGACCGACAGGATGTTCAGGAAGGTCTGGACGGTGATCTCCTGCTGGAGCCAGTCCAGACTCGGCACGTCGTGCGGCAGCGGCCACCCGAACTGCATGGCCAGCGCCAGTGGTACGCCGACGAGCAGGACGAGCAGGGCCAGGAAGGCGAGGAACGCCTTCGCGAAGTCCCCGACCGTACGCCGCCGCACCCGCACCGGCTGCGGCGTCCGGTTCCTCGGGGCCGTCGAGCCTCCCGTCGGGCTTCCCGTCGAGCTTGAACTACGGCGTCGCGGCATGGCGGGTGTCCTGATGGTGTGTGAAGTGGGTGCGGTAAATGGGACGTACTGAGCCTACAGAGATCCTATTGACGGGGTCGACACAGCTTCCGCCCGCCAACTTCGAACGCCCCCAAGCCATTCACACCAGCTACGCCGTATCTCTGGGGTTCCCCCACACCCCCCACCGAACGCCCGAACCCCCCTCTCTCACCCCTGATAACTTCGTTGCCCACTGCACACGTCGCCATCCTCCGGGGGAGATCCACAGTGACGCGCCGCCGCGCCCTACCCACAACCGCCGCAACCCTCACCGCCCTCGCAACCCTCACGCTGACCGCGTGCGGCGGGGGCGGGGACGGCAAGTCTGGTGACATCAAGGGCGCGGACACAGCAACGCCGACGGTTTCGGCACCCTCCGCCGCTGACACGCAACGTCCCGACATGAGCCTGCCGAGCGATTTGCAGGTCCAGTTCGACGTCACGCGGCCGTCCGACACACGTCACGCGGCAGCCCTCGACAGCGCGAAGAACTACATCCTGGCCTTGAACCACGGCATCACGGCCCAGGACCCCGACGACCCGGCCTATCAGTTCTACTCGCTCGGCAATGCCACCAAGTACGCCCGGGGCCAGATCCAGGGATGGGTGGAGGACGACTGGACCGCCACGGGAACTGACAGCTACTACGAGGTCAGGACCGATGACGTCGCCTCGTCCCTTGGCGTACTGGTCAGGATGTGCCGGGACCAGAGCAAGTTCTACGGCAAGAACGTCAAGACCCAGAAGATCAGGTACACGAAAGAGAGCCTCGACTCCTACCAGGAATTCCGTCTCCTCATGAAGCCCCCACAGGGCTCCGAGAAGGTCTGGAAGGTTCTGCAGATCGAAGTGCAGGGCCGGGTCAAGGAGTGTCGGCGATGACGCTCCCCGTACGTGCTCTGCGCTGGTCCGCCGTTCTGGCAACCGCAGCCGTACTCGGGTCCGGGAGCAACGCGTACGCTGACGGACCAAGGAGCAACACCACCGTACCGTCGGCCGATCAGCCCAGCGGCAGCAGCGACGGCAAGGGCGGCCTGTCGGCCCGCGTCTCCCATATCCGGATCACTTACGTGAGCGGTGGAAGCGGCGGGGGCAAGCAGGGCAGGCTCGGTACGGTCGACCCCAACTGGAAGCCGCCGGCCTGCCAGGGCCTCGGCGTAGTCGCGTTGCGTCCGGTTTGTGATCATCCGAGGCCGAGGAGTGCGAGGGGCCATCGGGGATCGCGGGCGTTGCATCGCAGGCCCGCGACGCAACGTTGGAGCGCAACGGTCTCTTAAAGCGGGTCGCCGCAACTCCTACAGGTATCTTCACCATCGTCGTACATAACGCCGCAGCAGTACGTGGGGCCGCCGCTGACTTCATAACAAGCGCTGCACATCTGAGACTCGTCGTCCCAGTCAGTCGCGTTCTCGACGGGATCGTCACACCCTGTACAGACAAGCGCTGTCACCGCGCGTCACCCCAGCAATCGGAGGAGGTAAACGGAGAGCAGTAATCGCTGTCGTGTCGCTCGGAGTAGTCGCTCATGTTGGCTGTCGGCTTACCACAGTTCGGGCACGTGGAGTGTTCACCCGGACATGTGCGATTGTTGTGCCCACCGAGCCCACATACCCTGCATGCCATGACGACAGAGTAGATGAACCTCAGCCGTCAGACCCAGGGCTTCGGCAAAGACTGGATGACGTCCGGTTTGTGATCATGCGAGGCCGAGGAACGCGAGGGGTCGGCAGGCGTTGCGTGCGTTGCGGCGGAGGCCGGCGGCCATGTTCTTGACGCCGCCCAGCCGCATGGCGCCGATGGCGAGATTGCGCCAGGTCGCCATCGCCCGGGGTGCATTGCCTGTCCGCAGTTGGGAGGCGTCCTCGGCGAAGGTGGTGTCGCGGACGTGGTGCAGGGCCTCGATCTTCCAGTGGTCCCGGACCAGCTGTGCGAGCCGGGCGGGGGCGGCCTGCTCGGCGGTCAGGCTGGTCACCGCGTAGACGGTGGTGATGGTGGTCTTGCCGGTCTTTCGGTCGGTGCGGCGGCGCTTGATCTGGACGGCCTGGCAGGCGCCGGGAAATAGCAGGTTGTTCACGGTGGCGACCTTGATTCGGCGGATCTCCGCGCGGCCGTGACCGCTGCCGCGCGTGCGGCCCTGGAGCGGGATGCCCTTCCAGGGGAGGGACTTCAGCTGCTTGCGCAGTTTCTTCTGATTGCCCTTGACGATCGCGATGTAGTGGGCCCGGCGGCCCAGAAGGTAGCCGGCGTGCTCGCGCTGGGTATGCAGTGCGTCGCTGGTGACGACCGTCCCGGCCAGATCGACGACGGTGTCCAGCAGCGGCTGGAAGCAGGTGGTCTCGCCGGTCTTCTCGCCGACGTCGAGCTGGGCCAGGACCAGGCCGGTGTTGTGCTCCACCGCCGCAAGAAGGTGGATCTTCCGTCCCCTCGCCCTGGCCGCGCCGCGCAGGGACTTGCCGTCCACGGACAGTCCGCGCAACCCGGAGCCGGCGGGGCAGCGGTCGGCGAGCCAGCCGCCCACCGCCCGGTCCAGGGCGTCGCCGTCGACGCGCGCGAGCAGGCGGCGCACCGTCGTCTCGGCCGGCACCAGCCGCCTGGGCAGCACCGGATCGGGGCGCACACCGAGCCGTTCCAGCACCGGGGGCGGCGCGTCCGCGATCCACTCGCCGACCGCCAGCAGCGAAGTCGCCCCCGCCAGCACCGCGCACGCGGCCAGGGCGAGGACAACGGCCAACGCGTGCCGCACACCGCGAGGGTCCCGTGGGTCCGGCACCTCGGCCAGCCGTTCCAGCAGGCCCGCCACCTCCCCGGGCCCGACGCCGGGCTGCTCGCGGAGCTGGTCAAGGGCAGGCGGAATCGGCAATGATGCGTCGGCAGGCACGGTCTTCCAGGCAGGTCACGGGGCGTAGAGAACTCCATGATCTTGGAAATCCGTGCCTGTCCTGCTCCGGGACGCCCACCGGTCAACGAACCGCCACAAACCGGACCAGGGCTGACTACGCCGAAGCCCTGGCCGGCCTGCTGGTACGAACCGACCTTCACCTCGGCCGGGCTCAAAAAGTTCGTGAACTCGGACGGCGGAGGCGACGTCGGTATCCACGAGTCGTGGTTCGGCAAGGAACTGTGGACGGACCACTACCGCGACGGCAAACCGGCGGACAACTTCGACCTTCACTCACCGACCAACAGCAGCGCCGACGGCTACAAGGACTACAACCTCGGTAAGGACGGCTATTTCTGGCGCGGCGTCGCACCGGATTTCGCCGACCCGGCCTCCTGGAACTGCGGCCGCGTCATGTTCTGGGTCGACGCGGGCCAACTCCCGGACGACCCGAACACGCCCACCCCGAAAACCCTCGCCGAGTACGCCTACAACAAGGTCAAGGTCCCCGAGACGGAGATCGAGCTCAAACCGCAGGCGAAGTCCACGGTGAACCTCCCGACCTGGGCCTGGCTGGACAAGGGCACCTTCAAGGAGGTCAAGGTCAGGGCCGAACTCCCGAACACCGTCCTGTGGGCCGAGACCACGGCCAAACCGGTTGCCCTCCACCTCACCCCTGGCACGGAGGACGCCGAGACCTACCCGCCCTCCGGAGACTGCACGATCAACGAGGACGGTTCAATCGGCACCCCGTACGCGAAGGGCAACGCGGACAAGACACCACCGTGCGGCGTCAGATACCTCCGCGCCACGAACGGCCGGCCGTACCGCCTCAAGGCGTCCATCACCTGGCAGATCACCTGGCGCGGCTCCGACGGTAGCGGCGGCGAGCTCCCCGACGGCACCTTCGAGACGACCCAGGACATGAACGTCCAGGAGATCCAGTCGGTCAACCGCTGACCACGAACAGTTCCTCCGCACTCGTGGCGTGGACGGCCCGCTGGGCCCAGACCTCGAGCTGGTCCAGGTCGGAGCAGGACTTCACCCGATCGCGTGCGGAGTCCGGCACAGGGATGCCACGCCAGTCGAGGATCCGGAGGACCATCGACGCACGCTCCTTCTCGACGCCCTCCTCGATACCCTCCTCGCGAGCCTGTTCCCGTACCTTCTCGGCGACCTCGTGCCGGAAGAAGTAGTTGACCGGCATCATCAGCTCCTTCCAGATCTGCTTTGCCTGGGCATCGACCAGGCACGACTCGACGAACTGCGCGAGCATTCCCGCGCTGTCGGTGTCGGTGGCCGCCAGGGCTGCCGCCAGCGGTTTCAGTATGGCAGCGGCACCCTGGCCCTTACCATGCGTCATCGCCGAGAACGCCGCGAGAAAGACATCCCGCTGAGCCTCGACCTCGTCGACGATGAGAGGCACGTTCTCCGGGCTCAGCACCAGCGGTCGCACGGTGAGCGAGTGCCAGCCAGGCAGACCCAGGCGGATCGGCCGCGTCGCCCAGCGTGCCGTGGACCTGCTCTGAGTCAGGACGATCAGAACCGGCTCCCAGCGGTACTTCGCGTACAAGTAACTGAGGTAGTAGGCCCAGCTTCCGCGTTTGTCCTCGTCCCGCTTGCCCTGGGACTCGACGACCAGAAGGTACGTCCCCTCGTCCGTCTCCGCACGCAGCAGAGTATCCACGCGTCGCTCTACCGGCTCGATTTCCGTCAGGTCCGCGTTGAGGACAGCGAAGTCGCGCGGCTCGGGAATCGGGATGTGCAATACACGCTGAAGTGTGCGCGTGAAACCCGCAGGGTCCTTCTGACAGATCTGATGCAGACCTTCGTGCGGCGAGCTGACCATCCGCTCTCCTTTCCATCCGATGTGATCAACGAGCTACGCCGCGACCAGGTCACACCACACGTACTTGCCCCGGTTGCCCTCCCTGGACAGTGGCTGCCAGCCCCACAGGTCGGCGCAGGCCCGGACCAGGGCAAGCCCGCGCCCTTCCTCCAGGTCGGCGACCTGCTCCCACCGCGCCGGAGGCTCGGGCGGCGCGGGATCGGTGTCCCACGCCCCGATCCGGAGCACGCCCGCCGACCAGCGCACGCGCAGGCCGGCGGGCCCCTTCGTGTGCCGTACGGCGTTGGAGACCAGCTCCGTCGCCAGCAACTCGGCTGTGTCGACGAGGCGGATGAGGCCGTGCATCGTGAGGATCAGCCGGAGAGTCCGGCGGGAGATGGTGACCGCGCGGGGGTCGTTCGGGATGTACAGGGTGTACTCCCACGGCTCGTTTTCGGGCATGGGTCACTCCAGTGACGTGAGGCGGGTTGAGGTGACGCCGCGGTGGCGGGCGGTGGCCTTGCCGCAGCCGTCGTGGCAGGGCGGAGCGGTGCGCTTCCGGGACCGCGGATAACCGCACTGTGTGCATCGCGTCACCGACGGTAGACCTTAGATTTAACCTGAGGCAAGTCGATCGCGTAATCTGACGCCCGAACGAGTCGCACTTCCAGACGCGTTGGCCGAAGGAGCAACCGATGGGGACCAGACGCGAGCCGACAGCACGACAGATGCGTCTGGCCGTAGAACTGCGCAGGCTCCGGGACGCAGCAGGCCTCAGCGCACGCGAGGCAGCCGCGCTGCTCGGAGTGAACTCCGTCCAGATCAGCCAGATCGAGTCCGCCATCTCCGGCGTGAGCGAGCAGCGGCTACGACGACTCGTCGCCTATTACGCCTGCACGGACGAGGAGTTGGCCGACGCGCTCGCGGTCATGGCAACCGACCGCACACGCGGCTGGTGGGAGGAGTACCGAGGTGTCCTCCCCACGTCGTTCCTGGATCTCTCCGAGCTCGAGCACCATGCCACCTTCCGGTGGGACGTGGATTTCCTGCACGTCCCAGGACTTCTCCAGACCGAGGACTACGCACGGGCTCTCTTCTCTCGCCGGATCCCCGAAATCTCGGAGGCCGACGTTCAGTTGCGCGTCGATCACCGAATGCGACGGCGGGCCATCATCACGGGCAACCAGCCGATCCCCTACGAAGCACTGGTCCACGAAGCCGCGCTTCGCATCAAGGTCGGCGGGCGCGCCGCGTGCCGGGCCCAGCTCAACCGCATCCTGGAACTCTCCGAAGCGGACCACCTCACGGTGCGCGTCATCCCTTTCGAGCTGGACGACTTCGCCGACATCACGGCCGCCATGGTGTACGCCGGCGGCAGCGTGCCGAAGCTGGACACGGTTGTACGCGACGGCCCACATGGCACGGTCTTCGTCGACTCCGAAGCACCTCTCGGCGTATTCCGAACTCTCTTCCGTAGAGTGGAGGCGGTGTCACTCGAACCCGAACGTTCACGTGACTTCGTCCACAGGCTGGCCAAGGAACTGTGAGGAACACGGTGAGCACTCACGAGACGTGGCGGAAGTCTTCCTACTCCGGCAGCGGCGACGGCAACGCCTGCATAGAGATCGCCCACCACCCCACCCACATAGCCGTCCGCGACTCAAAGGACCCGGCCCGGGCCACCCTCTCCTTCCCGGCCGCCGCCTTCGCCGGCTTCCTCAACGCCCTCAAATCGTCAGAGTGAGCGCGTCTTCGCGATGTTGTCGGCCATCTGCTCCGCCGGCTCGTCGTTCCATGATGACCGCCGCCGTCGCCTGGCCGCTTGTCGGTCACTCCGTCCAGGTGAGCGAGTCGGCGAGCGTGTGCAAGGGGTCGGCCACGCTCATGGATGCGTCACCCCACCTCGTTCCGGGCCACTGACCGGCCGTGGACGGTCACGCTGCCTCCGTAGAACATGCCGGTGAAGACGGGCGAGTAGGTCAGCTGGATCTCGACCTGGACCTGGTCGGCGTCGGCAGCCACGCAGTGGCTCGCGGCGATGTCGGCGCCCGTCATGCTCATCTCGCGGGCGAAGGCCTTCACGCGGGCGTCGCAGTTCTCGTAGTTGATCGGGGCGGGGCCGCCCTCGTTGTCGTAGAGGGCCTCGCGGTCGATGTCCTGGGCGGCGTAGCGGGCCGCCTGTTCCGCTATGTCCGCGGCCCGTTCGCGCTTGGAGATGGACAGGCCGCCGTCGATGACGAAGGCGGACAGGGCGAGGAACACCAGCGCGAAGATGATGACCGCGCCGGCACCCGAACCGCGGTCGTCCAGTGCCGTCCCTCGGGTGGACCACCAGGTGCGCGCGCGGTCCGCGGCAGAGGCGCTCACGCTCACGCCGACCTCCGGAAGGGATCCAGCGGCGAGCTGAAGCTCGCGGACAGCCTCGTCGGGATGTTCAGGCCCAGCGACGCCAGGCCGCGCACCTGGCAGCTGACCTCGACCGTGAACAGGGAGTCGGGGGCGAAGCCCGCACTCGTCTGCACCACGGAGACCGGCCCCGAGCAGACGTCGGCCAGGTCCGCCTCCGCCGCCCTGCGCGCCTCGGACATGGCCGTCGCGTGGTCCTTCTGGATGGACCCCGCGCGTGCCGCGTCCCGTGCCGCACCGTCGACCGCGCCCCGCCCTTCGACGAGTTGGCCGAAGGCCACCAGCACCAGGATGAACAGAATCATCACCGGGGCGAGGATCACGACCTCCACGGTCGACAGACCGCTGTCGTCACGGGCGGAGGGAAGAGACCTCCGAACAGAGCGGTTCATCTAGTTCCCGCCATCCCGCACGAACCTCTCCACCGGGCCCGACGACTGCGCGTGCACCGTCAGATTCAGGCCCGGGAAAACCGTCGGGATCCGTGCCGAGATCTCCACGCCCACGGTGTTCTGCTCCGGTTGCAGCATCCTCACGTCCGGCGACAGCACCAACTGTGGGCCCAGTTGCCGGATGTAGACGTCGACGACGTCGCGGGCCTCGCCCCGCCAGGCGCCGGGCTGCTCGTCGGCCGTGGCACGGGCCTTGCGGGCGCCGGCCTGGGCCGCCGCCTGGGCGACGTGGTCGGCGAAGAAGTACAGCGCGAACTGCACCGTCGCGAAGATCATGAAGAACAGTACGGGGGTGAGCAGCACGAACTCGATCGCGGTCATCCCGGAGTCGCCGCGGGTCGCCGCCGCCTCACGCGCGGCCCGCACCCTGCGGCCCACCGCGCGTCGCACCCGTCCGCCCACGTCCGCCAGCATCCCCGTCCACCCCGTTGTACTTCCCCGTCGTACGCTCGTCGTACGTGCGATCAGCAGGTCTTGCCCGCGTCCGCGCCCTTGATGCAGTTGCCCACCTTGTTGGCGCCCTCGCTCAGCGCGGAGTTGATGATGGCGGCCACCACGCCGACGATCGCCACGACGACCGCGGAGATGATGACCCACTCGACCGCGGAGGCACCGCGGTCCAGTTCGCCGGAGCGGGCGCGCTGCACACGGCCGCCCAGGAAGGTGACCAGGAAGTCCACGGCCGGAATCCCGGTGTGGAAGTCTCGTCCGTTCATGACAGTGGTTTCCTCTCGAAGTCAGGACAGTTGGCAGGGTTCGGCGGGGACGGCGCTCACACCTGGAACACCCGCATCGCCGCCGGATAGATCAGGAACACCAGGAAGCCCGCGCACAGCAGCAGCTGGGCCACGAGCATCGACTGGGACTTCTCGCCCGCGCTGCCCTCGATCTCGGCCAACTCGCGGTGGCGCATGGTCTCGGCCCGCGAGGCGAGCGACTCGCGCACCTTCGCGCCGTCGTCGGCGACCAGGGCCAGGGAAGCCGAAAGGTCCTTCAGCTCCTCCACGCCCAGCTCCTCGCCGAGCTGCCCGAGCGCCTGCCACTGGCTGATGCCGGTGATGCGGGCGTCGGCCAGGGCGTTGCGGATCCGCTGGTTCGCCCAGCCGTCGGACACCTCGGCCGCCGCCATCAACGCCTCCGGCAGACCGCGGCCCCCGGCCAGGCTCATGGACACCAGGTCCAGATACGCGCCGATGACCCGGCGCAGGTCACGGCGCTTGTCGGCCGCGTCCCGCCGGATCTCCAGATCGGGCAGGAAGAAGAACAGCGCCGCGCACAACAGCGCCATCCAGACCGGGATGACCGGGCTGCGCCCGAGGCCCATCGTGTAGACCACGGCGAACAGCAGGGGCCCGAAGAACAGCCCTGCCACCGACAGCAGCACCTTCGTCGCCAGGAACCTCTCCCAGCTGCGCTCCAGCACGGCGAGATCAGCCCGCAACGAGCGCTGCTCCCACCCCTGCTGAAGGTAGAACTCCGCGATGCGCGCACCGACTTGGGCACGGACCGCACCGAGGCGCCCCGTCTCCTCCCGCGCCTGGTGCCGCGTCTCGTACGCCGCTCCCCGCGCCCGCATAGCGTCGATCCGCGCGACCTGCGCGACCGCGCTCCGCCTGGACGGCATCAGGGCGCGTACGAGGGCGTAGACACCGAGGCCGAGGACCGCGCCGACCACGACCGGCATCGTCAGGTTCACCGGCGTACCCCTTCCTCCTGCTGGGCGGGCGTGCGCGGCCGGACGAACTGCACCGCCGCCTCGTCCCGCACCAGGAAGCGTTCGGGCGTCTCGATCGTGGACAGCTTGCGCAGCCACCAGAAGCCGAGCGCGAACAGACCGCAGACCAGCGCGAGGACGAGCTGGCCGATCGGTGTGCCGTACGGCGACACGAACTCACGGTTGAAGATGGACAGTCCGAGCACGAAGGCCACGGAGACGGCGACGACGATCTGCACCGAGCGCCGGGTCGAGGCCCGTTGAGCCATCACACGCTGGCGCATGTCGACCTCCTCGCGCGCCGACTTGGCCAGCGCGCCGAGGACCTGGCGCAGACCGGGGCCGCGCAGCCGGGCGTTGAGGATGAGCGCGGCGACGATGATGTCGGCGGAGGCGTCGTCGATCTCGTCGGCGAGCAGTTGCAGCGCGTCGGGCAACGGAGTGCGGGCGCGCAACCGGTCGACCAGGGCGTCCAGATGGGGGCGCAGGACGGGCGCGGCGGCGCGCGCCGAGGCCGGGATGGCCTGCTCCAGGCCGACCGCGCCGGCGATCGTGTCGCGCAGCGACTCCGTCCAGGAGGCCAGGGCCTCCACCCGGCGCATGGCGGCCCGCTCCTCCGCCGCGCCGCCGAAGAGGCGGTCCCAGAAGAAGACGAGGACACCGGCCGCGATTCCGGCGACCGCCCAACGGGTGAGCACGAGGACCGCGAGGCCGACGAGGGCGGCGAGGGAGCCGCGCCGCCCGGCGAAGCGGAGCAGTTCGCTCGCCCGCCGGCTCGCCCGCTGCTTCTCGTGCTCGGGCTTGGCGGGCAGTCCGCGTACGGCGACGATCAACAGCGCGAGACCGCCGCCGACGGCGACGCCGGAAACGATCGAGTACAGGACCGTGGCGGAGAACAGGCCCCCCATGGAGCCGAGCGGGGCCAGTGCGGCAAGCGTCATGGTCACCCCCAGTTTCCGTGGGGCTGGTAACCGTGCGCCATGAGGTCCTCCAGGCAGGCTATGGGCGCGTGCGGCACGACCCGGCCGTCGGGCGTCTCGGCGAACACCTCGCTGGACAGCACCCGGCCGTCGACGCCGTTGACCTCGCGGACCGAGGTCACACTGCGCTGAAGCCGGCCACCGGTCTGGAAGTTGTTGCGCCGCTGGATGAAGACGACGAAGTTCACCGCGCCCGCGATCAGCATCTGGCTGGCCTCGATGGGCAGCCGCTCGGTCGCCTGCAACGCGTAGGTGGAGATGCGGTTGAAGACCTCGCTGGAGCCGTTGGCGTGGATCGTGGACAGCGAACCGTCGTTGCCCTGCGACATCGCGTTCAGCATGGTCACGATCTCGTCGCCGAGCACCTCGCCGACGATGACGCGGGAGGGGTTCATACGGAGGGACCGGCGCACCAGCTCCGCCATGGAAATAATCCCTTGGCCCTCCGAGTTGGGCAGCCGCTCCTCGAACGCCACGACGTTCGGGTGCAGTTCGGGGAACGCGTCGAGGCCCAGCTCCAGTGCCCGCTCGACCGTGATGAGCCGTTCGTGCGGCGGGATCTCGTTGGCGAGGGCACGCAGCAGCGTCGTCTTCCCGGCGTTCGTCGCGCCCGCGATCATGATGTTCTTGCGGGCGCGGACCGCGCAGGCAAGGAAGTGCCCCAGCTCCGGCGCGAGCGTGCCGTTGCCGACCAGGTCGGAGATGAACACCTTGCCCATCCGGGCCCGGCGGATGGACAGCGCGGGCCGGCGGGTCACGTCCATGACGGCCGACAGCCGCGAACCGTCCGGCAGCCGCAGGTCGAGCTGCGGGTTGGCGGAGTCGAAGGGGCGTGACGACAGACCCGAGTAGGCGCCGAGCACCTGGATGAGCTCGATCAGCTCCTCGTCGGTCTCGGCGACCGGCTCTCCCGTGACCTCGCGCCCGTCGGCGTATCCGACGAACACCTGGTCGCAGCCGTTGATGTCGATGTTCTCGACCTGCGGGTCGTCGAGCAGCGGCTGGAGCCGGCCGACGCCGAACAGCGCCGCGTGCACGGCGGCCGCGTACTGCTCCTCGGTCTCGGCGTCCAGCGGCGTGCGGCCCGCGTTGATCTCGGCGCGGGCGTACTCCTCCAGTATCTGCGCTATGACCGCGCGGGCGTACTGGCGCTCGTCCTCGCCGGACATCGGCGTGACGCCGTTGACCTGGTCGAGGCGGCGCTGCTCGGCGATGCGGTCACCGGCGTCCTGCCTGAACCGCTTGACCAGTTGGTGGTCGACAGCGGTCATCGCCCGGCTCCTGACTGACCGTTCGCGTGGGGGCGGTAGGGCTGGGGGGTCTGGGGGGCTAGCTGGGCCTGGGGTGGCTGCTGGGCCTGGGGTGCCTGCTGGTCGAGATGGGTCTGCTGAGCTTGGTTGGCCTGCTGGACCTGGTGGGCTTGCTGGACCTGGTGGGCTTGCTGCGCCTGTGCGGATACGGCCCAGGCGGCGCCGTACTGCTGATACAGGTCCGCGGTGACCTTGCGGGCCGAGCGGATCAGCAGGGACTTGTCGAGGCGGCCGCGCCTGCGTCCGGCCAACTGGCCCGCGCCCGCAGGGTCGTCGGCGATGGTGCCGACGACGCGGGCACCGGTCTGAGCGTGCACGAGCATGTCGTTGACCTGGCCGGAGACCTTGCCCGCGGTGCCCGTGTCGGCGACCAGGACGACGCCGATCACCGGCGTGGCCAGGCTGGCGGCACCGCGCGGGCCGCCGTGCAGCTTGGCGGACAGCGCGGCGGCGCGGTCGCGGACGCGGGCGATGGCCTCCGGCTCGGTGCGCGAGATCAGCAGAACGAGGGAGGCGTGCGGGAAGAGTTCCACGGCGGGGGTGTCGCCGCTGATCCGGCCGCAGTCGGCGATGACGTCGGCGGGCGAGTTCGGGGAGTCCGCGAGCGAGGCGAAGGCATGACCCAGGGTGGGCCACAGCCCGGCGAGACCGGCGGCCTGCTCGGAGATGCCGAGTCCGACAAGAACCTCCAGGCCGCCACTCAACGGCTGTACATGATCCCAGAGTTGGTCGGGCACCAGCCCACGGCGCGCGGTCGCGGCGATGGACAGCATGCCGACGTTCGGGTTGAGCGGCCCGCCGTGCGCGGCGGAGCTGCGGTAGACGAGGTCGCCGCCCGCCGGGTCCGTCTCGGCGAGCAGCACGCGCCGCGGCCAGACGGCGGCCAGTGCGACGGCGGCGGTGGTGACGCCGGGCGAACCCTTGTCGGCGGCCAGTGCGATGAGGGCCATGAGTACGCGGCCGCCCTCAGTTGCCGGGAACGACGACGACGGCGACGGAATTCGCGGCCGCGGCCTGGGCCACGGCGGCGGCGTCGGACTGGTCGACGAGGAGGGTGAGCGACATGTTGCCGCTGCTCACGGCGGAGCCGCTGTTGTCGCCCTTGGAGCTGACACGCGCCTTGTCCACGATGAGGTTGCCACCGTTAGCGGAAGAACCCGTCGCGCCGCTAGTGGAGTTGGAGCTCGACGCGTGGTCGCCGACGCGGTAGACGGCGACGATGTCGCCGTTCTTGATGCCCGTCGGGTACTGGCCCTCCTTGAGTGCGACACCGACGAGGGCCTTGCCGTCCGGCAGGCTGCTCTTCGCGCCGAACATCTCCCCCACCACGACCGTGCCCTTGTAGATGGTGGTCCTGGCCTTGAGGGTCTTCAGGGTGCCCAGTTGGGACCACCGGACGTAATTGATGGAGTCGTCGGCGGCCACCATCACCGAGGTCACTTCATTGGAGGTGACGGACTCTCCGGCCGGGATGTCCTGCGTCACCTTGACGACCTCGATACGGTGCCCGACCTGCAGCACGAGCATCGTGGCGCCCAGGGCGCCCACCAGGATGAGCAGCACCGCCAGGGCAGCCAGGGCCGGTTTGCGCTCGCGAGGCGCCATGGGAAGCCGGTCACCGACCATCGGCTGAGCCGGAGCCGCGGCACGTCCCGCGCCCGCCCCCGTACGCTCCTGGATCTTCACGCAACAGCTCCCCGTACACCCAAGATGTCGTCTGCCAAGCTCTTCGCCTGGGCTGCAAACCCGGACACTTCACCAGCGATCCGGGCGATGTCGCGACTATCCGGCGCGGGGGCGAGTGTCAAGCCATCGCACGGTATCAGCAGCACATAAGCCCCTCAAGGCAAGTCAGGCCCCGTGGGCCACAGGCGACTTGCCGCTGTCCGCCTGCAACTCAATCACGAGCACGCCCCCATGGGATACGACAGAACTACACCCAACCGAGTGTGCGACCGCGAATCCGTTGCCACAGTGCCCCTCCGGAGCCTCGACTCACACCCGGCCCGCGACCACCGAGCACGCACCATGCCTGCACGAATTGCTCACAAGGGAGCGGATCGGTCATGCAACGATCTCCCCCAGGCAGCGAGCATCGCTTCCCCTGACCGCGGCAACGCCCGCGAGACAGAGGTGACATGACGCACTGACACCACCGCCACAACTGGCAGGAGCAGGCCGCGGACCCCTCGCAACTCGGTAGCAGGACGTCCAAAATTGGCCCACACGCACAGGGGCCCAGCTTGGCGGAAGCAACCGTCGCACCGATACCGTCGAACTCTCTGTCCAACTCATTGTCCACGGGGAGTCACAGTGAAGCGACGCTCTTTGCCCGTTGCTGCCGCACTCGTCGCAGCCGCAGCCCTGCTGACCACGGCTTGTGGCGGCGGGAGCGGCAACTCCAAGGCGAACGAGACGATCCCGGGCGCTGACACCCCCGATGCGCGGACGTCGCCACCGCCCAGCTCCCTCGCTTCGGACGAGCCCCATCGGCCGGACATCGCGCTACCCAGCGACGTCAAGGACGACTTTGAGAGCTGGCATACAGGCGATCCCACCAATGACGCCATCCTCGCCGATGCCAGCCGCGCACAGACAGCTACCAACTACGCGATCGTCAAGGGGAACCCCGACGAACCGGCTCTCGCGTTCTATCGACAGGGGAACGCGCTCGTCAGCGGCGCCAGGTGGGTCAAGTCCTTTGTGGATGCTGGAATCACCTACACGGGTACTGTGCGGTACTTCAACCCCAATGTGGTCATCTTCAGCAAGACCTCGGCAGGAGTGACGTTCTGCACGGATGAAACCAAGGCGTTCAACAAGGACAGGAAGACGCAGAAGGTCGACAAGACGCCTGCGGACAAAGACTCGTACGTCTACTACAACACGCACCTGAAGAGGAACAAGGGCGGCGTCTGGCAGACGACGGAACTCGTATCCGACAGGGGGAACGCGAAGTGCACGCCTTGAGGTTGCACCACGCGGGGGCTGCGATCGGCGCTCTGACCATCGCATCTCTGCTGATCTCGAGCCCGGCCTACGCGAAGCGCGGTCCGGGCGGTTCCGACGGCGGCGCGAAAACGTCGGGGAGCAGATCCGGGAACACGCTCGAGTCACGGATCACCTATTCCGGCAGCGTCGGCGGGGCGAACAGTATCCGGACTGGCAACGTAGCCCCCGTCGACAATTGGAACCCGCCGGCGTGTTGGTACGAACCCGTGTCGGCCAAGGATTTCCAGAACCAGGTTGAGAGCCAGTACTCCGAGGTCGTCAACGACCCGGGGCAGCCCAACTACGCCAAGGCTGCAACGGGCCAGTTCCGGGACATGTACAAGGATGGCAAGTACAAGAACTTCAATCTTGACAAGGCCAACGAAGGCAACTGGTGGGTCGCGGTCCAGGATCCCAACCGACTCGACGATCCGAACGCGTTCACCTGCAGCAAGCTGCCTTTCTGGGTCCAAAACGGCGACACACCAGCTGTGCAGAACGCCGTCACGCCACAGATCCTCGCTGAACTCGCCTTCAACAGAATCCTGCTCCCCGACGCCGAGGTCACCCTCGCGCCGCAGAACGTGACCAAGGTCAACCTCCCGACGTGGGCCTGGCTTGACCCGTCCACGTTCAAGCCGGTCCGGGTGACCGCCTCCCTCAACGTGGCCGGCCTCAACATCCAGGCGACGACCACAGCCAAGCCGGTCTCCCTCAAACTCCAGCCCGGGACCGCTGACGCTGAGACCTACCCCGCTTCGGGCGCGTGCGCGATCAATGACGATGACTCGATCGGTGAGCCTTACAGCAAGGGCAAGTCCAACAAAACGCCACCTTGCGGAATCAAGTACACCCGCTCCTCCGGCAAGGGAACGTACAACCTCAAAGCGACCATCACCTGGAGGATCAACTGGACCGGCACCGGTGGCGCCGGCGGAGAGCTTCCCGACGGCACCTTCGCGGCGACCCAGGACGTCACCGTCCAGGAGATTCAGTCCGTCAACCGTTGACCAGCTGATGGGCGAACATGAGACAGAAGCGTTGACGGTCTGTTCTCAAATAGAAGACGGCACCCCCCGATCGCCGAACAGGACGCCCGGGCAGCGGCGTGCGAGGACGTACTGAGCCTCAACCTCAGACCCGAGGTCGCAACCGTCTCGCGGGCTTCTGCCCTAGCAGGAGGCAGAGCCGTTGCGTGGGAGCAACGCACTCTGAGGGCTCACTGAAAGTGTAAATGCGGGTTTTTTCGTCAACTGCCAGTGAAGAGTCAGTAAGGCACCCAAGGCCGCCTTATGGTTTACATCGCCGCTGACTGCGGCGTATCGATGACAGTGGGCACACAAAAGGGGCGTTCGTGGGGGAGTACGTCGGCGTGGATCCGGTACGGGTACGCAAACTCGCGGATCGACTCGAGGACTTGGAAGCCGTCCTGTCCAAACATGGAACGTTGATCCGCAAGAACTTCAAGTCCTGGGACAGCGCCTCGATCTGTCCCTGCTGGCTCAGCAGGTGGGGGCCGTCGGCCAGGACGCCCGGGACATGTCCAAGCGCGCCGATCTGGCCCGCAACCTGGAGGAAGCCGGCGGCGCGTCCGGCACGTGCACTCCCGATGGAAACATCATCAACATCCCTTGGGACATGAAGGATGTCGCCCAGGAGAGCTCCAAGGAGGCCAAGCAGGAAGCCGCCACCCTCAAGAAGGCGCTCGACAACCCGAAGGCGCCGGGGTCGCGAGAGGACATCGCGGCGATCGCGCAGTCACTGCAAGATCACAAGGATGACCCAGAGTATTTGAAGGCCTTCGCCGATGCGGGTGGCATCGCGGATGCGGCTCGGGTCGCCCAGGCGTTGCACACGGAGGACGGCACGCACAACTTCGTGGCACTGAACGACGAGTCAAAGAAGATCGTCGGAAAGTTCGCGGACGGGGTCAACCAGATCTTCAAGTACCAGCAGGGCAAGAACCCGAAGATCCCGCCCAATGCAGACTACGAGAAGGCACTGACGAATCCCGAGGGCGGCGACATGTGGTCCGTGGGGATGCTGTTCAAGTACGGGCCGAAGGGCGACGCATGGGAACCGCACCTGCTGTCGCACGTCGGCGGGGCCATGCTGGACTGGCGCAAGGCCCACAAGATGGACATGAGGCCGAGTTATTCGCCTGGCCAGATCGTCGGCATGGGCTATTCGCCCGAAGCATACGTAGACCCTGACAACGCCTGGTACAAAGAGCTCGGGCTCGCGCACTCCTATGTGGGCGAGAACTCGAAGGAAGCCTTCAACCGGGTCCAAGCCATCGACGCCAACGACCCCACGATCACGCTTATGCAGCGCATCTGCGAAAACGGCGACGCCGCGCACGATCTCCTCGCCGGGGCCGACGGAGCCGAGCACGCAAAAGAACTCGTCAACGATTACTGGGCCACGCCCGGCACTGACTTCAATGACGCCAAGTGGCCCGCCGCGGTGATCACAGCTGCCACGAGTAACCGGATTCAGCATCCCGAGGATTCGGCCACGGCCGCGGCCAACGTTATTAATGCCGGCGCGGCCAAGTACGCCGTCGACAAGACCAAGAGCGACTACGAGAAGGAGCAGTACCCGGTCAACACGGAAATCGAGAAAGCGCTGGCCTTCGTCTTCTCCACGTATGTGAAGGACTTCGCGGACACCACCGGAATCGACCAGGACAGGGCGTCCACCAAGGGCGACGGCACGGTCATGGTGCCCCAGGCCACCACGAAGGCGTTCCTCAGCGAGATCCTGGAAAACAAGGACAAGGAGATCGCCGGCAACGTCGTCCAAGCCATCAACGCCCAGATCAGCATGACCGCCCAGCACGGCATCGACGGGGCCGACGGCGCCTACATCAAGAAGCTCGCCGAACTGCGTGGAGAAGTCTCCGCCGCTGGTCACGCCGTGGACATGCAGGAGGCAGCGCTCGCTGACGCCGAACACGCCGCCCAGAAAAAGTGGTTCGACATCGCCGCCGCCGGGCTCGCCTCGGTGCCGCTACCAGGGGGCAGGGCGGCAGTGGAACTCACTGAGACGTGGGCGCAGGCGGCGATCTGGACGGGCTTGCCGCAGGCTGACGCGCAGTTCCCCTCAGATTCAGCGGAGCAGGCGAAGGCAGAGAGCAACTATCAGGGCATAAAGTTCCGCGACTCGACATCTATGGCGGCCCCGGTGATGGAGGGCCTCGCCCGGTCCGGGAAGCTCCAGGAGTGGCACGTCCAGCCACCAGTGAACCACCCGGAGTGGGCACAAGGTCACATTGTCATCAGGAGTGAACAGGACCGCGAGGACTTCAACGCCTGGTGGGTCAGCGCTCAGCAACAGAGCGGTCGCAAGGTCGGCGAGTTCGACCAGGAGATGAGGGAGGCCTTCGGTCTTGGGGTTGGTTAAGTCGGGACGCCACGGTCGGTGGCCGGCAATCGGGACGGTCTCAGCCGTACTGCTCGTGCTCGCGGGATGCAGTGAAAGAGGTGACGACTGGAAGGAGCCCAAGCAGGGGCAGGCGCTTGTCCTCCTCAATACGGACGCGGACGCCGCGTACAACGGGTTCGGCGACATCCCAGTGGGTCTCACCATCGCCAGGGACAACCAGGTCTACGGGATGTTCGTCGACCTCGTCACCATCAGAAAGGGCTCCAAGCTAAAGACCCTGCAGAGACACACCAATGGGCTGCACGGGCTCGTTGCCCTGCCCGACAACTCGTTGGCAACCGGCAGCGGCCGGCAGATCGTCAAGCTGAGCTCGAGTGGGCAGCAGACAGTGGTACTCGCGGGCGCAGAGGGTGTGGGGCGCAAGGCGGGGCAGCCGGCCCCAAGGAGCGTCCAGGCGAAGCGGTACCGCTTCGCCGACAAGGGGCCCACGCCCTTTGCTGCGCGAGCGGACGGCGCCATCCTGATCACGGACGACGACGTCATCTGGAGCCTCAAGGGCGACACTCTGACACGCCTCTACCAGATCCCTGCCGACGCATACCAGAGCGGAACCCGTTTCCTACCGGGCCGAGTGGCGAGCGGAACCAAGCACGTCTACCTGGCTACTCAACCGACACTTGGCGGCATCCAGGCGCTCGACCCCGACGGTACGGCACATTCTCTCTCCCTGCCCCGCAGTGTCGCCGGGGTAACCGGCGACACTGCGGGACTCCCAGTGGCCTGGATGACCGGCGACGGCGCGGAGGGCATCTACGTCAACACCCACGACAAGACACACTCTTATGTACTTCATCTGACACACGGCGAAGCCGAGTTGATTGTCAAGAGTGCGCCCCGTGACACGAACACCACATCGAATTCGGTCTGCAAACCGGGTCACTTGGTCGACGCGACGAAGCTGCCCTGCCCAGTTCCCTTTGCGCTGGCCTACTCCGCGTTCTCGGGCAGTCTGGTCATGGCAGGCAGTTCCTCATACGTTCTGCGCATTCCCACCGAGTAGGTCACATCGGCGTCGATCCGATGCAGCTGCCTCGCCGGATGCCACGGGCCCGCCGACTATGCGCTCGGTGTGGGCGCACACACCATGCACAGGAAGGAAATACGCACTCATGGGTCTACCTCAGGAAGACCGGCTGGATTACATGTGCCGACAAGACATGAACGCGATCGAGATCTCGGTGAACGAGATCCGCACCGCCATGAAGAACGTGGACAGCATGATGCCGAAAACCTGGATCGGCAAGAAGGCTGACAACTGGCGCACCGATCACGAAGGCCGCATGAAGCGGCTGAAGGCGTTGTTCGACTCATTCCCCGCAGAGGAAAACCGACTTGTCGAGAATGCTCGGCAGAAGCAGGCAGAGATGAACAGCAAGTTGCACTGAGGTACCGGCAGTTGGACTGACAACTCGGGTGTCGACGTGTCCAGCGCAGCTCTCCGCTTCCTCACGCAGCAGCTGCGGCGGCATCGCCGTATGATCGGCTACCGCTGGCAGCGCCTGAGCGTCAACCGCCAGGCCCTGCTAACCCTCACTCATCTGCGGGTGAGACACCTGTACGCCCACCTCGCGGCCGGGTTCGACATCGGCGCCACAACGGCGTACCGCTTGTCACCAAGGTTGTCGAACTCTTGGCAGCCCTCGCCCCCAGCCTGGACGACGAGGTGCGGGCCGCGTCGGTGAGGCATATCCGATTCTGGACGGCACGCTGCTGTCGATCGACCGCGCTGCCGCAGACCGGCCGTTTCTATTGCGGCAAGCGAAGGAAGCAAGGTATGAACGTGCAGGTGGTCATCGCAGATCGCCTCGGTCGACTGCTGTAGGCCTCCCCGGCCCTGCCTGGCGCCGTCCACAACGTCCGTGCAACCCGCGAACACGGCATCGTCGACGCCCTCGTCGAGGTCGGCATCAAGTGCTGGGGAGACAAGGGGCACCGGGGTGCCGACGGCACGGTCCGCGTCGCGTGCTGAGGGACGGCGGGAGGCCCTCTCCGTAGGCCGGAAGGCAGTGAACCGGTCCCACGCGACGATCCGGGTCCTCGTCGATCAGACCGTCGCCACCCTCAAATCCTGGCGGCCTCCGCAAACTACGGGGCTCGACCACCCGGATCACGAGTCCCAGGCCGTCCTCCTCACCCTTCAACTGACCAGCTCAGAGTGAGGATGGGAAAGACTCGGTGGCTAATCTGCTGCTCATCACAGGCCTGTTGAACGTTAAAGGTAGTGTCAAGCGGGCACTTCAACGGGAACGGCCTGGAGGCACACGTGGCGTTCGGCAGGGGCAGCAAGGCGAAGGCAGCGGAAGAGCCACCGGTGGAGCCTGTCGCGTGGCAGAGCGTCTGGAGTTTCGTCGTGGGGTCGGTGGAACGCCCCCTGTCACCCAAGCGGTCCCGGGCGGTGTCGGGCAAGCCCGCCGTTCGTGTGCCCATGGGCTCCAAGCATCTGCCGGTTCTGGCACCATGCGCGTTTTTGGGATCGTCATCCCTACCGCATCTTCCGTCACGTCCGGACTTCACGCTGTACGAAGATCCCGACGTGCAGCGTCTTCTCTGCTTCGTCGAGGAGCCGCAGGAGGTGAACGGCGAGCGGCACTACGTCGTCCGAGACGCACAAGGGCAGGCAATCGGCACCCTCCGGCGGATCCCTCCGAAGCGACCCTTCAAGCACACCTGGCGTATCGACCAGCCAGGACACCCGGAGATCGTCGGACGCAACGAGTGGGCCAGTGGCGGCGCGAAGGACATCGCCGGGCGGGCGGCGGGACGCTTCGTCAACGGCCTCGTCGATGACCTGTTGAATCCCGGCGATGGTGACACACCGAGTAAGGGCCGCTCCTTGGAGTGGCGGGCCGGTGACGAGGTCGTAATGATCTCGGAGGGCAGCACGGAAGTCCGGGTACGGAAGGACTGGGTGGACCGTCGGCTGGCCTTCGCCTTCGCCCTGGTGGGCGACAAGTAAGCAGCGCGTGCACCTGACTGTTTCACGTCGATTTTCTGAGCCGCGTCATGACAAGCGCATGAGGCCCACCCGCGGCCACTCCAGTACCAGCGACGCGAGGAGGTGGTCATCGTGTTGATCGGTCCTTCAGTGCTTCCCGGCTCTGTGGCGCACCGTCACTCGCTATCGATCAGACACTCGTTCCTGTCCGGTAGCAGGTTCGTGATCTCGTCCCAGACCTCGGAAGAATTCGATTTCACCAGGACGAGTGGACTGCCCGGGCCCACCTGATCCGGCATGATGGGCTCGTCCGGCTGCTCTCAGCCCCAGTAGCCGAGTGGACCGCTGTCCCAGACGGCTGGGCGCGGATCATCGCTACGCGCTCGTCGTCGTGCTCGCCGTCCCAGCCGCACTGGTCCCACGGTCGCGTGCTTCTTGGCAGTGTCGACGAGCGAGTCGATGTGGTCGGCCAACGACCTCAACTGGGCGGCGCGACGGTTGAGTTCCTGAATATCAGGATTTGCCATAGCAGCCTCCCCCGCTGGCCGATGCCACCAGCGTACTGACGCCGCCTCACTTGTCCTGCCCGGCCCCATGGGCCGGACCATCACCGTTCGTTCACCGGAAGGCCCCATCCCCCGCAGTGCTGGACGAGGACCACGGATGGTGAGGTAGCGTCCACTGTTGCAAACGGACAGTCCGCTTGCCTTTGAACCAACGGGGAGGATCGCTATGGATCGCGGTGCAGATCTCCATCGGCTTCGGGAGCTCTCCAAGCTCTACGCCCGCAAGTCTCACGATCTGCAGGTGCTTATCAAGGAGCTGGACTCGGCGACGGGCAGCAGCGAGAGCTACTGGAAGGGCCCTAAGGCCGACCGGTTCCGCCAGGACTGGCACGAAGTCAAGCCGACGTTCTCGAAGTGGGTCGACACCCTGCACGACGCCAGCAAGTCGGCCAACACGAGCGCCGACAACATCGAGCGCGCCACCTGATCCCAGGCGGCCCTTGCTCGTGCCGCTTTCTGTCAGTGCCCGGACCCCAGGCCGTCCCAGCCTGGGGTCCGGGCACTGGTGGTGCGTGTACGCGCTCCGGAGGCTCAGACGCCCTTCTGGTACAGCCGGGCCTCGGCCGCTGGGACCTTGTCGGGCTCATTACGGATGGCAGCGTCGACAAGCGGGAGCAGCTTGCCGACCTCTTCACCCAGCTTCTTGTGGCGGCCTTCCAGTTCGCGATGCCAGGCGCGAGCGTTCTTTCCGACCCAGACCTTGTCGCCGCCGATGTCCCGCGTCGGCCCCTGCAGCGCCTTCGTGAAGGACTCGACGTCTCTCGCGAGGTCGCGGCGCAACTTCTCCAGGTCCGCTTTTCTGGGGTTCGCGACTTGAGGTTCGGAATCCGTCATCCGTGTGACCTTTCAGCCTTTGATGCCTTCAGCACCGTGTGACGCCGTACCGCAAGGAAGATCGCACCTGCCAGCAAGACCGGCGCCAGCACCAGCGACACCAGCATGGGCAGCGTCATGGCCGGCGGGCTCTGCACCCACTTTGTCGTCAGCACCCTGCTCGGGTCCCGTGGGTCATAGGTCACCGACACGGAGGAACCCTCGACGAGACCAGCAGGACGCCTTCCTCCCCAGTCACTGAGAGCCGTCTCCTGCGCCCCGCGCTCGGGATCGTCGAATCGGATCCTGATATTGCCTGGACTGCCGAACTTGTCCCGCGGCGAGGCCACGATGTCGGCGGCGACGGACACTCCTCGGGAACGCAGGTCGTCCACGAGCGAGTGCGAGGGAAGCCAGAGCACCAGGAAGGCTCCGAAGGCCGCAACGGCCATGAGGAAGATGGCCGCGACAAGCCGTCGCTGCGGCAGTGGCGTCTGCCGCTCACCCGCGCGCAGTTTGCGCAACTCGGCCTCCGCGGCCAGCCGTTCGGCAGATTTCGGTGGCGGTGTCCACTCGTCCCGCGACCGCTTCTTTTTTCCCACGAGAACGATTCTCCGTCTCAAAGCCCTAGCCAGCCACCGAGCTTCTTGGCCGCGTGGCCTATCCCCTTGCCGACCTCCGAGGCCGCATGACTGACGGCGTGCACGGCCTTCTTACCGGTATCGGTGTTCAGGGCGTAGTAGGCAGCGTAACCAAGCCCGGCACCGACCACGATGCCTGCTGCCACGCCCCAGCCGACCGGTCCCCCGCAAGCCGCCACAGCAGCCACGCCGGCCCAGGTACCGGCCATTCCGGCTCCGAGAGAGGCGACGTTCGAAACGACGGCCACATCCGGGTCCGAGTGGTTGACCTCGATGTCGTATGCGATACCGCCGACCGTCAGCAGTGTGCCCACCAAGGGAACCCGCCCGCCCGCTCTGAACATCTTTCCGAGCCATCCGGCGTTGGCGCCGGCAGGCGCCGCCCTGATGAACGGGATCTTGTCAGCGCACCAGCGGACTCCGTCCCCGACCGAGGCCTCCATGAGCCTGGACAGCGATCCCATACCGTATTTGGAGAAGACACGCTCGGCCTCACGGGAGGCTGTCTTGGAGGCCTTCGCGTTGAAGCTCGTCTCCTTCCTGAACCTTGCGCGCTCGGCGGGCGTCATGGCGTTGATTCGTTTCTCATAGGCCGCCTTGGCCGCCTTCGAGAACTCTTCCGCCTCGTCCCAGAACTTGTCCGCCAGGTTGGACTGGACGCCAATGACGGCGGCCACGAGCCCCGCGTGCACTGTCCACGTCGCCTTGGGGTCGCCCAGGTCCGTGACCGCCTTCGTCAGGTGCTTCCACGCGGTGTCCCACAGATCGGGGTCGTCACCCTGCATCAGCGCCCGGTTGAAAACCGCCCCCGGCTCGTCCTCGGGGATGTCACCGTGGAAGAGATCCAGCACCTTGTTGAATCCGGGTGCCGGGCTGGGGGCGTTCGCCGCTGCCGTGAACGCGGCACCGAACGTCTTGGCGTCCTCCTCGGCCGTCGGCGCGTTGGACAGGGCGATGGCCATGGGAAGGTTCTTGACGAGGTTCGGGTCCATCTTGGCGTAGAACGCCGAGGCGAAGTCCGGATCACCCTTGTGCTTCGCCAGTTCCTCGGCGATGCGGTGGAATTCCGGGCCGGCCTCCTCGGGTGACATCCCCGCGAGCGCGTCGGCTTCCTTGGCCAGATCCGCGCCCTCCGTCCGCGCCTGCTGCACCGTCCAGACCGGCTCGCGCAGTTGGACCATGGTCGGCCTGGGCCCCACTCCCTTGAACTCCATGGCGTCCGCCAGTGCTTGGCGGCGGCGGAGCATGGGCAGTTCGTCGTCGACCCAGGAGGCGATCCGATCGATCTGAGTCAGACTGCCGGTATCGAGTCCGAATCTCTGGAATCGACCGAAGTACGCGCCCTTGCCCGAGTGAAGGGTCTTACTGCCCGACACGAGGTTGTTGATGGTTTTCAGGAGGTTTTCGGGATTGATTCCCGAGAAGTTCGGATCAACCATCTGTCGGATTCCCCGCACTGCCGGGAAGTCGCGGGTCCATGAGAATGGCTCCGGCGCCCGACCCTTGCAGTACCGCCTCCATCTTGTCGGCCGGGAGGGCGACCCACGGCTGTTCCTCGCCCAGCGCGTCGACCAAGCGTGCCACGGTGGAGAAGGCGAGGGCGACGAGCTGCTCCCCGCCCGACTCCGTCCGCAGAGGAATGAGCATCACATCGACCGTGCCTTCAAGGAGCGGTGCACCGTCTTCGTCTCGCGGCAGATCCGTCATCGTGGGCAGCACCAGAACATCTGGAGTTTCTTGGGGCGGCTGCGTCGAATCCATCAGGCCATCGTACGAGTTGTACGCCGATCGAAGCATGAGGCGCACTAACGCTTGGCAACTTCCCCGCAATTCCCGGCCGCCGCCGAGGGGTGGCCGGGACTCCGTCGGCTCGGACGGAGTCCCGGCTGCTGCGCCGCCGTGTCGTCAGTCGTTCATGACGGCCTGGACGGGCATGAACGAGCCTCCCGACACGAACAGCCCGCTGCCGGCCGGTCCGCCGCCGCTGTTCGCCGGCAGCCGGATGCCGAACAGTTCTCCGTCCGAGGGGCTTTGCGGGGTGAGCAGCAAGCCGTTCCGGGACTTGCGGGCCTCTGTGACGAAGCCGCGGTACTGACCCGAAAGGCTGTCCGTCATCCCGGCGGCGATGAGCCCGATGCCTCCGTCCCCGCCCTTGCGGATCACGCTCTCCAGGGCCTCGTCGAGCCGAGTGTCGTAGACGAGTTCCGCGTCGTCGACGACGACGGCGTACGGGCCTCCCTCGAGGTTCTCGACCAGTTCCTCGAGGTCTTCCTCTCGGCTGTCGGCGTTGAGGAATCCCAGGACACCGGCTTGCCCCTCCAGATCACGCAGCGGCGAACGGCGCGGCGTGACGACGACCACGGGGGTACCGGCCGCCAGGAGTGACTGGGTCGCCGCCGTCAGCAGGGTCGATCGGCCGGACTTCGGCGGGCCTGCGATGACGAAGCCCGGACCGTTCTCCTCCAAGTCGACACCGACCGGGTGCAGTTCGTCACCGCCGACACCCAGCAGTGCCCACAGTGGCGACGAAGGTGCGAAGTCGGGGTCCAAGGCCAGCGCCTCGGAGGCCGTGATCCGGGAAGGCAGTGCGTCCACCCGCATGGGGCGGCGCCCTGCGGGCAAGCGGCCGTGGCGTGACGCGGCCTCCTCCGCGATGGCTCGCAACGCACGGACCTGGGCCTGGCCCGACGGGTCGTCGTCCAGTAGGGCGATCTGGGTCTCGTCGACACCGACGTCGGTGATGCGCAAGGCTCGGCCCGGCGGCATGTTCTTGGGCACTTCGCGAGCCTGGAGGCCCGCCGTGGAGTAGTCGTTCGGGTCGGCGAAACGAAGAACGAGCCGCTCGGCGAAGGCGGAGGAGACATGACCGCTCAGGCCGCTGCGGTCGGCCGTCATGACCACTTTCAGGCCCACCGCGGAGCCTTCACGGAAGATCCTCTGCATCAGCTCGATCAGCTGACCGTAGTTGAAGCTCTCGAAGGTGGAGGTGAAGCCTTCCCAGCTGTCGAGGAGCAGCACCATCCACGGGAGCCGGTCCTCGGGCGCCGCGGCCGCGCGCTGTTCCGCGGCGCTGGAGGCGCCTTCCATGGCCAGCAGTTGCTGACGCCTCGTGATCTCGGCCAGCAGCCGGTCGACCAGGCGTCGCACCCGGTCGGGCTCGTCGCGGCTGACCACGGCTCCGACGTGCGGCAGTCGCATCAAGGGCAGCAGCGCGTTGGAACCGCAGTCGATGCCGTAGACGTGCACGTCGTACGGGGAGGTGGTGCTGGCCAGGGAGCCGGCCAGCGTGCGTAGGGCTGTCGAGCGCCCACAGCGTGCGCCGCCCACCAGCATCGTGTGCTCGCCGTGCACGAGGTCGAGGACCATGGGCCTGCGGCTCTGCTGGGTCGGGAGGTCGATCAGGCCGAAGGGAATGGGCGGCACGTCCTCGCCGCGTTCCTTCTGAGCCGAATGACCCCCGTAGGTGGCCAGTTCGTCCAGCGTCACCTTCTGCGCCAGCGGCTCCAGCCACGGGCTGCGCTGCTTTCCGACGCCCATCCGCAGCGCGCCGTCAGCCACGGCGTCGACGAGGACCGCCAAGTCCGTGACCATGGTGCCGTCGGTTTCGGACTCCGCCGGCTTCGGCAGCGGGCGGCCGTAGGCGTTCCAGGGCAGGTGGAGCAGCGTCGCCTTGGGGCCGGTACGGCCCGTGGCGGGGCGGCGGCCACCGATACGCGCCGACTGCACGCCGACCAGGGACTGAGCACCGGAGCGGACGTACATGCGTCCGGGGCTGGACTTCGCGATGGCGCCCGAGTCGGGGGCGTCGATGACGTCCATGGACTCCGACGCGTCCGTCACCCGTAGCGCGATCCGCAGGTTGGTGTTGGCGCGGATGTCCGCGCTGACCACGCCCGCCGGCCGCTGTGTGGCCAGGATCAGGTGCACACCGAGGGAACGGCCACGGCGAGCGATGTCGACAAGGCCCGCGACGAAGTCGGGGAGTTCGGCGACGAGCGAGGCGAACTCGTCGATGACCAGGACGAGCCGAGGCATCGGCTCGAGCTCGGGGCGGATCTCGCGCGTGTCGTTGTAGTCCTCGATGTCCTTGGCGGCCGCGTCGAAAAGGATCCTTTCCCGGCGGTGCAGTTCGGCCGCGAGGGATGCCAGGGCCCGCTCGGTCAGGTGCGCGTCCAGGTCGCTGACCATGCCGACGGTGTGCGGCAGGCGGGCGCAGTCCATGAACGCGCTGCCGCCCTTGTAGTCGATGAGGACGTAGTTCAGGGCGTCGGGGCGGTTGGCGACGGCGAGCGAGGCGATGATCGTCTGCAAAAGCTCGGACTTACCGGCACCCGTCGTACCCGCGACAAGTGCGTGCGGACCGTCTCGCCGGATGTCCAGCACGAACGGCCCGTCTGCCGCGATGCCGATGGGCGCGGCCGTGGTCGAGCCACCCGCCTTCCAGATCCGCTCCACATCCCTGCCCGTGGGATCGGACAGCCCCAGCAGACTCAGCAGGCGGGCGGAGGTGGGCAGGCTGCTGTCGGCATCGTCACGGCTGACATCGCGTACAGGCGCGAGGGACCGGGCGAGCAGTTCGCACCACTCCAGAGTGACCTGGTCGGCCAGGACGTCCCCGGCGGACTCCAGACCGTACCCGCGCACCCTCAGGTGGTGCGCTGCCTCGGGTGCCCAGGCCACGACAGCCTTGCACTCCTCGGGCAGCAGGCGCTCGTCCTCGTCGATGCACAGAGCGAGGATGCCGTACTGCGGTCCTTCGGTGAGCAGTTGGGGCATGCCGGCTACCCGGCGCAGAAGGCGGGCTCCGTCGAGGACCAGCAGGATGTTGGGGTCCGGGTACAGCTGACCCGTCATGTTGTTCTGCTCGCGGGCCGCCTTGCGCCGGGCCAGTTCGTTGAGGAGCTCGTTGACCCGGCGGGTGATGCCCTCCGAGTCGAAGCCGACCAACGCCACGCAGTCCTGTCCCTGATCGGGGTTGGTGTGGGGCAGCCAGTGCGTCCACTGCCACTCGGCTCCTGCGGCCGGGGCGGCCGCGAGCGTCACGAGCGAGAGGTCCCGGGGGCTGTGGAGGACGGCGGCCTGTACGCCGAGCCACCGTGCCGTGGCGAGAGCTCGGGTCCGGTCGCCCGCGATGCCGACGACCCCGACCCGGGCGAAGGGGAGGGTGACCGGCACATCCGGCAGGATAGGAGGCTCCGGAGCGTCCTCGGCGTACGACGTGATGCCGTTGGCGAGGACGAGTTCGACGTCGGAGGGCAGGTTGCCGACCCCGACTCTCAGCTGCATCGCGTCCTGGTCCGTGAGCCGGCGCTCCCAGAGGCGGCGGCGCGGACCGGTGGCGAAGAGCAGGATCTCAGCCGGATCGGGGGTGTCCTCGCGGCGAGCGCGCTGCTCCTCCTTGCCCAGTACGGCCAGTTCGGCCTGATGGGCGGCGAGATCCTTCTTGTATCGCCTGAGCGAGGTCTTGTGCTTCTTCTTGCCCTCACGGTTCTCGCTCAGCCACTGGCCCGCCATCATCAGCGGGCTCATGAGACAGAACGCCAGCATGTAGATCTGCTTGGTGACGAAGTACATGCCCAGCCCGAAGAGCAGGGGCATGAACGCCATGAGGAACTGGAAGCGTGCCCGCTCTCCCTTCGTGGGCGGCACCGGCACAACGAGCCGCCGTCGGGGGCGCAGTGAAGAAAGGCGCGGGGGACGGTTGTAGGCGAGGCCGCCTTCGCTCATCGGGGACAGATGTGCGTCGGGCTCGGACATCTTGTCGAGTACCACGAGTGAATCGCCGACGCGTACGACACCGCCGAACGGCCAGGTGGTCCCGGCCCCCACCAACTCGTTGTCCAGTCGCACACCAGTGCTGCCTTCAGGGGTGAGCGTGGCGTTGCCGCGCACATCAATGGTGAGCCGTAGCGCGACCGGCGGCACAGCGGCATCCGGCAACGAGAGCGAGCAGGTGGGCGCCGATCCGATGGTGGCCACACCGACACCCAGCCGGATCACGCGGCCCGACGCGGGGCCGGCTGAAACCCTGAGCTCGTACTGACCAACCGGCTCGCCCCGGCGCAGAAGTGGGCCTATCGAGTCGTCGACGGAGACGCGCATGCCATCGCGCAGCACGGCGACCGCGGGGGCGCCCTGCTCGCAGGGGACGCCGTCCGCCCACAGCGACAACGTCCCGGATGCCGCGGCGTCGTAGTCGGGCAGGGAGGCAGAGGATCTGCCGGGCATCGGCACGACGTTTCCCCGGTTTTCACCGGGCGGGTGCACCGGGTGCTCGAGAGCCGCCCTCAGCGCCTCCGCAACGTCTCCGGCGGTTGCCGTGTCGTCGGTGGTGACCACGACGTCGTGCGGCTCACCGCCCTCGCGCACGACCGTGACTAGCGTCTGCATGCTGGTGTTCCTCCCCGTTGGCCTCTGTGGCCACATTCGTTGATACAGCTGACGGAGACTAGTGGCAGCCCGGGTTGCCGCTCTCGTCCGATGACGTCCCACAGCCCTACGGGTTTTCACGTCGTTCGCCACGAATGAGTGGGCGCCGATCACCGCGAGCCGCGGCGAGTCCGGCCGCCAAGGTGCGCACTGTGTGCTTCGGCAACGTCCCGCAGGGCTTGTCCGTCCTTCGTGTTGCCCTGTGCTGCACTGCGGCTTGAGCGGTTGGTGTGCTGTCGTTCGCTGCAGCAGACACAGTAGTGACAGCGGAGGCGAGAAAGATCCCTGGGGCACAGGCAGGGAGATTGACTGGATTCGCCCTGGTCCGCCGCTACTTGACCTTCGACAGCCGCGCCACCGGGTTTCCCTCCGCCGCGCTGTCCGCCGTGTACTTGATGTCCTCGCCCACCGGTGCGAGGCGGACCGTGTGGGGGGCCGGGTTGCAACCCGCGTGGTTGGTCTTCGCGCCCCGGGAGACGGCGACCAGCTCGGTACTCGTCACCTGCTTCAGGGTGAGTACGTCGTCGCAGATGCCGCCGAGCTGGTCCGTCTGGTGGAGGCTGCCCAACTCCTGGCCCACGGCGGCCTGGTGGACGGTCAGCCGGAAGTCGCCGAGGGGCAGGGTGCCGTCGAGGGCGGTGCCCTGGCCCTCCCAGGTGCCGAGGTAGCGGGCGGGGACGGGCGAGCCCGCGGTGGTCGGTCCGGTGGAGCGGTGGTCGCCGCTCGCGGTGGCGGCCGGTGGCGGTGTCCCGCCGGCGCTGTCCTCGCTGCCGTCCCGGAACGGCAGCAGCCACAGCACCGAACCGGTGGTCACCACCGCCAACGCGCTGGCGACCACGAGAACCATGGTGCAGCTCAGGCGGCGGCCCCGGCCTTCGGCGCCGGGCGCCGCACCGCCGGCCACGGTGACGGAGAACCGGCCGCGGGCGGTGACCGGTGCGGTGGTCCCCTGCGGGGGCGCCTCCTCCCGCGCGGGGAGGGATGGGGGCGGCGAGACCGGCATGGAGGGTGGGGGTCCGAACCCACCGCCGAGTCCCTCTTCCGCGGGCCGCGGGCGCTCGCCGGTGGCGGGTCCGGGGAAAGGGCCGGGCAGGGAGGGGCTGAATCCGCCGCCGGGTACGGCCTCCGTGGGCTGGGGGCGCTCGCCGGTGGCGGCTCCTGGGAAAGGGCCGGGCAGGGACGGGCCGAACCCGCCGTCGGGTACGGCCTCCGCGGGCCGCGGGGGATCGTCCGTGGCCTTCGGGGGCGGGCCCGGGACCGAGATCCTGCTGAAATTCAGCGGGCCGGACGGTGGCTGGGCCGGGGGGTCCGGCGCCGTTGCCTCCAGGTTCAGGAGCGACACGGCGCTGCGGCTGACCTGTTCGACCAGGCGGGACGGGAGCCAGCCGGCCACGATCAGGCGGGAGGCGCCCTCGGGGGCGAGGCGGCGGGCCACCTCGCCGGTGCCGGGGCGGGCGGCGGGGTCCTTGGCCAGGCAGGCTGCCGCGAGGTTCCGCAAGTCCCCGCTCAGTGAGCCCAGTTCGGGCTCCTCATGGACGACCTTGTAAAGGAGCGCCGCCGAGGAATCGCCCCGGAACGGGGACTCGCCCGTCGCGGCGTGCACCAGCACCGCGCCCAGGGAGAAGACGTCGGCCGCGCCCGTGACGCCCTTGCCGAGGATCTGCTCGGGCGACATGTAGCCGGGCGAGCCGACCGAGACGCCGGTCGAGGTCAGGGACGCGGTGCCGTCGGTGGCACGGGCGATGCCGAAGTCGATCAACAGGGGGCCGTCGAGGGTGAGCAGCACGTTGGACGGCTTCACGTCCCGGTGCACCAGGCCCAGTTCGTGCACCGCCGCCAGCGCCTCGGCCAGGCCCGCCCCCAGCGCCCGTACGGAGTGCCCGGGCAGCGGGCCGGCGTCCGCGACCGCCGCGGCGAGGGAGGGGCCGGCCGCGTAGGCGGTGGCCACCCATGGCACCGGCGCCCCGGGGTCGGCGTCCAGGACCGGTGCGGTCCAGGCGCCGCCCACCCTGCGCGCGGCCTCGACCTCGCGGCGGAACCGGGCGCGGAACTCCTCGTCGAGCGCGAAGTGCGGGTGCACGATCTTCACCGCGACCGTGCGGCCGCCCGCGCTGCGGCCCAGGTAGACACGGCCCATGCCGCCGGAGCCCAGCCGGCCGAGCAGCCGGTAGGGGCCCACGGTGGCGGGCTCGTCCTCTTCGAGCGGCTGCATGGCGCTTCCCCCTCCCCCGTACGCCTCACAGCAGGGTAGTGCGCTACGGCCGCAACAGCTCCACCTTCACGTCCGCCGGGAAGCCGGTCGTCGGGCCGACGCGCCGCGCGAACTCGGCGACCGCGGCCAGTTGCGGGGCGCCGAAGCTGAAGTCGAGGGTGGTGAAGTACTGCTCCAGGATCTCCTGGTCGAACGCCTCCCAGCGGGCCGCCTGTTCGGCGACCTTGCCGACCTCCTCGAGGGAGAGGTTGCGGGAGGCCAGGAAGGCCTCGTGCACCTTGCCGGTGATGTCCGGCTCGCGCCGGAGGTAGTCGCGCCGGGCCGCCCAGACCGCGAAGACGAACGGCAGCCCCGTCCACTCCTTCCACAGCTGGCCGAGGTCGTGCACGTCGAGTCCGTAGCGCGGGCCGTCGTGGAGGTTCGCGCGCAGGGCGGCGTCGCCGATGAGCACCGCCGCCTCCGCCTCCTGCATCATCAGGCTCAGGTCGGGCGGGCAGGTGTAGTAGTCGGGGGTGACCCCGTACCGCTCGGCCAGCAGCAGCTGGGCGAGGCGTACGGAGGTGCGGGAGGTCGACCCGAGGGCGACCCGGGCGCCGTCGAGCCGGTCCAGCGGGACCTGCGAGACGATCACGCACGACATCACCGGGCCGTCGCAGCCCACGGCGATGTCGGGGAAGGCGACCAGATCGTCCGCGTTCTTGAGGAACTCGACGAGGGTGACCGGGCCGATGTCGAGTTCTCCCCGCACGAGCCGCTCGCTGAGCTTTTCCGGGGTGTCCTTCGTCAGCTCGAAGTCGAGGAGCGTGCCGGTTCTCGCGAGCCCCCAGTAAAGGGGCAGGCAGTTGAGGAACTGGATGTGGCCGACGCGCGGCCGGGTGCGAGAAATGTCCACATCGGGAGGCTAGACCCTGCGCGGCACACTCCCCCCGCCGCCCCCGCCGCCTCCGTCATGACCACTCCTTGGCCGCACTCCTTGGCCGGCCCGCCCCGGACACCCCCGCCGCCACCTCGTGACCCGGCCCGCCCCGGACCCCCACCCACGACCCCGACGACCCCGACGACCCCGATTGGCGCAGTCCCCGCCGGCCTTCTGTGAGGGCCTGTCGATCTCGGTGCGTCAACCTCTCACCAGAACCTTCAAACATCCGGGTGAAGTGATCTTGACCTCTATTGCATTCGGCGGCCCACATGCTAGGCTCGCCAGCAAGTTGCAGTTTGGTTTCCCTTGCAGTACAGAGCCTGCGGAGCATGTGACCGCGGGCTCTGGTCGTTTTCAGACGTATGCAGTTGTGCGGCGATTTCGTTATCACACTTGCAGGTTCTGGAGCAGGGCGACCCTTTGAGCCCAAGGAGGGCTTATGGCTACCGGAACCGTGAAGTGGTTCAACGCCGAAAAGGGCTTTGGTTTCATCGCCCAGGAAGGCGGCGGCCCCGACGTTTTCGTCCACTACTCCGCAATCAACGCGACCGGTTTCCGCTCCCTCGAAGAGAACCAGCAGGTGAGCTTCGACGTCACGCAGGGTCCGAAGGGCCCGCAGGCGGAGAACGTCACCCCGGTCTGAGCGTTCGCGCGCAGTATCCGTTCTGAGTGCAGTACCCAAGGAGCCCCGCGCCGTCAGGCGACGGGGCTCCTGCCTTTTCCGGCCGGGGCGGCCGAACCCTGGACATAACGCCCGGTGAATTCCCGGGAAACTCTTTCCCCGGACCCTCGGAACGCCCTCGAAACGCCCTCCGAACGCTCCCGGAACGCTCCCGTGAATACAGCGGACCCTAGGCGTACAGCCCCTCCACCTCCCGCGCGAAGTCGCGCAGGATCACCTCCCGGCGGAGCTTCATCGACGGGGTCAGGTGGCCCTCCCGTTCCGTGAAGTCCACGGGGAGCACGGTGAAGCGGCGAATGGACTCGGGGCGGGAGACGAGCTTGTTCGCCTCGTCCACGGCACGCTGCAGGACCGCCGCCAAGCCGGGGTCGTCGACGAGGAGTTCGGCGGGGACGGGCGGCTTGCCGTTCATCTGCCGCCAGTGGGCGATGCCTTCGGGGTCCAGGGTGATCAGGGCGGAGATGTAGGGGCGGCGGTCGCCCAGCACCATGCACTGGGAGATCAGCGGATGGGCGCGGAGCCAGTTCTCCAGCGGGGCCGGGGCGACGTTCTTGCCGCCCGCGGTGATCAGGATTTCCTTTTTGCGGCCCGTGATCGTCAGGTAGCCGTCGTCGTCCAGGCGTCCGATGTCGCCTGTGGGGAACCAGCCGTCGTGCGTCGCCGGTACCACCCCGCCCGCGTGCGGGTTCCAGTAGCCGCGGAAGACCTGGCCGCCGGCCAGCAGCACCTCGCCGTCCGCCGCGATGCGTATCCGTGTGCCCGGCAGCGGCCAGCCGACCGTGCCCAGACGGGGTTTCTGCGGGGGCGTCACGGTGGCCGCTCCCGTCGACTCGGTCAGGCCGTAGCCCTCGTACACCTCGACGCCGGCGCCCTCGTAGAACGCGGCCAGACGGCGGCCCAGCGGGGAGCCGCCGCAGATGAGGTAGCGCAGACGGCCGCCGAGCGCGGCCCGGATACGGCGGTAGAGGAGGGCGTCGTAGAAGGCGCGGGCCGTCTTCAGGGCGCGGCCGGGTCCGGGGCCCGTGCCGTGCCGGCGGGCCTCGGCCGCCTCGCCGTACCGGCAGGCCACGTCGGCCGCGCGGTCGAAGGACGAGGCCCGGCCGCCGCGCTCGGCGGTGGCGCGCGCGTTGTTGTAGACCTTCTCCAGCATGTACGGGATGGCCAGCAGGAACGTCGGCCGGAAGCTCGCCAGGTCCGCCAGCAGGTGCTCCGACTTCAGGCTCGGCGCGTGGCCGAGCCTGACGCCCGCGCGGACGCAGGCCACCGCGACCATCCGGCCGAAGACGTGGGAGAGGGGCAGGAAGAGGAGCGTCGAGGCCTCCTCCGACGTCTTCGCCTTGAAGGCCGGGTAGAGGACCTCGATGGCGTTGTCGACCTCCGCCAGGAAGTTGCCGTGGCTCAGCGCGCAGCCTTTGGGGCGGCCGGTCGTGCCCGAGGTGTAGACCAGGGTGGCCAGCGTGTCGGGCCCGAGGACGCCCCGGCGCACGGTGACCTCCTGGTCCGGTACGCCCGCTCCGCACTCCGCCAGGCGGTCGAGGTGGCCCTGCTCCATGACCCACACATGCCGGAGGTCCAGCAGGCGCTCACGTTCCGGGCCGAGGGCCGCCGCCTGCCGGGCCTTCTCCGTCACCAGGGCGACCGCGCCGGAGTCCTGGAGGATCGAGCGGACCTGGAAGAGGGAGGACGTGGGGTAGACGGGGACCGTGACCAGGCCGGCGGCCCACGCGGCGAAGTCCAGGAGGGTCCACTCGTACCGTGTGCGCGCCATGACCGCGATCCGGTCGCCCGGTGCCAGGCCCTCCGCGATCAGGCCCTTGGCCACCGCGCTTACCTGTTCGGCGAACTGCGCGGCCGTCAGATGCGTCCAGCCGCCGTCGGCGTCGGGGCGGCTGATGACCCGTCGCCCCGGGTCCGCGCTCGCGTTCTCGAACGGCAGGTCGGCCAGCGAGCCGTGCGTCACCGGCAGGACCAGCGGGGGTACGTACGCCTCGCGCACCTCGCCGTCCAGCCGCCGGGTCTGCGGCGCCACGAACGCCGGGCCCGCGTCGGGGTCGTAGTCGAACCCCGCCGAGAGTGACGGGGCCGGACCGCCGTGGGACGACGGGGACGAGGGCGAAGAGTACGAGAGGGGCATGGCGGCTCCTGGTGCCTGCAGCTTCACGCTGCTCTGCTGCGGTGGTACGCGCTGCACTCACTGGTCGTTCACCGGTGGTGCGCGCTCTCGGGGTGTTACCGCCGGTTGCATACGGGATCGTACGGGGCCGGGATGGGGAGTTCGTGCGGTTTCGGGAAGGGTCCGGAGACGGTCCGGGAACAGGGCTGTGCCCCGACCGGTCTCTCGGCGCACCGGGTCGAGCAGGACGAGCCCGCGTCACGGGACTCGTGGCACCCCGTCCCTACCCCCGGCCCTACCCCCGCCCCTGTCCTCGGGCCGGCTCCACCGGCGGGCTCCAGGGGCGGTTCTCCATGAGGTCGCCCAGGCCCGCCCACGCGAAGTTCATCAGGGTCGCCGCCGCCTGGCGGGACGTGACGCCCGGGGTGGCGTTGGCCCAGGCGGCGAGGGACTCGGCGGCGCCGACCAGGGCCTCGGCGAGCCCGGCGACATCCCGCTCGGGCAGGGCGGGGTCGTGGTGGGCCTCACGGGCGGCGACGAGGATCAACTCGGCGACGAACGCCACGATTTCCGCGCGCATCGCGGCGATCTCGGCCGCGAACGGCTCGCCGTGCGTACGGGCCTGTAAGTGCAGCACCGCCCAGCCCTCCGGGTGCCGGGCGGTGTGTGTGAAGAACGCCCGTAGCCCTTCCCAGAGTTGACGGTCGGCGGACAGTCCCGGGCGGACTCCGTCGCGGACCGCCCCGGTCAGCGCGGCGGCCTCACGGCGGATGCAGGCGGTGAAGAGGTCTTCCTTGGAGTTCAGGTACAGATAGACCAACGGCTCGGAGATGCCCGCCAGTTCGGCTATCTCGTCCATCGACGCGGCCGTGTGGCCGCGTCGCCCGAAGATCTGGACGGCGGCGTCGAGCATCTGCTGCTCCCGCACCGCCCTCGGCATCCGCCCGGTCCTCACGGCACCCATGGCGGCAAGCCTACGGTTCGGGCACCGGCCCGACGGCCGCGAGGACGCCGTACCGGCCGGATCAGGCCGTCAGGACACCCACCCTGCCTGATCAGGCCACCAGGGCACCTGCCCCGACCACATCAGACGCCAGGACGCCGCCCTGAGCCTGCTCCCCGCATCAGACGTCAGGACGCCTGCTCCCGCGGCTGCGCCTGGGACCGCGCCCGGTCGTCGGCGAGGTCCTCCTGGCCCGCGTTGGCCTCGAAGTTCGCCTTCATGCGGTCCACCCGCTGGGCCACCTGCACCGACGCCCGGTCCCGCTCCTTGCGCAGGGCGACGAAGCTGACCGGGGCGGAGATCACCAGGGCGAGCGTGGCGATCCACAGGCCGTTGGAGCCGCCGAGGCCGCGCGGGGCGAGCCCGGAGTGGACGAGGCCCCAGACGACCACGAGGCAGCCCACGAAGATTCCGAGGCGCATCAGCGTGTAGCGGAGCATCTCAATCCACTCTTCCGTTCCGAAGGTTCCCAAAGGGGCACCGTCCAGTGAAGCACGCCGGATGCCCGATCACTCATGGGGGTGCGAAGGACCGGTAAAGCCTCAGGTCAGCGGCAGAAGCATGATCACGTCGTCCCGGTCGTCACCCGGCTCCACCCGGATGGCGCCCGGCACCCGTCCGACCTCCTTGTAGCCGCAGGAGGCGTAGAACCGCTCCAGGCCGAGCCCGCCGCGGCAGGTGAGCCGGATCGCTTCGATACCGGGGAACCCACGGGCCGCGTCCGCGGCGGCCGCCAGCAGGTCCCGTCCGTGGCCCCGGCCCTGGTGGCGCGGGTGCACCATCACCGTGTAGAGCCAGAGCCAGTGCGTCATCAGCCGGTGGGTGTTGAAGGTCAGGAAGGCGGTGGCGGCGACCCGGCCCTCCTCGTCGTGGCCGACCAGCAGCCGTGCGCGGCCCTCGGTCAGCGCGAGCAGCTGCCTGACCAGTTCCGGACGTATCTCCTCCCGCGTCGCGGGCGGCAGGAACCCGACCGCTCCGCCCGCGTTCGTGACATCGGTCCACAGGTCGAGGATGCCGTCGCGCAGGGCGGGGTCGACGGCGGGATCAAGGGTGAAAGTAAGGGGCATTTGGCGATCGTATCTATTACATCAGAGTGCGCGCAGCCACTTTCAGATCGGAGAGCAGCCCCCGGTAGGCACCCTCCCGGTCGTCCGCGCGCAGCACGGACGAGGGGTGCACCGTCGGCACCAGCCGCTCCCGTCGCCCGTGGATCTCCTCCTCCAGCACCGTTCCGCGCACCTCGGTGACCCGGAACGAGGAGCCGAGCAGCGCCTTGCCGGCCGTCGCGCCCAGGACCACGATCAGCTCGGGCTCCACCAGCCTGAGTTCGGCCGCCAGCCAGGGCCCGCAAGCCACCGCCTCGCGCAGGCTCGGCGTCTTGTGGATACGGCGCTTGCCGGGCCCGGAGCGGGTGAACTTGAAGTGCTTGACCGCGTTGGTGACATACGTCTCGCGCGGGTCGATGCCTGCCTCGGCCAGCGCCCGGTCAAGCAGCTTCCCGGCGGGCCCGACGAACGGCCGGCCCTGCCGGTCCTCCTGGTCCCCCGGCTGCTCGCCGACGAGCAGGACCCGGGCGCCGGTGTCCCCGGCGCCGAACACGGTCTGTGTGGCGTCCCGGTGCAGCGGGCAGCCCCGGCAGCCGGCGGCCGCCTCGCGCAGGGCGGCCAGGTCCGCGCGCTCGGGGACGAAGGGCGCGGCGGTGTAGGCGTCCTCGGGCGCCTTCGTGGTGGCCACGCCGGACGGGTACCCGCCCGGCACGCGGCCTCACGGGGTGCGCCAGGGCCTGTCTTCCCGTCGTTGCCCGAAGGACGGAGGGGAATGTGACGACAGGCCCCGCGCGCGTGGGCTCACACCCGCATCGGCTGCGGCGACTCGCGGCGCGCCGGGTCCGGGCCGTCGTACTCCCGGATGATCTCGTAGCGCGTGTTGCGCTCCACCGGACGGAAGCCGGCGTCGCGGATCAGGTCCAGCAGGTCATCGCGGGTCAGCTTGTTCGGGGTGCCGTAGTTGTCCGCGTCGTGCGTGATCTTGTACTCGACGACGGAGCCGTCCATGTCGTCCGCGCCGTGCTGGAGCGCGAGCTGGGCGGTCTGCACGCCGTGCATCACCCAGAACACCTTGACGTGCGGGACGTTGTCGAAGAGCAGCCGCGAGACGGCGAAGGTCTTCAGCGCCTCCGCGCCCGTCGCCATGGTGGTATGGGCCTGGAGGCGGTTGCGGACCTTGCCGTCCTGCATGTCGACGAAGTCGTGCTGGTAGCGCAGCGGGATGAAGACCTGGAACCCGCCGGTCTCGTCCTGGAGTTCACGCAGCCGCAGCACGTGGTCCACGCGGTGGCGGGGCTCCTCGATGTGCCCGTAGAGCATGGTGCACGGGGTCTTCAGGCCCTTCTCGTGCGCCAGCCGGTGGATGCGCGACCAGTCCTCCCAGTGGGTGCGGTGGTCGACGATGTGCTGCCGGACCTCCCAGTCGAAGATCTCCGCGCCGCCGCCGGTGAGGGACTCGAGACCGGCGTCGATCAGCTCGTCGAGGATCTCGGAGGCGGACAGCCCGGAGATCGTCTCGAAGTGGTGGATCTCGGTGGCGGTGAACGCCTTCAGCGACACGTCCGGCAGCGCGGCCTTCAGCTCGCGCAGGGAGCGCGGGTAGTAGCGCCACGGCAGGTTCGGGTGCAGGCCGTTGACGATGTGCAGCTCGGTCAGGTTCTCCGACTCCATCGCCTTGGCCAGCTTCACGGCCTCCTCGATGCGCATCGTGTACGCGTCCTTCTCGCCCGGCTTGCGCTGGAAGGAGCAGTACGCGCAGGACGCGGTGCACACGTTCGTCATGTTGAGGTGCCGGTTGACGTTGAAGTGCACCACGTCGCCGTTCTTGCGGGTGCGCACCTCGTGGGCGAGGCCGCCGAGCCACGCGAGGTCGTCCGACTCGTACAGCGCGATGCCGTCCTCGCGGGTCAGGCGGACGCCCGTCCTGACCTTCTCCTCCAGCTCGCGCTTGAGCCCGACGTCCATGCCCCTACCTCTTTCCTGAAGACTGCGACCACCGTACGCCCGGAGGATCAGACCTCCTCGGGCAGCTCACCCACCCGGTTCTCCCACTTCGTGGACAGCACGATGGTGGTACGGGTCCGGGAGACGCCCTTGGTTCCGGACAGACGCCGGATGATGCTCTCCAGTCCGTCGACGTCCGAGGCGCGCACCTTGAGCATGAACGAGTCGTCGCCGGCGATGAACCAGCAGTCCTCGATCTCGGAGAGGTCCTTCACCCGCTGCGCCACGTCCTCGTGGTCGGCGGCGTCGGAGAGCGAGATGCCGATCAGGGCGGTGACGCCGAGACCGAGCGAGGCGGCGTCCACGGTGGCCCGGTAGCCGGTGATGACACCGGCCGCCTCCAGCCGGTTGATGCGGTCGGTGACGCTCGGTCCCGACAGGCCGACGAGGCGCCCCAGCTCCGCGTACGAGGCCCGGCCGTTCTCCCTCAGGGCCTGGATGAGCTGCCTGTCCACCGCGTCCATGCGATCGAAGCCTTCCGCTGAAGAGATCCGACGAGAGATCTGAAGAAAGTTCCTGAAGTGCCGAGTGGTGCTGTGCTGGTACCGCTGGAGAGCGCCGCGCGGCGCTCACGCGGGCCGGGAGCCGCCCAGTTCGCCCTCCCAGCGACGGTAGAGACCGTGGGGTACGCCCACCGCGTCCAGGACCCGGCCGGCGACGAAGTCCACGAGGTGCTGGATGTGGGTCGCCCCGGCGTAGAAGGCGGGCGAGGCGGGCAGGACGGTGGCGCCCGCGTCGTCCAGTGCCACCAGGTGCCGCAGCGTCCGGCCGTTCAGCGGGGTCTCCCGTACGGCGACGACCAGCGGCCTGCCCTCCTTGAGGGTCACGCTCGCCGCCCGTTGCAGCAGGTCCTTGGACAGCCCGAGGGCGACGCCCGCCACACAGGCCGTCGAGGCGGGCACGATCAGCATGCCCTGCGCCGGGTACGACCCCGAGGACGGTCCGGCCGCCAGGTCACCGGCGCTCCAGTGCCGTACTCCCGTGAGGTCCACGTCGAAGGTGCCGGGCTTGCCGTCGGCGCCGAGGGACAGCCATTCGCGCAGGTCGTCCTGCCAATGGGCGTCCCGGAAGGAGATGCCGGTCTCGTCGAGCAGGGTGAGCCGCGAGGCCCGGCTGACCACCAGGTCGACGCTCTGTCCGGCGTCGAGCAGCGCACGCAGCACAGCGGCCGCGTACGGCGTGCCGGACGCTCCGGACACCCCCACGATCCAAGGTGCCCGCCGCGTTTCTCCTGGCTTCATGTGTCGAGCCTATCCGTCGGCGCTCATGATCCAAACTGCGAGGTATCAGACCGTGAGACCGCGCACCAGCAGGTCGAGCAGCGCGCACACGAAGAGGGCGATGCCGATGAACCCGTTGACGCTGAAGAACGCCCGGTTGAGGCGGGACAGGTCGTTCGGGCGGACGATCGTGTGCTCGTAGACGAAGGCGCCCGCGACGACGACCAGGCCCAGCCAGAAGAAGGCGCCGGCGCCGGTGGCGAGGGCGTACCAGACGAACAGCGCGGTGGTGACGAGGTGGCAGGCCCGTGCCCCCCGGATGGCGGCGGGGACGCCGAAGCGGGCCGGGACCGACTTCACGCCGACCTCGCGGTCGGTCTCCACGTCCTGGCAGGCGTAGATGAGGTCGAAGCCGCCGATCCAGATGCCGACGGCCAGGCCCAGGATCACCGCTTCCCAGGACCAGCTGCCGGAGATCGCCAGCCAGCCGCCGATCGGGCCCATCGCCTGGGCCAGGCCCAGGATGGCCTGCGGGAAGTTCGTGAACCGCTTGCCGTAGGGGTAGACGACCATCGGGACCACCGCGACGGGGGCGAGGGCCAGGCAGAGCGGGTTGAGCAGGGCCGCGGCCGCGAGGAACACGACGAGCGCGACGAGCGCGCCCGTCCAGGCGTGCCGCACCGACATCGCGCCGGTCACCAGCTCGCGATGCGCGGTGCGCGGGTTACGGGCGTCGATCTCCCGGTCGATGATCCGGTTGACGGCCATCGCGAACGTGCGCAGGCCCACCATCGCCACGGTGACGAGCAGCAGCCTGCCCCAGTGGATGGTCCTGTCCCACTCGTACATCGCGGTCAGGGAGGCGATGTAGGCGAAGGGCAGCGCGAAGATCGAGTGCTCGATCATGACCAGGCGCAGGAAGGCCTTGGTGCGTCCCGGCTGCGGGATCGCGGCGGACGCGGAGCTCACAGGCCGTACTCCTTCCAGCGGCGGTCCACCAGGGCCGCCGTATCCGGGTCCGAAAGGACCATCTCCGGCCACCCGCCGTCGCGCGTGTAGCCCTCCTCGGGCAGCTTCCGCGTCGCGTCGATGCCCGCCTTGCCGCCCCAGAACTGCTGGTAGGAGGCGTGGTCGAGGTGGTCGACGGGGCCTTCCACCACGGTGAGGTCGCGGGCGTAGTCCGTGTTGCCCAGGGCCCGCCAGGCGACCTCGTGCAGATCGTGCACGTCGCAGTCGGCGTCGACGACCACGATCAGCTTGGTCAGAGACATCATGTGTGCTCCCCAGATGGCGTGCATCACCTTCTGGGCGTGCTTGGGGTACTTCTTGTCGATCGAGACGATCGCGCAGTTGTGGAAGCCGCCCGCCTCGGGCAGGTGGTAGTCCACGATGTCCGGGACGATGATCTTCAGCAGGGGGAGGAAGAAGCGTTCGGTGGCACGGCCGAGCGGTCCGTCCTCCGTCGGGGGGCGGCCCACGACGATCGACTGGAGCAGGGGCCGCCTGCGCATCGTCACGCAGTCGATGGTCAGCGCCGGGAAGGGCTCCTGCGGGGTGTAGAAGCCGGTGTGGTCGCCGAAGGGCCCCTCGGGCAGCATCTCGCCGGGCTCCAGCCAGCCCTCCAGGACCACCTCGGCGTTCGCCGGGACCTGGAGCGGGACGGTCTTGCAGTCGACCATCTCGATCCGCCGGCCCGCGATGAACCCGGCGAACAGGTACTCGTCGATGTCACCGGGGAGCGGCGCGGTCGAGGCGTACGTGACGGCCGGGGGGCAGCCGAAGGCGATCGCCACCGGCAGCCGCTCGCCGCGCCGGGCGGCGACCTGGTAGTGGTTGCGGCTGTCCTTGTGGATCTGCCAGTGCATGCCGATGGTGCGCTTGTCGTGACGCTGGAGGCGGTAGAGCCCGAGGTTGCGGATGCCGCTCTCCGGGTCCTTGGTATGGGTGAGTCCCAGGTTGAAGAAGGAGCCGCCGTCCTGCGGCCAGGTGAACAGGGCCGGCAGGGCGTCGAGGTCGACGTCGTCGCCGTGCAGGACGACCTCCTGCACGGGCGCGCTGTCGGACTTCACCTTCTTCGGCGGTACGTGCGTCATCGCGCCGAGCTTGCCGAACGCCTCACGCACGCCCACGAAGCCGTGCGGCAGCTCGGGCCGCAGCAGCCCGCCGATCTTTTCGGAGATCTCGCCGTACGACTTCAGGCCGAGGGCCTTCAGCAGCCGCCGGTCGGTTCCGAAGACGTTCATGGCCAGGGGCATCGCGGAGCCGCGCACGTTCTCGAAGAGCAGTGCGGGGCCGCCCGACTTCTGCACCCGGTCGACGATCTCACCGACCTCCAGATACGGGTCGACCTCGGCCTTGATGCGCTTGAGGTCTCCCTCGCGCTCCAGCGCCCTGAGCAGGGAACGAAGATCGTCGTACGCCATGGGGTCCAGTATCCCCGAGCGGCTACCCTGGCCCCGTCACGGGGCCGGTGCAGGGCCCCTCCACCGCTTTCAGGGGGCTTCTCGACATGCTCAGGGTGCTGCTGTACTACGTCGTGCCGCTGGCACTGATGATCTTCGCCTTCATCGACTGCCTGAACACGCCCGAGGACGAGGCCAAGCACCTGCCCAAGGTCGCCTGGGTCTTCATCATCCTGCTCTTCCCGATCGTCGGCTCGATCGCCTGGCTCGCCGCGGGCAAGGACCGGCGCCCTCCGGCGAACGGCCGCACGCCCTCGCAGTGGCACCGCAACCAGCGGCTCGAGTACGTCGCCCCGGACGACAACCCCACGTTCCTGCAGTCCCTCGCCGAGGAGAACAAGAAGGACGAGGACCTGCTGAAGAACTGGGAGGCCGACCTCCGCCGCCGCGAGGAGGAACTGCGCCGCAAGGAGAACGGCGAGGAGCCGAAGAGCAGCTGAGCGGTGCCCGGCGACCCCGGCGGCGGGTGGGTCCTGGTGCTGCGACCGGAAAGGTTCACCGGCTCGCGACGCCCGCGAACCTTTCCGGCCACAGCACTAGCGCAGCCGGGACGAGGACAGGATCGACAGCAGGTGGGCCGGGACCATCACCCAGGTGATGGCGGCCAGCGCGATGAGCGCCCAGCGGGTGACGTCGGCTCCGCCGGTGACGGTGTCGCCGATGGCCGCGGCCAGCAGGAGCAGGGACGCCTCGATGCCGTTGGTCACCCGGTGGATCTTGAACGCGGCGGCCAGCCGACGCACCGTGGCCACGCCCTGCGAGCGCGGCCGGGTCGACTCGTCGTCGGCGACGGCCAGACCGCGCCGGGCCCGCGCCACGTCGACCAGATCGGTGGACGCCTTCAGCAGGACCACGCCGAGTGCGGTCGCCAGACCCAGCGACACCCAGCCGCCGAAGCCGGACCGGGCCGCGTGGAACCCGGCGCCCACCATCAGGGCGGCGTCCGCGAGATAGGCGCCGAGCCGGTCGACGTAGATGCCGGACGCGCTGTTCTGGCCCTTCCAGCGGGCGACCTCGCCGTCCACGCAGTCGAAGAGGAGGAACAGCTGCATCAGCACGACGGCCAGGACGGCCCCGGTCAGGCCCGGGATCAGCAGCGCGGCGCCGGACGCGATTCCGCACACCACCATGGTCCAGGTCAGCTGGTCCGGGGTCACCGGGGTGCGCACCAGTTGCCGGGTGAACCGCAGCGAGACCCTCCGCATGTACAGGCGGCCCGCCCAGTGCTCGCCGTTGCGGCTCGCCAGTTTCGCCTGCGGCTGGCAGACCTCCCGCAGCTCCTCCAGGACCGGAACAGCACCCATGACCGTTTCCTCCCACCCACCGGGCCCGACTGCCGCACGTGCGGCGATGATCGGGTCAGGGTACAGAGTGGGGCGCGCGCGGTTTCGGGGGGCGGGCACAGGCCGTCGCCGCGTAGATGCGGTGCTTCATCGGGGAGCGTCCTGATCCGTGGAACGGGGACCTCGGCCCGAAACCACCTCGATCAGGCATTCGAAGCGAGTCCGCCAACGCGACTCCGACTCCGTCTCCCCCAGGAACTCGTGGGTGAGGCGGAGCACGGAGCCGTCCACGCCGTCGCGCTCCAGGTGGAAGCGGATACGGCCGCCGCCCTCCAGGGTGTACTCGGCGACCCGGTCCACGTCCCACGCGGTGATCCGCCCGCTGCCGAGGCCGCGCAGACCGACCGCGCCACCGAGCCGGGGTTCCAGCTCGTCGACGTCGGTGAACCAGCGCGCGAGCCCCTCCGGTGTGGTCAGCTCCGGCCAGACCCGCTCCATGGGCCCGGGGAGCCGCACCAGGAAGGTGAGCAGGTGGGTGTTCCCGTGGATCTGGCTGATGCCCTGTTCGATGGAACCGGTCATGACACCAGTGTCACCGAGGGGCCGGTCAGACGCCCGCGTACGAGTGCTTGCCGCTGACGAAGATGTTCACGCCGTAGTAGTTGAACAGCCAGCAGCCGAAGGCGATCAGCGCGATGTAGGCGGCCTTGCGGCCCTTCCAGCCGGCCGTGGAGCGGGCGTGCAGGTAGCAGGCGTAGGCGACCCAGGTGATGAAGGACCAGGTCTCCTTGGGGTCCCAGCCCCAGTAGCGGCCCCAGGCGGACTCGGCCCAGATGGCGCCCGCGACGATCGTGAACGTCCACAGCGGGAAGACGGCGGCGTTGATGCGGTAGGAGAACTTGTCCAGGGACGCCGAGGCCGGCAGCCGCTCCAGGACGGAGGTCGCGAAACGGCCGGGCTTCCCGCCGGAGGCGAGCTTGCTCTCGTAGGAGTCCTTGAACAGGTACAGCAGGGTGCCGACCGCGCCGACGTAGAAGACCGCGCCGCAGAAGATCGCGGTGGAGACGTGGATGTACAGCCAGTACGAGTGCAGGGCGGGGACCAGCTGGTCGCTCGCCGTGTAGAGCACGGTGACCGCGAGGCCGAGGTCGAGCAGGACCGTGGTGGTCAGGAACAGGCCGAGCCAGCGCACGTCCTTCTTCAGCGCGAGCAGCAGCAGGTAGACGCCGACCGCGACCGTGGAGAAGGTGATGTTGAACTCGTACATGTTGCCCCATGGCGCCCGCTGCACGGAGGCCGCGCGGGCGATCACGCCACCGAGCGCGAGGAGGAAGCCGAGGGCGCTGAGGGACACCGCGATCCGGCCGTACAGGTCGCCCTTCTCGTCGCCGCCGTGCGCGCCGGGCCCGTCCGGCACGTCACGGGCACCGACGGCGGACCGTACGACCACCTGGGGGCGCTCCAGCACGGCGGCGCCGCCGGCGGACTTCACCGTCACGGCCGGGCCCTGCGCCTTGGCCGCGCCGTCCTCGGCGGTCAGCGCCGCGGCCGTGCGGGCCACCTTGCTGCGGCTGCCGAAGAGCCACTCGGTGATGTACGCGAAGAAGGCCAGGGTGTAGACGGCCATGGCGGAGTAGATCAGCGTATTGCTGAGGCCGGCCAGGTTTTCGTTGGTCGCCGTGGCGAGCTCTGTTGCGGCGGCGAGAGTCACTTCTCCTCAGCCCCTTCGGCGGGTACGGGGGTGCCGGCGTCCGGCTCCCGGTCGGGGTCGGCGTCGGCCTGTGCGGGCGCCTTGTCGTGGACGAGGGCGGCCAGGTCGCCGAGCTCCTCGGGGAGTTTCGCGGACTCGCTGCGGCCCAGGCCCGCCATCTCGACGACGGTCGCGCCGTCGGCGCCCCGCACGGCGCGCACCCAGACGCGGCGGCGCTGGATGAACAGGGAGCCGGCCAGTCCGGCGATGGCGGCGAGCGCGCCGGTGAGCGCCCAGCCGGTGCCCGGCTGCTGCACGACCTGGAAGCCGGCCCACTCCTTGATGTCCTTGTCGAAGGTGATGGAGCCGGCGCCGTTCGGCAGCGTCATGGTCTCGCCGGGCAGCAGCCGGGCGGCGACGATCCTGCCCTTGGCGTCCTTGAACTGCTTGAGATTCGGGTTCTTGGTGTCGAGCTGGTAGACGTTCCGCGGCACGCCCGCGTTGACGCCCAGGTCGCCGTGGTAACCGGTCAGCGCGAGGACGGGGAAGTCCAGCGCCGGGAACTGGGAGAACATCGTGCCCTTGCCGGCCCCGGCGAAGGTCGGCACGAAGAACGCGGAGAAGCCGAGCTGCTCGGACTTGCCCTCGGGGTTCCTGTAGCCGTCGAACACCTTGATGGCGCCCGTCGAGGTGACGTTGGCGTCCTCCGGCAGCAGCGGCACGGCCTGGTGGTAGACCACGTCGCCCTTGCCGTCCCGGACGGTGACGGTGGGGGCGTAGCCGTGGCTGACGAGGTAGACCCGGGCGTCGTCGACGGCCAGCGGGTGGTTGGGCGAGATGCTCGCCTTCTGCTCCTTGCCGTGGGCGCCCAGGCTGTAGGTGATGTCCGCCCGGTACACGCGCGGCGTGCCCTTCTGCGGGCCGGTGCGCTCGTAGGTGCCGGTGAACTTCTTCAGGTTGAAGCTGAAGGGCACCAGGTCGTCGTCGTTGAAGAGGTTGCCGGACTTGAAGTCGTCGTACTGGGTGAGGGTGTTGGAGAAGCCGTCGCCCTCGACGATCAGCTTGTTGCCCTCGGTCTTGTACAACTGGCCCCAGGCGAAGGCGATCAGCATCACGATCAGCGCGACGTGGAAGACGAGGTTGCCGGCCTCGCGCAGATAGCCCTTCTCGGCGGCGACGGCGTCATCGGCGAGGTGGGCGCGGAAGCGGCGCTGCTTGAGGATCCTCAGCGCGCTCTCGCGGACCTCCTCGGGGGAGGCGGCGGTGCGCCAGGTGGTGTACGCGGGCAGCCGGGTCAGCCGCTTGGGGGCGCCCGGCGGGCGGCTGCGCAGCTGGCCGACGAACTGCCAGGTGCGCGGCACGATGCAGCCGATGAGCGAGACGAACAGCAGGATGTAGATCGCGGAGAACCACGGCGAGCTGTAGACGTGGAACAGGCCGAGCTTGTCGTAGATCGGCGCGAGCACGGTGTGTGCCTGCTTGAAGGCCTCGACCTTCATCGCGTCGGTGCCGCTCTGCGGGATCAGCGAACCGGGGACGGCGCCGAGGGAGAGCAGGAACAGCAGCATCAGCGCGACGCGCATGGAGGTGAGCTGCCGCCAGAACCAGCGGACCCAGCCGAGGACCTCCCGCCCGGTCCAGGCGAGCCGGCCGGCCGGTCCGGGCGCCCGGTTGCCGCCGAAGGAGCCGGGGACGGCCGTCTCGGCGGGGGCGGTGGACAGCTGGGAGCCGGCGGCTCCGAGGTCCTCGTCGCCGGGTGGCACCGCCGGGGTCTCGTCGGCCGTCGTACTGGTTGGCGTCTTGCTCATGGATCAGATCCCCACAGTGAAGCCGGTGGACCACGTCTGCATCTCCTGCACCAGCCGGTCCCAGGCGCCGGTGAGCAGCAGCACGCCGGTCACGATCATCATCGTGCCGCCGACGCGCATCACCCAGACATAGTGGCGCTTGACCCAGCCGAAGGCTCCCAGCGCCTTGCGGAAGGCGATCGCGGTGAGCACGAACGGGATGCCGAGGCCGGCGCAGTAGGCGACGGTCAGCAGGGCACCGCGCCCGGCGCTGGCCTGGGCGGAGGAGAGCGCCACCACGGAGGCGAGGGTCGGGCCGATGCACGGGGTCCAGCCGACCCCGAACAGGGCCCCGAGGAGGGGTGCGCCCACCAGGCCCGTGGTGGGACGCGTGTGGAAGCGGAACTCACGCTGGGTCAGCCAGGGCATCAGGCCCATGAAGAAGACGCCCATGAGGATCATGAGCACGCCCAGCACCTTCGACAGGGTGCCCTTGTACTCCTGGAGGGTCTGCCCGAAGAAGCCGAACAGCGCCCCGCCGGAGACGAAGACCACGGTGAAGCCGAGGACGAAGAGGGCGGCGCCGGCGGCCATCCGTCCGCGCCGGGCCTCGGCCAGGTCGGTTCCGGTGACACCTGTCACATACGACAGATAGCCGGGGACGAGCGGCAGGACGCACGGGGAGAAGAAGGAGACGAGCCCGCCGAGTACGGCGATGGGCAGCGCGAGCAGGAGGGCTCCGCTGGACACCGTGTGATTGGGATCAGTGACTGCGGCCAGTAGCACGGCGGCTCACTTCTCCGCGATGACCGGGTCGAGCATCTGGCGCAGCTTGTTCTCGCTGAGCGCCTGGAGGGCGCGCGCGGCGATCTTCCCGTCCCGGTCGACGATGATCGTGGTGGGGATCATCTGCGGGTTCAGGGTGCCCTTCTGGAAGCGGAGCATGAGCTTGCCGGCCGGGTCGTACAGGCTCGGGTACGGCACGTCGAACTGCTTCTCGAACGCGAGGGCCGGCTGGGTGCTGGTGTCGCGCGTGTTGATGCCGACGAACTGCACGTCCTTGCCGGCGGTGTCCTTGGCCACCTTCACCAGGTTGGGCGCCTCGGCCCGGCACGGCGAGCACCAGGAGCCCCAGACGTTCAGGACGACGACCTTGCCCTTGTAGGCGGCCATGTCGAGCTGCTTGCCCTCGAGAGTCCTGCCGGACAGGTCGGGGGCGGGCTTGCGGTCGGCCTTCGGCACGGTCGCGATGCCGTCGGCGCCGGTGATGAAGTTGGTGTTGCCCGAGCCGCCGGAGGTGCCGCCGGAGCCGCAGGCGGACAGGGTGAGTGCCAGCGCGGCGCTCCCGGCGGCGAGCAGGGCGGCGCGGCCACGGACGCGGCTCGGACGCGTGCGGTGCGGACGGGGTGTGCGGTTCGCCCGGTTCGAGCACTGGGGGGCACGACTGACGGCACTCATGTGAAAAGTTTCGCATGGCCCTTCCGGGGATCTTGCGCACCCCCCTCACGGCCGGAAAACCGCATTTCAGGCGGCCTTCGAGGGGTCCCCCGCGCTGGGCGTGCCGGCGCCGGGGGCGTCCGCGAGGAACTCCTTCCAGCCGCCCGCCGGCCGCTGTCCGACGTCGAGGGTGCGCAGCTTGGCGAGCACCTCCGGCTTCTGCACGTCCATCCAGTCGACGAACTGCCGGAAGGAGACCATGCGCACGTCGGCACCCTTCTCCTTCTCCCGCGCGATGTGCCGGAAGGCCTCCTCGACGGAGTCCATGTAGATGCCGCCGTTCCACGCCTCGAAGTGGTTGCCTATGACGTACGGCGCCCGGTTTGTCTCGTATGCCCGCTTGAAGCCCTGGATGTAGGCCTGCGCGGACTGCTTGCGCCAGCCCGGGTAGTTGTGGGCGGGCGCGTTCGTGGAGTTGACGGACTGGTTGGCCAGCATGTTGTAGTCCATCGAGAGGACCTCGAACCGGCGGCCGGGGAAGGGTATCTGCTGCAACGGAAGGTCCCAGATGCCCAGCCGCTTGTCCGGCCACGTCTGGCGGCCGCCGGGCGAGGAGGCGTCGTAGCGCCAGCCGAGTTCGCGGGCGGTGGGCAGCAGTTGGTTCTGCCCGAGCAGGCAGGGGGTGCGGCCGCCGACGAGTTCCTTGTCGTAGTCGAAGGGCAGGGCCGGCAGATCGCTCCAGCCGGTGTTGGTCCGCCACTCCTTGACGAAGGACTTGGCCTGGTCGATCTCGCTGCGCCACTGCTTGGGCGTCCAGCTCGCGACCGTGCCGTGGCCGGAGCAGAAGTGGCCGTTGAAGTGGGTGCCGATCTCGTGGCCTTCGAGCCAGGCGCGGTGGACGTTGGTGAGCGTGGCCTTGACGTGGTCGTCGGTCAGGTAGCCGATGTCGGAGGCACCGCGCGGGTTGTTCGGCGGGTCGTACAGGCGCTTCTTCGACTCCGGCAGCAGGTAGAGCCCGGAGAGGAAGAAGGTCATGTGCGCCTCGTGCTCCTTGGCCAGGTCGAGGAAGCGCGGGAAGAGGCCGTTGCCGACCTCGCCTGCCCCGTCCCAGGAGAAGACGACGAACTGCGGCGGGGTCTGGCCCGGTTCCAGCGGAACCGGCGCGGCCGGCTGGAGCGGCTGCTTGCCGGTGAACGAGGTCGAGCCGTCGCCGATGGGGCGCGCGGGAGGTGTCGTGGGCGCGCTCGGGGTGGGCGTGCTCGCGCTGGGGGATCCGGTGGCGCGGCCGGGGTGCGGGGACTTGACGGAGCCGCAGCCCGCCAGCCCGGCGGCGGCCGCGGCGCCCGCGCCGAGGCCGAGTATTCCCCTTCGGGAGAAGGTGCGCATGAAAGATCCCCGATTCGTCACTGCCGCCGATGGTCACTCACTCAGAGGCAGTGACGAACGCAGGGGTTCCGCGAACCAATATGAAATTCACGACAAAGGCAAAGGCGGGGGCGTACTTACGCGCCGAACGCCTTGCCCTGCCCCTTCACCGGCTTGGCGCCCGCGAGGAGATGGGCGGGCACCAGATCGCGGGCCGGCTCGGTGTAGCCGACGGAGACGATCCGGTCGCCCCGGTAGGTGAACGTCGTCAGCGAGGCGAGCGTGCACTGCCGCTTGCGCGGGTCGTGCCACAGCCGCCGCCGCTCGACGTAGGAGCGCACGATCCAGATCGGCAGCTGGTGGCTGACGAGCACCGCCTCATGCCCGCGCGCCTTGTCCTTCGCCGCGTTCAGCGCGCCCATCATGCGCACCACCTGGTCGATGTACGGCTCGCCCCAGGACGGCTTGAACGGGTTGACCACATGCTTCCAGTTGCCGGGCCGGCGCAGCGCGCCGTCGCCCATGCCGAAGGTCTTGCCCTGGAAGACGTTGTCCGCCTCGATCAGCCGCTCGTCGGTGGCCAGGTCGAGTCCGTGCGCCTTCGCTATCGGCGTCGCCGTCTCCTGCGCCCGCTCCAGCGGGGACGCGACGACGTAGGTGATGTCACGGGGGGCGAGGTGCTCGGCGACCCGCTCGGCCATCTTCCGGCCGAGCTCGGACAGGTGGTAACCGGGCAGCCGTCCGTACAGGATCCCGTCCGGGTTCTCGACCTCGCCGTGCCGCATCAGATGGACGACGGTGATGTCGTCCTGGCCGTTCTTCTCGGGGGTCTCGCTCATGCCGTCGCCTCCGCCGCCGCACGGGCCGCCGCCGGAAGGGCGTCGGCGATCCGCTGGAGTGCCGTCTCGTCGTGCGCGGTGGAGACGAACCAGGACTCGAAGGACGACGGCGGCAGGTACACGCCGTTCGCCAGCATCGCGTGGAAGAACGCGGTGAAGCGGTACGACTCCTGCGCCTTGGCGTCCTCGTAGTCGCGGACCGGGCGGTCCGTGAAGAACACGGAGAACATGTTGGAGGCGTTCTGCAGGGTGTGCGCCACGCCCTCCTTGGTCAGCGCCTCGGAGACCATGGCCTGGATCTGCCGCGAGACGGAGTCGACCGTGCTGTACGCGGCGTCGTCGAGCAGGCGGAGCTGGGCGAGTCCGGCGGCCGTGGCGACGGGGTTCCCGGAGAGGGTGCCGGCCTGGTAGACGGGCCCGGCGGGGGCGAGGTGCGCCATGACGTCGGCGCGCCCGCCGAACGCGGCGGCCGGGAACCCGCCGCCCATCACCTTTCCGAAGGTCATCAGGTCGGGCTCGACCCCGTCGACGCCGTACCACCCGGCGCGGCTGGTGCGGAAGCCCGTCATGACCTCGTCGGAGATGTACAGGGCGCCGTTCGCGGCGCAGAGGTCCTTGAGCTGCTGGTTGAACCCGGGCAGCGGCGGCACCACGCCCATGTTGCCCGGCGAGGCCTCGGTGATCACGCAGGCGATCTCGCCCGGGTGCGCGGCGAAGGCGGCGCGCACAGCGTCGGCGTCGTTGTACGGCAGCACGATCGTGTCGCCGGCCTGGGCGCCGGTGACGCCGGGGGTGTCGGGCAGGGCGAAGGTGGCGAGCCCCGACCCGGCCGCGGCGAGGAGGGAGTCGACGTGCCCGTGGTAGCACCCGGCGAACTTGATCACCTTGGACCGCCGGGTGAACCCGCGGGCGAGCCGGATCGCGGACATGGTGGCCTCGGTGCCGCTGGAGACCAGCCGCACCCGCTCCAGCGGGCCGATCCGGTTCACCATCTCCTCGGCGAGCGCGACCTCGCCCTCACCGGGCGTCCCGAAGGAGGTGCCGTGCGCGACCGCCTCCTGCACGGCGGCGATCACCTCGGGGTGCGCGTGCCCGAGGATCATCGGACCCCAGGAGCACACGAGGTCGACGTACTCCCGGCCGTCGGCGTCCTTCAGGTACGGACCGCTGCCGGAGACCATGAACCGGGGCGTGCCGCCCACAGCGCGGAAGGCGCGCACCGGCGAGTTCACGCCGCCGGGCGTGACGGCCGCCGCACGGTCGAACAGCGCCTGCGAGACAGGGGCTTCGTAGGGATAGGGCAGTTCGCTCATGACCTGCGACTTCTCCGACTTCTCGGGGGTTCTCCGGAATACGGTGGGCTGTGACCTGTTCAGGGTAGGCCAGCGACGGCGGCGGACCGGGGGCGGAGCGGCCGGCCCGGCCGGATCCGGGTACGACGAGCGGTGGATTCGCGGATTCCCGGCGGCCCATCTGCGAAACTGGGCTCCGCGTACGTATGAACAAGCGAAGGGTCGTGTCGGGGCCGCCAAGATCCCGCGGGCAGATGTTTCGGCGCACGTTTCGGCGAGCGGCCGCGGGGGAGGTCACTGACACGATGATCGGGTTGCGCGGCGGGGGCGACGCGTCCTAGAAAGCGGTCGGGTGGAGATATGCATCGCGGTGGCGGACTGGGCGAGGGGACTGACGGCCTGGGTCCTCGACGTGCCCGGCGGGGAAGGCACCGACGCGACGCTGAGGAAGCGAGCGAAGCAGGCCAGGCACGGGATGTACCGGGTGAGTCCGAGCGGAGCGACCGGCGGGGCGACCGCCGGGCCGAGCTGCTGGGGGCAGGGAGCAGGAATGGTGGTCGGGTGGGGGTGACGTACAAGTATTTCGGCGCGCCCGACGGTGCGACGGCGGCCCGCGTCCCGATCTCGATGCGCCCCGAGGAACTCGGTGGCGACGAACTCGGCATGGGCGGCATGTTCACCAAGATCAAGCCGGAGACGATGGCCGCCATGGTGCTGACCGGCATCGAGGGGGTGCCGCTGCACAAGGTGCCGCCGCTCGAGCTGGTCGTCCTGCACCCCGACTACGCGGTCGTGAAACTCCCGACGACCGCGGTGGACCCCCTGCGCGACATCGGCGAGGAAACGGTCGGCGCGGCCGCCTTCATCTGGTCCACGGTCCCGGACCGCGGCGGCCCCCGCGACGCCTTCAACGTGTACCAGCTGCTGCACGAGTGGCAGGACTTCTCGCACCGGCTGCATGAGGCAGGGCATCAGCCGTACTGCCTGGTGTGGCCCTGACCTGGGATTTTATGCGCTTCGGGCGGGGTCTACGGGCCTCGCCCCTTGCAACGCCGGAGAGGGCGGTCTGGCGGCCAGGGCACTTTGATTTCGCTGGGGTGATGTGCCCTGGATGATGCCAGCTCCCCGCAAGGACCTTGGCATGGCGTATTCAACGCCGCAGCGCACAGCCCGTGCCCAGCGCACGCGCCCGTCCAGCACAGGCCCACAGCGCAATGCGGCCCGATGGGGCACCCAGCACTCCGGCCCACGAGGCAACCACCGTCTCGCCCCCGCCGCCGCGAGCACCTCGGCGCTGATCACGACCGCACGGACAGCCTCGGGGCAAGCAGCTCCAGCACTTGCTCCCAGCGGTAACGACCGGCCCCGCCGCCCGCCTTCGGCCGGTGAGGCTCGTAAGAGCCGATCAGGACACCCATCTCGCGCAGCAGATCCAGACTCCGGCGGTATGCAGGGTGGGCGGCCTGGGCGGAGTTCAGGTAGGGCAGCACGGCAACCGGGACGCCCATGGCGGGCGCTTCGCACAGGATGCCCAGCGCGAGGTTGTCGGAGATCCCGGCGGCCCACTTGTTGACCGTGTTGAAGGTGGCCGGGGCGACCGCGATCGCATCCGCAGGCCGACTCGGGCGCGGCTCCCCCGGTGATCGCCAGGCCGAGCGGATAGGGCGGCCGGTCTGGGCTTCGACCGCCTCTGGGTCAAGAAAGCCGAGCCCTTGCGGAGTAGCAACAACGCCGACATCCCAGTGCCGCTCGTGCGCTGCCGCAATTAGCCGGCCGACGTCGGCCGCGACCCCGGCCGCGCAGACCACGATCTGGAGAAACGGCTTGTCGTGCTGATCACTCACGCGGGCACTCCCAGTTGGCGGCTGAAGTGGTGCAGCTCGGGCAGTGCCCGGCGGCGGTCGCGGGCTGCCATGTCGGCGACCAGCTCGCGTACGGCCGGGCGGCGGACGTCCTGTGCCGCGCAGCTCTCGGCGATGCGCAGGGCCTGGTAGCCGTCGGCGAGTCTGCCCTGCTGACTGTAGGCGCGGGCGACCTCGACCCAGAGCGCGGCCCGTCTCTCGGGCACGGGAATGTGCCGCCGCATGAGGGGCCGCGCGGTGTGCAGAGCGATGCCCGCGTCGCCGAAGGAGACAGCCGCGCTGACCTCGTGTAGAGCGACGTTGGTGGGGCTGAAGTTCGCCCAGGCGTCCGGCCGGTCGAAGGCGACGTAGCGAGCGACCTCCTGGGCCTCGGTGAGGAAGTCCTGGGTGGTTTCGCGGTCGCCGTTCCTGCTGGCGGCAGTCGCCCCGCGGAGCAACAGCAGGCCGACCGCTGCCAGGTACCGGGGCGAGCGCTGGTCGTAGGAGCCGGTGAGCTGGTCGGCTATGTGGCGGACCATGTTCACGGCCTGGGCGGAGTGCTTCTCCCTCACCAGAACGTGGGCGTGAACGCGGACACTGGCGGCGAGGACGACAGGATCCCCAGACCGCTCCGCCTCGGCCATGGCCCGACCGGCCGCGAGCCAGGCGTTGCCCTGATCGGCTCGCTTCAGCAACAGGCTCACCGACGTCTGGTAGGCGGTCGCGAGCAACCCGGATGCCTCCGCCGAGCCGGATGAGCCGCCGACGGCCTGGCGCAGGTCGGCGATCAGACCCGGCAGGGTCTGCTCCAGCTCCGCGTAGTCGCACATGCAGAACATCCGGCGTACAGCTCGTGCCCGCTCCCGCAGCTCGTCGATGCCCGAGAAATGCCCGCTGGCGGCGGGACTCGTACCCGGCAGCAAGACCTGGATCAGGTCGTGATGTGCTGGGGTGGACGACGGCGGAGCCGCAAGCGCGGCGACGCTCGCGGCCAGGAAGGTACGGCGGCGCATGTCCTCGGTTCCGGGGTCGGCGGGGCCGGCATCGAGGCCGAGGCGTTGCGGTGGAATGTCCAGTACCTGCGCGATCTCGCGCAGCACACGTACGTCCTCCGTGCCCCTGCCGCTCTCCAGGCGGCTCACCTTCGACTGGTGATACCCCAGTGCGACGGCGACGTCCTTCTGCGAGCGCCGCTGTAACACGCGTGCCTGACGGATCACTTCACCGATCCGTCTCGCTTCACTCTGCGCCTCGGCCATCTGTGCCACGGCCCCTCCTGCCGTCGCCGATCCTGCCTGCTCAACCGAGCGTAGCCGAGCGGTGATTGACCGCGATGCAGCTCCTGCATAAGTGATGCAGCCCCAGCACACAGCGTGGCCCCGCCCGCCGCCGGAGCGGTTGCGTGGAGCAGCCACACCGATCCAGGAGGCAACTCGTGAAAGCGCACCAGTTCACTCTCTCCGTACTCGCCACACCGACCGCGGTCACCGCCGCTCGGCACCAGGCCGTGGACGCGATAGAGAGCTGGGACTCGGGGCTCACCACCGACGTGGTGCACACCGCCGAGCTTGTGATCAGCGAGTTCGTCACGAATGCGGTCCGGTACTCCGGCGCCGACCCACTCTTCCTGTCCGTCCGCCTCGACGAGAACGCATTGCGGATCGAGGTCTGCGACGCCTGCCCGCTGCTGCCCCAGCCAGGTCTCCCGGACCCGTACAGCGAGAGCGGGCGGGGCCTGTTCCTCGTCACCGTTCTCACAGACCGGTACGGCGCTGAGCCGACGGCGATCGGAAAGCGCTGCTGGGCCGAGATCGACCTGCCGACCAGCAAAGACCACGACAAGGTGTACCCCGGCGCCGTGTGGGCCGTCGGTGACGCCGATGGCATCCGCATCCAAGGCGTCGCCGGAGCCCTCGACCCCGACGAACCGGACGTGCCGATGCGTGCAGACACCGTCTTCGACGCCGCCAGTCTCACCAAGATCCTGGCCGTGTGGTCGTCCATCGGCGCTCTGTGGGAGGGCGGCGCCCTCGACCTCGACCAGCCGCTCGGCACCTTCTGGCTGGAGGTCACCGGTCATCCGCTCGGCGCCGTGACTGCCCGGCAGCTGCTGACGCACACAGCCGGCCTTCCCCTGCGGTCCCAGCTGAAGAACCTCTACGGTACCGACGCTGCCGACATCCGCCGAGGCGTGCTGCGCGAGCAACTCCACCGGCCACCAGGCGAGGCTGTCGAGTACACCGACCGGGCTGCCCTCATCCTCGGGTACCTCGCCGAACACCTCTCCGGCCAGACCTTGGACCAGCTGGCCACCGTCCGCATCTGGCAACCACTGGGCATGCACTCCACCCGCTTCGGCCCGCTGCCCGACGAGATGGCGGCCCGCTGTGCCCCGACTGAACTCGACCAGGACACCGACACCCACCTCAAGGGAACCGCCCACGATTTCTCCGCACGCCTTCTGGGCGGTGTCTGTGGCATCGCCGGAGCCTTCACCGTCCTCGGCGACCTGGTCGGCCTCCTGCACCACATGTTGGACACCAGTACCGCACCGAAGCGAGCCGACTTCGGCCCGGCGTGGACCGCCACGTCACTGACCGTGCAGACCGGCGCCTTGGCACCCGTGCGCGGTCTGTTCTGGCATCCCGCGCCCGGGACTGCCCCAGTCGATGATGTCTGGGTCCACTACGGCTTCACCGGGACCGGCATGTGGATCTCACCCGGCCAAGGACGGTGGGCCGTGCTACTGACCAACAAGCTCTACTACACACGTGATCGGCGGCCCTTGACCGATGTGCGCAACGCCTTCCGAGAGCTTGCCTTCATCTGAGGCGACGGATCAAGAAGCGCCGCTTCCTGCGCGAACACACCGACAGGAAACCCTGGGGCACCAGCCGTATTTCCTGGTGTGGCCCTGAGCTGGGGTTTCTTGCGAATGGGGTGGAGTATTCGGACCCCTTCTTCGTCGTGTGCCGGTGCTTTCACCTCCTGACGGCGGCCGTCGCACCCCTTCGCCCCTCGTGCCGCATCCCGTGGCGACCTCGTCGCACAGGGCGGACAGTGGAACCAGTGGCATCAGGGAAGCGAGATGACCATGGATCGTTACCCGCCCATCGCCGACCACGGCCTCGTCGGCGACCTGCAGACCGCCGCTCTGGTGTCGTCCCAGGGGGTGGTCGACTGGTTCGCGGCTCCCCGGTTCGACTCGCCCACCGTCTTCGCCGCCCTGCTCGACCACGACCGCGGCGGCTACTTCCTGTTCGCGCCGGAGAGCCGGAACACCGTTTACAAGCAGCTCTACTACCCGGACACCGCGGTCCTGGTCACACGGTTCATGTCGCCGGACGGAGTCGGCGAGGTCTTCGACTGCATGCCGCCGGATCGCACCGGCACCCCCACCGACAGGCATGTGCTGATGCGCGGCGTGCGGGCGGTGCGCGGCACGGTGCACTTCACTCTGGAGTGCTGTCCGCGCTTCGACTACGGCCGTGCCACCCACCATCTCGATGTGCGGGACGGTACCGCCACGTTCCACGCGCCGGACGTCACCGCCCATCTGCAAAGCACCTTCCCCCTGCGACAGGACGGCAGGGACGTGCGGGGTGCGGTGACCTTGAGGCCGGGTGAGGTGGCCGCGGCGGTGTTCACCGTCGGTGGGCCCGATGCCGACACCCCGCCGCCGGTCACCCCGGACCGGGCGATGGAACAGTTCTGGGACGTGGTGGATTTCTGGCACGGCTGGTTGCGCCACTCCCGGTACCGCGGCCGGTGGCCGGGGGTGGTGCACCGCTCGGCCATCACGCTCAAGCTGCTCACCTACGCCCCCACGGGTGCTCCCGTCGCCGCCGCCACCATGGGTCTGCCCGAGCAGATCGGGGGTGAACGCAACTGGGACTACCGCTACACCTGGGTCCGCGACGGCTCCCTGTCCGTGCGCGCCCTCCTGGACCTGGGGTTCGCCGAGGAGGCGGCGCAGTTCACGCACTGGATGGGCGACCGCCTCCAGGCCCGGGAGGGCGTCGACGGCGACCCGCTGCAGATCATGTACCGCGTCGACGGGGATCCCGAGCTGTCGGAAGAGGTCCTTACGCACTTCGAGGGCTACCGGGGTTCGTATCCGGTGCGGGTGGGGAACGCAGCGGCCGATCAGCTCCAGCTGGACATCTACGGGGAGGCGCTCTACGCCCTGTCGGAGGGGCACGAGGTCGCCATGGGAGGCAGCTACCACGGCTGGAAGAACGTCGCACGGGCGCTGGACTGGCTGGCCGATTCCTGGGACCGCCCCGACGAGGGAATCTGGGAGACCCGTGGCGGGCGCCAGGACTTCACCTTCAGCCGGGTGATGTCCTGGGTGGCCTTCGACCGGGGACTGCGCCTGGCGAGAGAGCACAGCCGTCCCGCCGACGCTCCTCGGTGGACCGCGGCTCGCGACGCGATCCTCGAACAGGTGATGGAGCGGGGCTGGAACGAGAAGGAGCAGGCCCTCGTCCAGCACTACGGAAGCGATGTCCTCGACGCCTCGCTGCTGCTGGTTCCGCGTGCCGGGTTCCTGGCTCCCCGGACGATGAGCTGGCTGTCGACCCTGGACGCGATGGAGCGCAGGCTGGTGTCGGACAGTCTCGTCTACCGCTACGACCCCGCGGCCTCCCCGGACGGTCTGCGGGGCTCCGAAGGCACGTTCAGTCTCTGCACCTTCCTCTATGTGGACGCCCTCGCTCGCGCCGGGCGGATCCGTCCGGCGCGCTATGCCTTCGAGAAGATGCAGACCTATGCCAACCACGTCGGCCTGTTCGCCGAGGAGATCGGCCCCAGCGGCGAGCAACTGGGCAACTTCCCGCAGGCCTTCACGCATCTGTCGCTGATCATGGCCGCCACCACGCTGGACGACGCCCTCGACCAGCAGCGCGACTGAGGGCAAGAAGCGGTTCAGCCGCCGGTGGCGAAGCCCGGGAAGAGGGTCATGCCGCCGTCCACGTAGAGAGTGGTGCCCACCACGTAGTCCATGAGGTCCGAGGCGAGCCCGACGACGGCGTGGGCGATGTCCTCCGGATCACCGACGCGCCCGTACGGAATCAGCCCCAGCAGATCCTTCTCGGCGTCGGGAGTGTTCCAGGCGCTGCGGTTGATGGGCGTCCTGATGGCTCCCGGGGCAACGGCGTTGACCCTGATCCTGCGGGGTGCGAGCTCTTGGGCGAGCGTCTCCATCATCATCTGCACGCCGCCTTTGGAGGCCGCGTAGTTGACGTGCCCGGCCCACGGGATGAGCTGGTGCACCGAGCTCATGCAGATGATCTTCCCGGCGGCTCGCGACACCTCGGGCACGACCCCCCTTCTCAGAAACTCCTTCGTCGCCTCCCGAGCGCACAGGAACTGACCGGTGAGGTTGACGTCCAGCACCTTCTGCCACTGGGCCGTCGTCATCTCGGTGAACGAAGCGTCGCGCTGCAGGCCGGCGTTGGCCACGAGGATGTCGATGGTCCCGAACTCCTGGACCATCCGTTCGACCATCGCGACGACCTGGTCCTCCTGGGACACATCGGCCTCGTACGCCATCGCGCGCACTCCGAACCCGGCGATCTCCTCGACCACCTGCTCGGCCTCCTCGCGCCCGGCGACGTAGTTGACGACCACGTCGGCTCCGGCGCGTCCCAGGCCGATGGCGGTCGCCTTGCCGATGCCCGAGTTCGCGCCGGTGACCAGTGCCTTCTGGCCTTTCAGCAGATGCGCGGGGATGACACCCCGAGGGGCTCCCTGGGACACGCTCACGCCGGTTCTCCTCCTCGACAGGTCCTGTCAGAGCTGGTCAGAGCTGAACGGGCAGATGGCGCGGACCACGGAGCATGGCGCTCTGCCGGTAGGGAGGCGGGTCCTGGACCAGGCGCGCCGCGCCCAGGTGGGGGATCAGCGCGCCGAGCGCGGCCTGGGCCTCCAGACGGGCCAGGGGGCCGCCGAAGCACAGGTGAATGCCACCGCCGAAGCCGAGGTGCTCGATGTCCGGGCGTGCGGGGTCGAACCGGTCGGGGTCGGGGAACCGTTTGGGGTCGCGGTTGCCCGAGGCCAGCGCGAGGACGACGGACGTGCCCCTGGGGAGCACGGTGCCCGCCACGTCGATGTCGTCGCGGGGGATGCGCTCGCGCATGTGGACCGGAGGTTCGTAACGCAGCAGTTCCTCCACCGCCCGCGGCAGCAGGCCGGGGTCGCCGCGCAGGCGGTCCAGATGCTCGGTCTGGCGCAGAAGGGTGAGCACCCCGTTGGTGATCAGGTTGACCGTGGTCTCGTGCCCCGCGATCAGCAGCAGCACGGCGGTCTCCGCGAGCTCCTCCTGGGTGAGCCGCAGGGCCGGATCCGGCTCGTTTGCGAAGGCGGAGAGCATGTCGTCACCCGGGCGTCCGCGGCGCTGCTCGGCGAGGTTCACCAGGTACCCGCCCATCTCGATCCGCGCCTGCTCGCCCGCCTTGTCCGCCTCGCTGGTGTCCTCCCCGGGCCTGACGTCGGCGGCTGTGACAAGAGCGTCGGACCAGGCCCGGAACAGCGGCTCGTCCTCGCGCGGCACGCCCAGCAGGTGGCAGATCACCGCGACAGGCAGTGGGTAGGCGAAATCGTCGACGATGTCGATCTGCCGGCCGGCCTCGAAGGTCTCCGTCAGTTCCTTGGTGATCCGGTCGATCTCACCGCGCATGCCGTCGACCCGGTCCGGGCTGTGCGGCGGTCCGAACGGCCGCATGGCCAGGGTGCGGAGCCTGTGGTGCTCCGGGTCGTCGAGCCGCAGGAAGGGCGGCTTGTGTGTCGTCTCGCCGCGGAGGCGGGGATCGACACTCATCCGCGGGTCGTGGAGCAGAGCGGAGAGCTCGTGGTAGGTGCCGACCAGGTAGCTGCCGTCCGCCTGCCGCACCACGGGTCCGGCCTCGCGGAGTTCCGCGTACAGCGGGTAGGGGTCGGGGCGGCTGGCGTAGTCGGTGATCCGTGCCAGCAAGGTCTCGGAGTCCATGATGGCTCCTCGTCGTTGGACGGGACGTGCGTCAGCCCGTGGCTACACCACGGTCAGCCGGCGGTCGGGAAGGTAGCCGGTGAGCGCCACGGTGGGGCCGTGGGAGAGCCCCTTCGGGTCCGGCACGTCGGACGGAATCGGGACGTCGGCCGCGATCGCACGGTCCTGCGCACCGGGCGGGGGCGGGAAGGGAGCAGCCGTCTCGATCAGGTGCCGGTAGTAGTCGAGCGACTTGGCCATGTCGACGGTGACCGCGGCGGTGACCCGGCCCTGGTAGCCGTAGACCATCGCCAGACGGCGCGCCTCCAGGGAGCCCTGGGCGATGACCACGTGGTCGGAGTAGGTCGGTACGCCCACCGACTTGATGTTGAGCCCGAACTGGGTCGACCAGAACGTCGGGACGGCCAGGTGCGGGCGCCGCAGAGGGCCGGGACTGACCATGTTGTGGGCCGCCACCCCGGCCTGCTCGACCGCGTTCCCCCAGTGCTCCAGGGAAAGGAGCTGGTAGCCGAACAGGGGGTGCGGGAAGCGGGAGACGTCGCCGGCCACGAAGACGTCGTCGGTGACGATCCCGTACATGTTGAAGGCGCGGCATCCGGCGTCGCAGGCGATCCCGCGCGGGCCCGCCGCCAGGCCGGACTCCGCCAGCCACTCGATGTTGCGGACCGCCCCCAGCGCGACGACGCACACGTCCGCGTCGACACGCGTGCCGTCGGACAGGTCCGCACCGGTGAAGCTGCCGTTTCCGCGCAGGGCGGTGACCGTCACCCCGGTGCGCAGGTCCACGCCGTGGTTGCGGTGCATGACGGCCGCGAGTTTCGACAGCGTGCCGCCGAGGGCGCCCACCAGCGGCGCGGGGCCGCGTTCCGCGACCGTCACCTCGATGCCCCGTTCCCGGCAGGCCGAGGCGATCTCCGAGCCGGTGAAGCCGGCGCCGATCACCAGCACCCGCTCCGGCCCGGCGGCCAGCCGCTCGGCCAGTCCCGCGGCGTCCTCACGCGTGCGCAGGGTGAACACCCCGTCCAGGGCGCCCTCCGCCGGATTGGGCCAGGGCCGCGCCCGGGTCCCGGTGGCGATCAGCAGCCGGTCGTACGGCAACGACTCCCCGTCGGCCAGCAGTACCCGCTTCTCCAGAGGGTCCAGGCCGGTGGCGGCAACTCCCAGCCGCCACTCGGCGTCCGGGTTCCGGCGCATCGGCAGCTCGGTGGTGTCCGCCGTCGCCTGGCCGAGCAGTACCTGCTTCGACAGTGGTGGCCGGTCGTAGGGCGGATGGGGCTCGTCCCCGACCACGGTGAGTGAGCCGGTGAAGCCCTCCTCGCGCAGCGTCTCCGCGGCCCTCAGCCCGGCCAGCGACGCACCGACGACGACGATGCGGCCGTCCCGGAGATCACCGGCGGCCATCAGGGCTCACCTCCTCGCCCACGAGGATGGCCTGGACCGGGCAGGCCGCCGCGGCCTGGCGCACGCGCTCGGCCTGGTCGTCGGGGACAGCCGTGGTGTACAGCAGTCCTTCCTCGCCGTGCAGCTCGAACATCCTGGGCGCGAGGAACACGCACTGTGCGTAGCCCTGACAGCGTGTGAGGTCCACAACGGTTCGCATCCCCACCACTCCCTCGGTCGCGGCACCCCCTCCCATACAGCATGGGCCGGGCACCGCGGCCTCGCACGGTGACCGCTCGCGCGGTGGCGGGACCGAGGTCCGCGTCGAGGCACTGGTCGCCGGGATCGACGGCCGGCGGGAGGCGTCGTACTAGCCGGCGGAGCCCCGGCGCTCGGAGCCCCGGCCGCCGGTGCCGGACGAGCCGCGCGTGTTCCCGCCGGCTGCCGGGCGGCGGCCGGAACCGCGGGCCGGCGTACCGGAGGCGGACCCTGAGCCCGAGCCGGTCGCGGTCCGGCGGTCGGAACCGCGGCCACCGGCCGCGGAGGAACCGCGCCCGCCCGTACCGGCGGCGCCGCCCTTGGCCGCGCCTGCTCCCGCCCGGCGGCCGGCGCCACCGCGCCCGCCCGACCCCGACGCGGAGGCACCACCGGCCGCACCGGCCGAGGCACGGCCGCCCGCACTGGCGGCACCGCCGCGACCCGACCCGCTCCCGCCGCCGTTCCGGCGTCGGCGGCTGGGCCGCCTGCCGGGTTCCGCGGCGGTCTTGCGGTCGGCGCCGGATGCCGGCGTCGCGGGCTGGGGGATCTCGATGGTGACGGCCACGCCGGACGGCTCGCGGGCGCCCGTGAGGGTGGCCAGCTCCGCGTCGCTCGACTTGATGCTCGCCGTCCGGGGGCGGATGCCCGCGTCCGACATGAGCCGGGTGACATCCCGCTTCTGGTCGGGCAGGACGAGCGTGACCACGCTGCCGGAACCGCCGGCGCGAGCCGTGCGGCCGCCCCGGTGGACGTAGTCCTTGTGGTCGGTCGGAGGATCGACGTTCACCACGAGGTCGAGGTCGTCGACGTGTATGCCCCGGGCCGCGACGTTCGTCGCCACCAACGCGGTGACCTGGCCGTTCTTGAACTGCTCCAGGGTGCGGTTGCGCTGCGGCTGGGAGCGGCCGCCGTGCAGTGCCGCCGCGCGGACACCGACGGCGAGGAGGCGCTTGGCCAGCCGGTCGGCGGACCTCTTGGTGTCGAGGAAGAGGATGACCCGGCCGTCACGGGCCGCGATGCGCGTGGTGACCGCCTTCTTGTCGCTCTCGTCCTGGACGTGGAGCACGTGGTGCTCCATGGTCGTCACCGCGCCCGCCGACGGGTCCACGGAGTGCACCACCGGGTCGGTCAGGAACCGCTGCACCAGGCGGTCGATGTTGCGGTCCAGGGTGGCCGAGAAGAGCATGCGCTGCCCGTCGGGCCGTACCTGCTGGATCAGCTTGGTGATCTGCGGCAGGAAGCCCATGTCGGTCATCTGGTCGGCCTCGTCCAGCACGGTGATGCGTACGCCGTCGAGTACGCAGTCCCCGCGCTCCACGAGGTCGTTGAGCCGGCCGGGGGTCGCCACGAGCACCTCGGCGCCGCGCCGCAGCGCACCGGCCTGCTTCGTGATGGACAGCCCGCCGACCACGGTGGCGAGCCGGACGTCGACCGCCGCCGCGTAGGGGGTCAGCGCGTCCGTGACCTGCTGGGCGAGTTCACGGGTGGGCACCAGCACGAGCGCGAGGGGCGCCTTGGGCTGCGCGCGCAGTCCGGCCGTACGCCCGAGGAGCGCCAGCCCGAACGCGAGCGTCTTGCCGGAGCCGGTGCGCCCACGCCCCAAGAGGTCACGTCCCGCGAGGGAGTTGGGGAGCGTGGCGGCCTGGATGGGGAAGGGCGCGGTCACGCCCTGCGCGGTGAGGGTCTTCAGCAGCTCCGCGGGCATGTCCAGAGCGGCGAAGTCCTCGACGGCGGGAAGAGCGGGTGTCGTACTCTCCGGCAGCCGGAACTCCCTCGGCGCGGACGGCGACGAGGGCGACGACGGACGGGACGAGGCGCGCCGGTTGTTCGGCTTCTGGGGTCTGCGGGACATGCGGTGGAGTCTGCCTTCCTCGAAACAGCACAAACCGGGGTCCGCACCATGTCGGTGCCGACCCCGGTGAGCAGATACGCGCCCGGCGATCAGGCGGGGACGATGTTCTCCGCCTGCGGGCCCTTCTGGCCCTGCGTGACGTCGAACGAGACCCGCTGACCCTCCTGGAGCTCACGGAAGCCCTGGGTCGCGATGTTCGAGTAGTGGGCGAAGACGTCGGGGCCGCCGCCGTCCTGCTGGATGAAGCCGAAACCCTTTTCGGCGTTGAACCACTTCACGGTTCCCTGTGCCATGACTTTCTCCTTCTGTAGGCAGAGGCCCCATCCGGAGATGCCGGGAAAACAAATAATGCGCCTGTGAGAGAGAAACATTCCCGTCAGGCGCACATAGGTTCATGGGTACCACAACTGCAACACCAAAACGGTAGCACAGTCCGGCGGACCCCGTCCGGAGCAGTGGGGCACGACCGAAGGTGACGATGGCGTTGCGGTCGGGCACGGCCGGTGACCGAACGGGTTTCCCTCCGGCAGCGGCCCTACGTACTGTAGGGGGTCGGCTCGCCATTCAACCATCGACGGGGGACCCATGCAGGAAGCACGCGCTACGGGGCGGCCCGGTGCTTCGCCCGGGGAGAACGCGCAGGGCGGGCTCGGGCCGACCGTCGCCCTGCTCGTCGTCAGTCTCACCGCCGCCGCCGTCGGGGTCTATCTGCTGTGCGGCTTCGGGCTGCACAGCCTCAACCCGCGGCCGCGGCTGTTCCGGGCCGGTTTCGCCACGGCCGGGGTGATCGTGGCCACGGTGGCGGCCGGTGCGGCGGTGGGCAACCTGGCGTGGCTGCTGACGGCGTCCCGCAGACGCGCGGCCGCGGGCGGCGGACCGCGCCGCGCTCCCGCCGAGGCCCGGCGCGCACGGGCCTCGCTTCCCACCGACTAGGGACCGGCCGCACCCCGATCACCACCGCGCGGGCCCCGGTCCCGCACCGCCCCGCGCCTTCGTTCCCTTTCCTTACCTTTTCCGTACGCACAACGGACAAGGAGCCGACCCGGCCCCGTTACCCTACAGACCGTAGGGTCGGCGCCATCGCCATGGACGTACGGCCGCTCGTCCGTCCGGCTGTCCCCCTGGGTCCCCTGGCCCCCGCCGGTTCCGTCCCCGCCGGTTTGCCCGGCCCGCTCCGAGGTGACGTGTCACCCATGCCCGCACAGCAGCCGCAGTCTCCCGTCGTTCCCGCCCAGCGTGCCGCCGACGCCTCCACACGTCCCTCGCCGGGCCTCCGGCCACGGGAGCGGGCCGCCGCCGCCACCGTCTGGTACCTGCGGCTGCTCGCGGTGCTCAACATCGTCGCGGTGCTCTCGCTGCCGTTCCGCGAGGAGGTCCACGAGCACAACGGCGGTGAGTTCTTCACTCCGTACCTGGCCACCGCCGGCCTGGTCTCCGCGGCCCTCGCGCTGTTCCTCGCCGTGGTGATGCGGCGCCGCAAACGGGCCGCCTGGGCGTTCAACATGCTTCTCGCCGGGCCCCTGTTCGCCCTCTACGTCCTCGCGCTGACCCAGGACCGGTTCAACGACCACGTCTTCAACTGGGTCTCCGCCGCGCTCACCGGCCTCTTCGTGACCGCGCTGCTGATCGGCCGGCGCGAGTTCCACGCCGTCGGCGACCGCTCCAACCCGAGACTCGCCCTCGCCGTCGGCGCCTGCGGCCTCCTCGTCAGCGCGGGCCTCGGCACCTTGCTGGTGGACGCCACCAACAAGGCACACGGCGGCGCCTCCCTGGCCCAGCGGATCGTCTACGTCCTGCTGCGCGGCGTCAGCGTCGGCCCGCTCGCCGAGCGCGTCCCGGCCGTGCACGTGCCCCACTGGGTCGACATCACCATCAACGTCTCGATGGCGGCGACGTTCCTGCTCGTCCTGTACGCCTGCTTCCGCTCCCCGCGCGGCCGCGCCCTGCTCGGCGAGGAGGACGAGAAGCGGCTGCGCGAACTGCTCGACAGGCACGGCGAACGGGACTCCCTCGGCTACTTCGCGCTCCGCCGCGACAAGGCCGCGATCTTCTCCCCCACCGGCAAGGCCGCCGTCGCCTACCGCGTCGTCGGCGGGGTCAGCCTGGCCTCCGGCGACCCCATCGGCGACCCGGAGGCATGGCCCGGCGCCATCGACGCCTGGCTGGCCGAGGCACGCCGGCACGCCTGGACGCCCGCCGTGATGGGCGCGAGCGAGGAGGCCGGCACGATCTACGCCCGGCACGGCCTGGACGCCCTCGAACTCGGCGACGAGGCCGTCGTCGACGTCGCCGACTTCAGTCTGGAGGGCCGCGCCATGCGCGTCGTGCGGCAGGCCCACAACCGGGTCCGCCGGGCCGGCTACACCGTGTGCGTCCGCCGGCACGAGGACATCCCCGACGAGGAGATGTCCCTGCTCGTCGAACGCGCCGACCGCTGGCGCGACGGCGCCACCGAGCGCGGCTTCTCCATGGCGCTGGGACGGCTGGGCGATCCGGCCGACGGCCGCTGCGTGATGCTGGAGTGCCGGGACGCCAACGGGGTGCCGCGGGCGCTGCTGAGCTTCGTCCCGTGGGGCGAGCACGGGCTTTCGCTGGACCTGATGCGCCGCGACCGCGACGGCGAGAACGGCCTGATGGAGTTCATGGTGGTCGAACTGCTGCTGCGCGCCGGGGAGTTCGGGGTGCGGCGAGTGTCGCTGAACTTCGCCATGTTCCGCTCGGTCTTCGAACGCGGGGCGCGGCTCGGCGCCGGGCCGGTGCTGCGGCTGTGGCGCTCGGTGCTCACCTTCTTCTCCCGCTGGTGGCAGATCGAGTCGCTGTACCGCGCCAACGCCAAGTACCGGCCGGTCTGGGAGCCCCGCTTCCTGCTGTTCGCCAAGAGCAGCGACATCCCGCGCATCGGCCTCGCCAGCGCCCGCGCCGAGGGCTTCCTCACCCCGCCCGCCCTGCCGTCCCTCACCCGCCGCAGGGAGTCCCGGCCCGCCGGGGAGTACGCCGACACGCCTTCCTGACAGACACACGGCCGACACGACTTCCTGGGCGGCACGCCTTCCGGAGGTCGGATCCCGTCGGCTGTCCCCGTCCCCCGCGGGTGTCCCGTCTCAGGCCCCGCGGCCCCCGTCCCGGCCCGGGCCATGGGACCCGTTCGCCGTCCCGCCCCTGTCCTGGTGGCCCCGTTCCGCTCCCGCCGTGAACCCGATCACCGATCCGCCGCCCTCACGGCGGAAGGCGAACGGCGCGCCACCATGAGCCAGAGCCACCTCGCGGACGATGGACAGACCGAGGCCGGAACCGGGCAGGGAACGGGCGTCGGCGGCGCGGTAGAAACGGTCGAAGACACGTATCAGATCGCCCGCGGCGATACCGGGCCCGCGGTCGAGGACCTCGACGCGGACCAGGCCCGTGGGGGTCCCCCCTGCTCGAGCGAAGCCGAGAGCTTGGGGGAGGGCGGGCCCGGCGACGGCGATCTCGATGGGCGCCTTGCCCTCGCTGTCGAACTTGGTGGCGTTCTCCACGAGGTTGGACATGGCCCGCTGGAGCATGCCCGGCCGGCCCTGGATCGTGGTGTCGCCGCTGGAGCGGACCACGATGTCGCGTCCGCTGCGCCGACGCGCCAGTCCCGCGACGTCCCAGGCGATGTCGGCGACGTCGACCCGCTGCACGGGCTCGGTGTCGGACTGACCGGCCGCGAGGTCGACCAGTTCGTTGACCAGGTCGGTCAGCTCGCGGGCCTCCTGGGTCAGGTCGGCGACCAGTTCCTCGCGGGTGGCGGGCGGCAGTTCGTCGATGCGGCGCAGCAGGGAGATGTTGGTGCGCAGGGAGGTCAGCGGGGTCCGCAGCTCGTGGCCCGCGTCCTGGACCAGGCGGCGCTGGTCCTCCTCGGACTGGGCGAGCCGGCCCAGCATGCGGTCGAAGGAGCGGCCGAGACGGCCCACCTCGTCGTAGCCGGTGACGGGCACCTCGACGCCGAGCCGCCGGGTGCGGGCGACGCCCTCGGCGGCTGAGGTGAGGATCACCAGCCGGCGTGTGATGCGGCGGGCCAGCCACCAGCCGCACAGACCGGCCGCGACCACCACGGCGACCATCAGGATCAGCGTGCGCTGCTGGAGCGCGTGCAGCAGGTCCTCCGTGTCGCTGAACTCCTGGGCGACCTGCACGGCGCCGTGGCCGCTGCCGAGGGCGACCGTCGCGACCCGGTACACCTCGCCCCCGACGCGCACGTCCTTGTACTCGACGGCCCTGCCGGCCTTGGCGGCGGCGGCGACGGACTTGTCCCCGGCGGTCACGGGCAGCGGCGGAGTGCCGTGGTCGACGATCTCGCCGTGGGCGCCGAGCACCTGGACGTTGGTGCGGTTGGGCCGGACCAGTTCGTGCCCGGGACGGGAGGAGGTGAAGTCCGCGGGCATCAGCTGGTAGCGCCGCACCTCGTCCCGTACGTCCTGCACGACCTGCGTGAACACCGACTGCTGGTCCACCCGCACCAGCCGGGCGGCGGAGTTGTACGACAGGATGCCGACAAGGACGGTGACAGCCGCGGTCACCGCGGCGAACGACACCGCGAACGTGGTCCGCAGCGACGACAGCCGGGGCCGCGGTCTGTCCAGCAGCCGCGCGAGACGGCCCACTCAGTCCTCCCGGAGCACGTAGCCCACGCCTCGGACGGTGTGGATGAGCTGCGGCGCGTTCGGCTCGTCGAGCTTGCGGCGCAGGTAGCCGACGTAGACGGCGAGGTTCTTGGAGCCGGGGCCGAAGTCGTAGCCCCAGATGCGGTCGTAGATGGTGGAGTGGTCCAGCACGATCCCGGCGTTGCGGACGAGCAGTTCGAGGAGTTCGAACTCGGTGCGGGTCAGCTCCAGCTCACGCGTGCCCCGCCACACCCGGCGGGCCTGGAGGTCCATGCGGATCCCGGCCGCCTCGATCTGCCGCTCGGGCACCTGCGGCTCCTTCGCCGGTACGTCCCCCGCGCCACCCGCGCCCACCGCGACCGGGCTGGTGCGGCGCAGCAGGGCGCGCAGCCGGGCGAAGACCTCCTCGACGTCGAACGGCTTGACGACGTAGTCGTCGGCGCCGGCGTCCAGGCCGGCGATCCGGTCGGCGGTCTCCACCAGGGCGGTGAGCATGAGGATCGGAGTGCGGTCGCCCTCGGCGCGCAGCACCCGGCAGACCTGGAGTCCGTCGATGCCCGGCATCATCACGTCGAGGAGGAGGACGTCCGGCGGACTCTTGTGGGCGTGGGCGAGTGCCTCGACGCCGTCGGCGACCGCCGTCACGTCGTAGCCCTCCAGCGTCAGGGCACGCTCCAGGGCGTGACGGATGGCACGGTCGTCTTCGGCGAGGAGCACAGTCTGAGGCACCCGTCCAGTCTGCCAAGGACGCGGGCCCGCGACCGAGACGAATGGGCCTACGATCACCCTTTTTACCCGCCTCTCACCGACTCGGAGGCAAGGCGACGGGCCGCCTACCGTCCTCTCACCCGTCGTCCCCGTCGTCCCCGTCGTCCCCGTCGTCGGCGGGCCGGTCCGGCCGCGGCCCGCGCGAGCAGCGGATACGTGTCACCTCCGCAGCGCGGCCAGCTGCTCCTCGAACGGCACGACCGTGAAAACGCCGGCCTGCGCGGGCGCGGCCTGCGGGGGCGCGGCCTGCTCCGGCGCGGCGATCTGCTTCGGCACGGCGATCTCCTCCGGCCGCCGTACCGCCGACAGCCCCGTCATCAGCGCCGCCAGCTCCTTCGCCGCCCGCCCGATCCGCTCGGGCAGGCCCTCGGCGCCCCAGTCCTCCGAGGCGGCGTAGACGCCGGTGGGGACGACGACGGCCTTCAGGTACGCGAAGAGCGGGCGCAGCGCGTGGTCGAGGACCAGGGAGTGCCGGGCGGTACCGCCGGTCGCGGCGATCAGCACCGGCTTGCCGGCCGGCGCGTTCGGGTCCCGTACCCCGAGCACGTCGAAGAAGGACTTGAACAGTCCGCTGTAGGAGGCGGAGAACACCGGCGTGACGACGATCAGCCCGTCCGCCTCCGCGACCGCGTCCAGCGCGTCCGCCAGGGCCGGGCCGGGGAAGCCGCCCGTGAAGTTGTGCGCGATCTCCACGGCCAGGTCCCGCAGTTCGATCACGCGCGTGTCCACCGCGGCGTGCTCGGCGGTCGCGGCCGCCAGCCGGTCGGCCAGCAGCCGGGTGGAGGACGGGACGCTCAGTCCCGCCGAGACGACGACGAGGTTCATGCGGTGCTCGTTCACGCGGTGGTCACCTCTTCCTCGTTCCCGGAGCGGTCGGCGGCCGACAGGGAGCCGTGGTTCGGCGCGTCCGGCACGTCCGCCGGGCGGCCCTTGGCGAACTCCTCGCGCAGCACCGGAACGACCTCCTCGCCGAGCATGTCGATCTGCTCCAGCACGGTCTTCAGGGGCAGGCCCGCGTGGTCCATCAGGAACAGTTGGCGCTGGTAGTCGCCGGCGTACTCGCGGAAGGACAGGGTCTTCTCGATGACCTGCTGCGGGGAGCCGACGGTCAGCGGGGTCTGGGAGGTGAAGTCCTCCAGGGAGGGCCCGTGGCCGTAGACCGGGGCGTTGTCGAAGTAGGGGCGGAACTCGCGCACCGCGTCCTGGGAGTTCCTCCGCATGAACACCTGGCCGCCGAGCCCGACGATCGCCTGCTCGGGCGTGCCGTGCCCGTAGTGCGCGTACCGGGACCGGTACAGCTCGACCATCCGCTTGGTGTGGTCGGCCGGCCAGAAGATGTTGTTGTGGAAGAAGCCGTCGCCGTAGTACGCCGCCTGCTCGGCGATCTCCGGGGAGCGGATGGAGCCGTGCCAGACGAAGGGCGGTACGCCGTCCAGCGGGCGGGGCGTGGAGGTGAAGCCCTGCAGCGGCGTGCGGAACTTTCCTTCCCAGTCGACGACGTCCTCGCGCCACAGGCGGTGCAGCAGGGCGTAGTTCTCGATGGCGAGGTTGACGCCCTGGCGGATGTCCTGTCCGAACCAGGGGTAGACCGGTCCGGTGTTGCCGCGGCCCATCATCAGGTCCACCCGGCCGTCGGCCAGGTGCTGGAGCATCGCGAAGTCCTCGGCGATCTTCACCGGGTCGTTGGTGGTGATCAGGGTGGTGGAGGTGGACAGGATCAGCCGCTCCGTCCGGGCGGCTATGTAGCCGAGCATGGTGGTCGGGGACGACGGCACGAACGGCGGGTTGTGGTGCTCACCGGTCGCGAAGACGTCCAGGCCGGCCTCCTCGGCCTTCAGCGCGATGGCGACCATGGCCTTGATCCGCTCGCGCTCGGTCGGCGTACGCCCCGTGGTGGGGTCCGGCGTGACGTCACCGACGCTGAAGATCCCGAACTGCATGGCCACTCACCCTCCATTTGTTGACGGTTCAACTATACCCGCCCAACGGTCCCCGCCCCGGAAGTATTCCGCCGGGCCCGGCCCCCTCCCCGCGGAGGGGGCGGAGTGCTCCGTGCGAGGCTGCCCCCATGCTGATCCTTCGCTCCGCCGCCCTCTTCGTCGTCGCCGCGCTGTTCGAGATCGGCGGCGCCTGGCTGGTCTGGCAGGGCGTGCGCGAGCACCGCGGCTGGATGTGGGCCGCGGGCGGCGTCCTCGCGCTGGGCGCGTACGGCTTCGTCGCCACCTTCCAGCCCGACGCCCACTTCGGCCGCGTCCTCGCCGCCTACGGCGGGATCTTCGTCGCCGGCTCGATCCTGTGGGGCATGGCAGCCGACGGCTACCGGCCCGACCGCTGGGACGTGACCGGCGTGCTGATCTGCCTGGCGGGCATGGCCGTGATCATGTGGGCGCCACGGAACGGCGGCTGACGTTCACCTAGGCTGGGGGCGAACGCATCACACTCCGCCCCGAGGAGCAGCCATGGCCACCGCCGCCCCGTCCGCCGCCTCCCGCATCGCCGTCGTGACCGGTGCGAGCAGCGGCATCGGCGCCGCCACGGCCCGGCAGCTCGCGGCCGCCGGGTACCGGGTCGTCCTGACCGCCCGCCGCAAGGACCGCATCGAGGCGCTGGCCGAGGAGATCAACGCGGCGGGCCACTCCGCCACCGCCTACCAGCTCGACGTCACCGACCGCGCCGCGGTGGACGAGTTCGCCACGGCCTTCAAGGCCGTCGGCGTCCTGGTCAACAACGCGGGCGGGGCACTGGGCGCCGACCCCGTCGCCACCGGCGACCCGGCCGACTGGCGCACGATGTACGAGACGAACGTCCTCGGCACCCTCAACCTCATCCAGGCCCTGCTGCCCAAGCTGGAGGCCAGCGGCGACGGCACGGTGGTCGTGGTCTCCTCCACCGCGGGCCACGGCACCTACGAGGGTGGCGGTGGCTACGTCGCCGCCAAGCACGGCGCCCATGTCCTCGCCGAGACCCTCCGCCTGGAGATCGTCGGCAGGCCGGTCCGGGTCATCGAGGTCGCCCCCGGCATGGTCAGGACGGAGGAGTTCGCCCTCACCCGCTTCGGCGGCGACCGGGAGAAGGCCGACAAGGTCTACGCCGGTGTGGCCGACCCCCTGACGGCCGACGACGTGGCCGACACCATCACCTGGGCGGTCACCCGCCCCAGCCACGTCAACATCGACCTCCTGGTCGTCCGCCCCCGAGCCCAGGCGTCGAACACCAAGGTCCACCGGGAGCAGTGATGACCGACGACGGCGACCGGGACCCGGAACGCGCCCGCCTCGCCCTGGAGAAGAAGCGCGAACGCTACGTCTGGTACTACCTCGGCTACTTCCTCTTCGGCATCCACGTGGTCGCCTTCGTCATGATCTACGCGGTCCGGCACGCGAAGTAGCCGTACAGCCGCGCCTCAACCCTTGACGCAGACGACCTGCTTCAGCTTTGCGACGACCTCCACGAGGTCCCTCTGCTGGTCGATGACCTGCTCGATCGGCTTGTAGGCGCCCGGGATCTCGTCCACGACGCCGGAATCCTTGCGGCACTCCACTCCCTGCGTCTGCTCCTCCAGGTCCCTCGTGGAGAAGCGGCGCTTGGCGGCGTTGCGGCTCATGCGCCGGCCGGCGCCGTGCGACGCGGAGTTGAAGGACTTCTCGTTCCCGAGGCCCTTGACGATGTACGAGCCGGTGCCCATGGAGCCCGGGATGATGCCGTACTCCCCAGCCCTGGCACTGATCGCTCCCTTGCGCGTGACGAGGAGGTCCATGCCCTCGTAGCGCTCACGGTTCACGTAGTTGTGGTGGCAGCTCACCTCGGGTTCGAAGGTCACCTTCGCCTTCTTGAACTCCCTGCGGATCACGCCCTTCAGGAGCGCCATCATGATCGCGCGGTTGTACCTCGCGTACTCCTGGGCCCAGTACAGGTCGTGCTCGTACGCCGCCATCTGCGGTGTGTCCGCCACGAAGACAGCGAGGTCGCGATCGACCAGGCCCTGGTTGTACGAAAGCTTCTGGGCCACGCCGATGTGGTGCTCGGCCAGTTCCTTGCCGATGTTGCGGGAGCCGGAGTGCAGCATGAGCCACACCGACTGGGACTCATCGATACAGACTTCAACGAAGTGGTTGCCCCCGCCAAGCGTTCCCATCTGCTTCGCGGCGCGCTCCTGACGGAATCTGACGCTCTCCGCCACCCCGTCGAACCGCCCCCAGAACCCGTCCCAGCCCGCGGTCGGCAGGCCGTGGAAGTGGCCCGGGTCGACGGGGTCGTCGTGCATGCCGCGGCCCACCGGGATCGCCTGCTCGATCTTCGAGCGGAGGCGGGACAGGTCACCGGGGAGGTCGTTCGCCGTCAGTGACGTCTTCACCGCCGACATTCCGCAGCCGATGTCCACGCCCACCGCCGCCGGGCAGACCGCGCCCCGCATCGCGATGACCGAGCCGACCGTCGCGCCCTTGCCGTAGTGCACGTCCGGCATGACGGCGAGGCCCTTGATCCAGGGAAGGGTCGCGACGTTCCGGAGCTGCTGCATCGCCACGTTCTCGACCGTCGCCGGGTCGGTCCACATGCGGATCGGGACCTTCGCGCCCGGCATCTCCACATACGACATATCGGCCTCATCCCCCGGAAAACAGCATGGAAGTACGGAAACGCAATACCGGCGCCAAGGTCTACGAAACAGGGCAACGGACCGGCGTCCACGGCAGTGCGTGCGATACACATTGTCTCCGGAGTGCGCCCCCGCCCGGCAAGCGAATAACCAGCGGGGCCGTCGAGAACGAGAGGAGCCTGACCGTGCTGCGGAAGGCGTACGTACCCGGCGCTGCCGCGCTCGCGGCGCTGCTGCTGGGCGGCTGCACCGGTGGTTCGTCGAGTGACGGCGGGGCGGACAACGCCAACCCCGGCGGCTCCGAGGCGACGACCGCGGCGGCCCAGCCGGGCCGGTACCGGACGCTTCCGGAGGCCTGCCACGCGGTCGGTCACAACACCCTCGACTCGCTGCTGCCCGGCATCAAGCAGATCATGGACGTGGACCAGCGGGACAAGGCCTACGAGGGCCAGGCGACGCTCACCTACGACACCGACCGCAAGGTCGGATGCCGCTGGAAGGTGGACTCCTCGGACGCCACCGACCACCTCTACGTCGACTTCGAGCGCGTCGTCTCCTACGACAACACCGTCAGCGACGACGACCAGGCCCAGTCGGTGTTCGCCGCCAAGCGGGAAGCCGCGCACCTTCCCGAGCCGACCGCCGCCGAGAGCTCCGCCTCCACGAGCGAGTCCCAGTCCGGCTCCGACGCCGGCTCCGGCAGCACCCCGTCGTCCTCCTCGTCCTCCTCGTCCTCCTCGCCTTCCCCGTCGTCCTCGTCGTCCTCGTCGTCGTCCCCCGATTCCCCCTCCTCCTCCGCGTCCGCCTCCGGCGATGCCACCCCGCCCGATCTCCAGCCCCGGGTCCTGAGCGACCTCGGCGACGAGGCGTTCGTCGACGACGCGCTCGGCAACGCCGGTTCGACCGCCAGGCAGCGCACCGTGACTGTGGCGTTCCGCACGTCCAACGTCGTCGTGACCATCGTCTACGAGGAGCAGCCGGCGACCGCCGGAATCGTCCCGGACAGCAAGGAAATGCAGGACAACGCAAGGAAACTGGCGGCTCGGCTGGCCGATTCTCTGGGTGGTTGACGACTCTCGTGGGGCACCCGGTGCCGCCGCGCTCAGTGGGACAAGTGGGACCGTACGGCTTTCCTACCGCGTACGGTGGCCCCTCGGACCCGATCCGACCGCAGGAACCACGAGCGTCATGAGCGAAGGAACCATGCAGCGAGCAGCCCAGCGAGAAGACCGAGCCCCGCGTACCCCGCGAGGAGGGCGTCCGCACCGCGCCCTTGTCTGCGCGATGGCAGTCCCCGTGATGCTGCTCGCCGCGGCCTGCTCCTCCTCGAACTCCGGTTCCGGTGGGGATGCCGAGAAGACCACGGCGGGCGACGTGAACGGCTCCGCGAGCGCGAGCGCCAGCCCCTCGCCGACGGTGCAGGCCGCGGCGTACGGGAAGCTGCCCCAGCCGTGCAAGGTGCTGTCGGACAAGACCCTCGGTGAACTGGTCCCGAAGGGCTCGAAGGGCAAGGAGAGCGCGTCGAGCGACCTCTCCACGCGGGCCGGCTGCGCCTGGAACAGCCTGGACAACAACGGGGTGAAGGGCTCTCAGTTCCGCTGGCTGAACGTCTCGCTGCTGCGTTTCGAGTCCGACGTCACCCGCGGCTCGGGCGAGAAGCAGGCGCAGGAGTTCTATCAGCGGCAGGTGCAGGACACGCAGCACGCGGAGGACGCGCGGAACGTCAAGTCGGAGCCGGCGGGCGGGACGGGCGACGAGGCCACGCTGGTGCGCTACGACCTGAAGAAGAAGGAAGGCGACTTCAAGCAGCAGACGGTCGTGGCGCGGGTGGAGAACGTGGTCGTCACCCTCGACTACAACGGCGCGGGTCTGGCCGGTGACAGGACCCCGGACGCCGACGGCCTCGCGAAGGCCGCGGAGAAGGCCGCCAAGGAGGCGGTGACCGCGGTGGCGGCGGCGAACGGCGCGTCCGGCGGCACGGCACCGAGCACTTCGTCGTCCTCTTCCTCGCCCTCCTCTTCCCCCTCGGCGTCCGACTCCCCCGCGAAGTCGGCCTCGCCGTCCAAGTCCGCGTCCAACGGCTGACCCACGGACGTCCCACGGACGGCCCGTAGGGCAAGCAGCCGGACCGGTACCCCACCCCTCGCACAGATGTGCCACCCTGTTGCGCGCAACAACAGGCAAGGGGAGGGAGTTACGGGTGGCCACGCCACAGCTGACCCGGATGCACCGCGTTCTCATCGGCGTTGTCGTCGCGGGCGCCATGATCATCGCCGGTATCGGCTTCGCGGGTTCGTACGCGGCCGTCCGTGAACTCGCCATCAAGAAGGGCTTCGGGAACTTCAGCTATGTGTTCCCGATCGGCATCGACGCGGGCATCTGTGTGCTGCTCGCCCTGGATCTGCTGCTGACCTGGATCCGGATCCCCTTCCCGCTGCTCCGTCAGACCGCGTGGCTGCTGACGCTGGCCACGATCGCCTTCAACGGCGCCGCCGCCTGGCCGGACCCGCTGGGCGTGGGCATGCACGCGGTGATCCCGGTGCTGTTCGTGGTCGCCGTGGAGGCGGCCCGGCACGCGATCGGCCGGATCGCGGACATCACGGCGGACAAGCACATGGAGGGCGTCCGCCTGACCCGCTGGCTGCTCTCCCCCGTGCCCACCTTCCTGCTGTGGCGGCGCATGAAGCTGTGGGAGCTGCGCTCCTACGACGAGGTCATCAAGCTGGAGCAGGAACGCCTCGTCTACCAGGCCCGGTTGCGCTCCCGCTTCGGCCGCGCCTGGCGCCGCAAGGCCCCGGTGGAGTCCCTGATGCCGCTGCGCCTCGCCCGGTACGGCGTCCCGCTGTCGGCCACGGCCCCGGAGGGCCTGGCGGCGGCGGGCATAGAACTCCCGGTGCTCCTGTCGGCACCCGCTCCCGCCCCTGCCCCCACCCCGGCGGCGCCTCAGAGCGAGCAGCGCCCCGAGCTGGCCCCCGCTCCGCGCGCCGAACAGCTCGCACCCGCAGCCGCGCCGGTGCCGGCTCCCGATCCGGAGGCGAACCCCTGGCTGCACGCCAGGAACCCCCAGCAGATCGAGTACCAGGGCGACTACGACCCCACCTACGAGCCGCCCTTCGACCCTCATTACGCCGAGGAGCACTACGGGGCCTGGTACGAGCAGGAGCAGTACCAGCAGGAACAGTTCCCCCAGGGCCCGTTCCCCCAGGGCCCGTTCCCCCAGGGCCCGTTCCCCCAGGATCCGTTCCCCCAGGACCAGTTCCCCCAGGACCAGTTCCCTGAGGACCAGTTCCCTGAGGAGCAGCAGCCCTTCCCCGGGGAATCCCCGTCGGAGACGACCGGCAGCTTCCCCATCCCCTCCGGCCCGGGCCGCACCCGTGAGCTCGGAGAGGGCGGCGGCGCCCCGGAACCGACCGAGGAGGACTTCTACCTGGTCTTCAAGAAGTCGATAGACGGCAGCTACCCCACCTCGGGCCAGCTGAAGGACGACGTGGAGGCGACGTACGGCGTCACACTCGCGCAGCGCGACGCGGACCGCATGGTCAATCGCTTCACGAACCGCCACACGGCGGAACTGCAGGACGACCACATCGCCTGAACCGCGATCCGCGGAACACGAACGAGGGGCCCTCGCATGAGGGCCCCTCGTCGTGTCGTTCCGCGGTGCTCCGCTACTGCCCGAGCAGGGCCCGCACCCGCTCCTGCCCCACCGCGAGCAGCAGCGTGGGCAGGCGCGGACCGGTGTCGCGGCCGACGAGCAGGTGGTAGAGCAGCACGAAGAAGGACCGCTGGGCGGTCTTGATCTCCGGCGGCAGCTCCTTGGGCGTGGCGTCGGCGGAGAAGCCGGCCTGGACCTTGGGCACGCCGTAGACGAGGTGGGTGAGCCCGTCGAGCGACCAGTGGTCCCCGAGGCCGTCGAGCAGGAGCCCGACGGACTGCCGGGAGGGCTCGTCGAGGGACTTCAGCAGGTCGGTGTCGGGCTCCTCGCGGACGATGGTGCGCTGGTCGGCGGGGACATGGGTGTTGATCCACGCCTCGGCCCTGTCGAACCGCGGGCGGGCCTCGTCCAGCGAGTCCAGCGGGTTGGCCGGGTCGAGTTCGGACAGGATGCGCAGCGCCTGGTCCTGGTGGCCGGCGGTGATGTCGGCGACGGACGCGAGCGTGCGGTACGGCAGCGGGCGCGGCGTCCTCGGCAGCTCCGCGCCGGCGGTGCCCACGGCCCGCGTGTACGCGGCGACGTCACCGGGCAGGGCGGAGCTTCCCCCAGTGCTTGACGCCTGGGAGGTGCCCCCAGCGACCTTGGCGGCGAGCTTGTCCCACTCGTCGTACAGGCGCTGGATCTCCTGGTCGAACGCGATCTTGAAGGACTGGTTCGGCCTGCGCCGGGCGTACAGCCACCGCAGGAGCTGCGGCTCCATGATCTGCAGCGCGTCGGCCGGGGTGGGCACGCCACCGCGCGAGGACGACATCTTGGCCATGCCGGAGATGCCCACGAAGGCGTACATCGGGCCGATCGGCTGCTTGCCGCCGAAGATCCCGACGATCTGCCCGCCGACCTGGAACGAGGACCCGGGCGAGGAGTGGTCGACACCGCTCGGCTCGAAGATCACGCCCTCGTACGCCCACCGCATCGGCCAGTCGACCTTCCAGACCAGCTTGCCGCGGTTGAACTCGCTGAGCCGGACCGTCTCCGAGAAGCCGCACGCGGTGCAGGCGTAGGTCAGCTCGGTGGAGTCGTCGTCGTAGGCGGTGACGGTGGTGAGGTCCTTCTCGCAGTTGCCGCAGTACGGCTTGTACGGGAAGTAGCCGGCGGAGCCGGAGCTGCCGTCGTCCTCGGCGGCGGCGCCCGAGCCCTCCTCGGCCTCCAGCTCGGCCTCGTCGACGGGCTTCTGCTGCTTCTTGGCCGCCTTGGGCTTGGTGCGGTACTGGGCGAGGATCGCGTCGATGTCGCCGCGGTGCCGCATCGCGTGCAGGATCTGCTCGCGGTACACGCCCGAGGTGTACTGCTCGGTCTGGCTGATGCCGTCGAACTCGACGCCCAGCTCGGCGAGCGAGGTGACCATGGCGGCCTTGAAGTGCTCGGCCCAGTTGGCGTGCTCCGAGCCCTTGGGTGCCGGGACGGAGGTCAGCGGCTTGCCGATGTGCTCGGCCCACGACTCGTCGACGCCGGCGACACCGGCCGGGACCTTGCGGTACCGGTCGTAGTCGTCCCAGGAGATCAGGTGCCGTACCTCGTGGCCCCGGCGGCGGATCTCGTCGGCGACGAGGTGCGGGGTCATGACCTCGCGCAGGTTGCCCAGGTGGATGGGGCCGGACGGCGACAGGCCGGACGCGACGACGACCGGTTTGCCCGGGGCCCGACGCTCCGACTCCTCGATGACGTCGTCCGCGAAACGGGAGACCCAGTCGGCGGTCTCGTTGCTCTGAGCCACGATCGGCACGTCCTCTTTCCCTGAAGTTTCTCTGAAGGTTCTCCGTGGGCAGCCGCTACGGTCGCACGGCTGACCGCTCCATTGTCCCAGGCGGGTCGGCATCCGTGAAAACGCCTTTTCAACGCGTTGGACGGGCGCGGGCGGCCCGGGGTTCGCCGGGCGACCGGAAAATTCGCTTTGCCCCGCGTGGGATACTGGGCCTGTCTATCCATCCCCACGAGGAGAACGGCACCCTTTCCTATGGCCTCGGTCACGTCCCTCACCGCTTCCGTCCACCAGCGCCTCGCGTCCGCCCTCTCGGCCACCCTGCCGGAGACCGGCGCCGCGGACCCGCTGCTGCGACGAAGCGACCGGGCGGACTTCCAGGCCAACGGGATCCTGGCGCTGGCGAAGCGGGCGAAGGCGAACCCGCGGGAGCTGGCGGCGCAGGTCGTCGGGCACGTGGTCACCGGTGACGTGATCAAGGACATCGAGGTCTCGGGACCCGGCTTCCTCAACGTCACGGTCACCGACCGGGCGATCACGGAGAACCTCGCGGCGCGGGCGGCCGACGCCGACGGCCGCCTCGGCGTGCCGTACGCGGAGCAGCCGGGCACCACGGTGATCGACTACGCCCAGCCGAACGTGGCGAAGGAGATGCACGTCGGCCACCTGCGGTCCGCGGTGATCGGCGACTCCGTCGTCCAGTTGCTGGAGTTCACCGGCGAGAACGTGGTCCGCCGGCACCACATCGGCGACTGGGGCACCCAGTTCGGCATGCTCATCCAGTACCTGGACGAGCACCCGCACGAGCTGGACCACAAGGCGTCCGACGTGAGCGGCGAGGAGGCGATGTCGAACCTCGACCGCCTCTACAAGGCCGCGCGCAGGCTGTTCGACTCCGACGAGGAGTTCAAGACGCGGGCCCGGCGCCGGGTGGTGGACCTCCAGGCCGGTGACGCGCACACGGTCACCATGTGGCAGAAGTTCGTGGACGAGTCGAAGATCTACTTCTTCTCCGTCTTCGAGAAGCTGGACATGGACGTCCGGGACGCGGACATCGTCGGCGAGTCCGGCTACAACGACATGCTCGCGGAGACCTGCCGCCTGCTGGAGGAGTCCGGCGTGGCGGTCCGCTCGGAGGGCGCCCTGTGCGTCTTCTTCGACGACGTCAAGGGCCCGGACGGCAACAAGGTCCCGCTGATCGTCCAGAAGTCCGACGGCGGCTACGGCTACGCGGCCACCGACCTGTCGGCGATCCGGGACAGGGTCTTCAACCTCAAGGCGAACAACCTGCTGTACGTGGTGGACGCCCGCCAGTCCCTGCACTTCAAGATGGTCTTCGAGACCGCGCGGCGGGCCGGCTGGCTGAACGACGACGTGACGGCGTACCAGCTGGCGTTCGGCACGGTGCTCGGCAAGGACGGCAAGCCGTTCAAGACCCGTGAGGGCGAGACGGTCCGCCTGGTCGACCTGCTCGACGAGGCGATCGAGCGCGCCTCCGCGGTCGTCCGGGAGAAGGCACAGGACCTCACGGAGGAGGAGATCGCCGAGCGGGGTGCCCAGGTGGGCATCGGCGCGGTGAAGTACGCGGACCTGTCGACCTCCGCGAACCGGGACTACAAGTTCGACCTGGACCAGATGGTCTCGCTGAACGGCGACACGTCGGTCTACCTCCAGTACGCCTACGCCCGGATCCAGTCGATCCTGCGCAAGGCCGGAGAGGTGCGGCCCGCTGCCCACCCGGAGCTGGAACTGACGCAGGCGGAGCGTGCGTTGGGGCTGCACGCCGACGCCTTCGCGGAGACGGTGCGGGAGTCCGCCGAGGAGTACGCCCCGCACAAGCTGGCCGCGTACCTGTACCAGTTGGCGTCCTTGTACACGTCCTTCTACGACAAGTGCCCGGTGCTGAAGGCCGAGACGCCGGAGCAGGTGGAGAACCGCCTGTTCCTGTGCGACGTCACGGCCCGCACCCTGCACCAGGGCATGGCCCTGCTGGGCATCCGGACGCCCGAGCGCCTCTGACGGATCGGCCGGTCCGTCCGCCGCAGGCCCCGCCCCGTGTCCGACGGGCCGGGGCCTGCGCGTGTTCCGACGGACAGCCGTGGGCCGCCCGTGCGAAAGCAGGGCGGCCCGGCGGGGTGGGAGGGGTCAGCGCAGCTTCTGCGCGACCTCGGTGGCCCAGTAGGTGAGGATGGTGCGCGCCCCGGCCCGCTTGATGCCGGTCAGGGCTTCCAGGATGGCCCGGTCGCGGTCGATCCAGCCCTTCTCGGCGGCGGCCTCGATCATCGCGTACTCGCCGGAGATCTGGTAGGCGGCGACCGGCACGTCCACGGCGTCGGCGACGCGGGCGAGGATGTCGAGGTAGGGACCGGCCGGCTTGACCATCACCATGTCGGCGCCCTCCTCCAGGTCGAGGGCCAGCTCCCGCAGCGACTCCCGCAGGTTCGCCGGGTCCTGCTGGTAGGTCTTGCGATCACCCTCCAGCGAGGAGCCGACCGCCTCCCGGAAGGGCCCGTAGAACGCGGACGAGTACTTGACGGTGTAGGCGAGGACGGCCACGTCGTCCCGCCCGATCTGGTCGAGCGCGTCCCGGACGACGCCGATCTGCCCGTCCATCATGCCGCTGGGGCCCACGACATGGGCGCCGGCGTCGGCCTGGACCTGGGCCATCTCGGCGTACCGCTCCAGCGTGGCGTCGTTGTCGACCCGTCCCTCGGCGTCGAGGACGCCGCAGTGGCCGTGGTCGGTGAACTCGTCGAGGCACAGGTCGGACATGACGAGCAGTTCGTCGCCGACCTCGGCGCGCACATCGCGCAGCGCGACCTGGAGGATCCCGTCCGGGTCCGTACCCGCCGTGCCGAGGGCGTCCTTCTTGTCCTCCTCCGGCACCCCGAACAGCATGATCCCGGAGACCCCGGCCTCCACCGCCTCGGCGGCCGCCTTCTTCAGGCTGTCGCGCGTGTGCTGAACCACGCCGGGCATCGCCGAGACCGGCACGGGCTCGCTCACGCCCTCGCGGACGAACGCGGGCAGGATGAAGTCCGCCGGGTGCAGCCGGGTCTCGGCGACCATGCGCCGCATGGCGGGGGTGGTGCGCAGCCGGCGAGGACGCGTACCGGGAAAGGATCCGTACTTCGTCATGCCCTCTACGCTACGCCCGCCGTCCCGGTGCCTTTGCCGACGGGGAGTCGGCCGGGGCGGCGGACGCCGCGGTGCCGTCGCCCGGCGTCCCCACGCCTTGTGTCAGGAGGTTTTCAGGGCGCCGGGCGCCAGTCCGAGTCCGGCCTCGGTGAGGGTGTCGGCCGGCCTCGGGCTGCTGCTCGGGCCGTCCGGTGCGTGCCGGCCCCGTCGTCGCCGTCCACCTGCTCGACCTGCTCGACCTCGCCGACCAGGAGAAACGTATCCTCGGCTGCAACTACGGCTCCGGCGTCGGGGAGATCGACATCCCCGAACTGGCCCGCCTCCACCTGGCGGGCCGGCTGCCGCTGGACGACCTGATCGGCAGGACCCGGCCGCTGCGGGAGACGGCGGAGGCGTTCGACGACCTCAGGTCGAACACCGGGGTCCGAACGATCCTGACGCCTCGAGCCGCCCCGAGCCCGACAGCCGCCCCGCACCCGACCGCCTTCCGGAGGCCTGATGTACGCCGTCACCGACCCCACCACCGGCGAAGTCGCCGAGACCTACCCGACCGCCACCGACGCCGAGATGGAGGCAGCCGTCGCCGCCGCCCACGCGGCCACCGCCTGGGGCCGTGGCAGCACCGTGGCCGAGCGCTCCGCGCTGCTGCGCCGGCTCGGCGATCTGCACACCGAGCACCAGGCCGAACTGGCCGCGAGCATCGTGCGCGAGATGGGCAAGCCGCTCGCGGAGGCGGAGGGCGAGATCGGCTTCTGCGCCGACATCTACCACTACTACGCCGACCACGCCGAGCAGTTCCTCGCCGACGAGCCGCTCGACGTCACCTCCGGCCCCGGCAGCGCCGTCGTCCGGCGCGGCCCGGTCGGCGTCCTGCTCGGCATCATGCCGTGGAACTTCCCGGCCTACCAGGTGGCCCGCTTCGCCGCCCCGAACCTCGCGCTCGGCAACACCATCGTCCTCAAGCACGCCCCCCAGTGCCCGGCCACCGCCGCGCTGCTTGAGAAGCTGTTCGCGGACGCCGGCTTCCCGGCCGGCGCGTACGTCAACGTGTACGCCACCAACGAGCAGATCGCCGAGGTGATCGCCGACCCGCGGGTCCAGGGCGTCTCGCTCACCGGCTCCGAGCGCGCCGGTGCCGCCGTCGCCGAGATCGCCGGACGGAACCTGAAGCGCGTCGTCCTCGAACTCGGCGGCTCCGACCCGTTCATCGTGCTGTCCACCGACGACCTCGACGCGGTCGTCGAGGCAGCCGTCGCCGCCCGGCTCGACAACACCGGCCAGGCCTGCAACGCCGCCAAGCGGTTCGTCGTCGTCCAGGACCTCTACGACGCGTTCGTCGAGAAGTTCACCGCCCGGCTGCTCGCGGACGAGACCGGTTCCCCGCTGTCGTCGGTCGCCGCCGCCGAGAACCTCGCCCGGCAGGTCGACGAGGCGGTCGCCCAGGGCGCCACGCTCCACAGCGAGGGCGAGCGGCGCGGGGCCTACTTCCCGGCCGGGGTCCTCACCGGGCTCACCACCGACCACGCCGCCGCCCGCCACGAACTCTTCGGACCGGTCGCGATGGTCTTCCCGGCCGCCGACGAGGACGACGCCCTGCGCATCGCCAACGACACCCCCTACGGCCTCGGGTCCTACGTCTTCACCACCGACCCCGCGCAGGCCGAGCGCGTCGCCGACCGCATCGAGGCCGGCATGGTCTTCGTCAACGGCGTCGGCGCCGAGGGCGCGGAACTGCCCTTCGGCGGCATCAAGCGCTCCGGCTTCGGCCGCGAACTCGGCCGCCTCGGCATCGAGGAGTTCGTCAACAAGAAGCTCATCCGCACCGTGGCGTAACGGCTCGTGAAAGGGTCCGGGCCTCCGGCGGAGGCCCGGACCTCCGCACCAGCACGTACGGCCCGGCCGATGGCAGGATGCCGTGCATGGCCGATGTGTGGAGCGTGACCCGCCGTCCCCGCTGGAGACGCGTCCTGTGGCCCTTCGTCCGGGTAAGCGCCGACGCCCGCGGTCTGCACGTGCGAACGCTGCTGCGTCGTCAAAGCGTGCCATGGGGCGACATCGCCGAACTGCGCGTGCACCAGAAGCCCGCGCGAACTCCCTGGACCCACACGCCCCGTCGCGTCAGCCTGGTCCCGCACTACGAACGTGAGCGGCTCCTGCCCCTGCCACGGAGCCGGTCGTCCGACAACCCGGACTTCGACGCCGAGGTGGAAGCGCTCCGCGCGCTGCACCGCCGCCACGGAGCTGCGGAGCCGCGCAAGGTCCCCGTCGTGTCGTACCGCGCCCCCCGGCGTGGCTGGGCAGGGCTGCTGGTCGTGTGCCCTGTGCTGCTCGCGTGCGCGGCCGCGGCCGCGGGGTCCGTGTCCGGGACCACGTCGGACGAACAGGCGTGGAAGTCGGCCACCGCGTGCACCGCCCGGACGCCCGCCGCGGAGCGCCGCGAGTGCCTGACCACGACGCCGGCCGTGATCTCGCGGACCGAGGCCGATCGTCCCAAGCGGAGCAGCTGGCTGTACTTCACCGACGGCCGGCCGGTGGAACGGCTCGAGGTCCCGCGCGACGCCGCCCTGGAATTCGAGGGCGGCGGCAGTGTCGAACTGACCTTCTGGCGCGGCCGGTTGATGAAGGTCTCCGGAAAGAACCACGTGTGGCGCCAGGACATCACCACGGCCGGGAGCACGGCCGCCTGGGCGGCCGCGTTCCTCCTCGCCGCGGGCTGCCCCGCGGCCCACTCACTGCTGAGCCTGCTCGGGCGCCGACTGCGCGACGACAAAGAGCTCCCGCCGGTCATCCCGTTCGCATGCGCGCTCGCCGCCACCGCCCTGTGGCTCCTGCCGCTCTGCTACCTCCACCCCACGACCTTGTTCTCCTCGCCCGTGGCGATCACGTGGCTGGCCGTGGGCTCGCTGGTCACGCTGGGCCTGCTCGCCGGGGCCTGGCACACCACCTGTGCCCCCGTGCCAGGAGAGGCGACCGAGAAGTCCGCCGCCGAAGAGGACGAGGAGAAGTTCCTGCCCGCCCGCTTCCTGGAGGACACCGACTACAACCCGCGCGGCTTCGGCACCCACATCGTCCTGGACGGCGGCCCTCCCGCGGTGGCGCCCGGTCCCGGCCGGTTCGCGGCGAAACCGATACCGGTGCAGCGGCTCACCCTCAAGAGCCTACGGCGCGCCCGGCACACCGACCCCGTGGACAGACACTGGGACGTCGCCGAACTCGACGACGCCGGCACACCGGTCCGCCTCGCGGCCGAACCCGCCGACCTGGCCCGCATCCTGCGCGTACTGGCCCTTGAGAAAACCTCCGTGAGCACCGCGAACCCCGAGTCGTGAACGGCCGCGGCGGCCCACTGTCACAACCCGGACGCTCAAGGACGCGTTCGCGCGTCGGTGAGCCCGGTGCACACTCAGGCCGCTCCTGCCAACTCGGCCGTTGCCTGCGCAGCGGTTCGGCAATCGCGGCAGCGGCCTGGCTCGGGGGCGCGGAATGCTCGCTCACAGCCGTCGCAGTTCCGGAGCGGGTGGGGGCGGTGGCGGATCCCGGTGGTCGCTGATGTGAGCGGAGGAGGCGTGGGGGCCGGAGGAAGCGGCGGGGGCAGGAGTTCACGAAGACGGTGCGCCACCAGGCCGGCCGGGTGCCGCAGGTCTGCCGGCACGTCGGTGGTCAGGGCCCGGTGGACGACGGCGACCGTGGCACCCGCCTTGAACCAGGCGATGACAGTCGGGGCCAACCTGTTCACGTCTCGCAGGGAAAGGGTCAGACGGGCGTCGGTGCGGCGGAGCCCCGCGAGGAGGGCGACGGCCTCGTCGTAGTGCCGGTCGCGTGGCGTGCCCCCGCCTTCCAGCGGTGCGGGCGGGTTGGGCGCTTCAGGCACTTCGGCGCGGTCCTCGCGTACATCCGAGGGCGTGGGCTCGGTCGGCGGGGGCGGTGGCGGCTGCTGCCGGGCCCGGTCGTTCTCCTGGGGCGGCCCCTGGGCGCCCGCCCGGGGGCGGGCGCGGTACGGCCGCGGATGGGGTCCGTGTCTGTCCGGACCGGCGTGTGATGGGCGTACGTCCGCGTGAACAGACGCCCCGCGTCCGTCCGTTCGCGCACCCGCTCCAGATAGCCCTGGGCCTCCAATTCCCGCAGCGCGAAAGCGATCCGGTCCCGTCCCTCGGGGAAACGGTCCGCAAGACTGCGGATGTCGACCGGTGCGCCCTCAGGCAGCGACAGGACGTGTGTGGCCAGTCCGATCGCGGTCAGCGACAGCTCACGGTGCTGAGCGAGGTGGTTGCCCACGACCACGTACCGGCCCGACTGGTACGTGCGTACGTGCGTGACACCGGAGTGGGTGGCGGTTCGCCGAACACCCTGATTCGGGCGCGAGGCAGCGTTAGGCTTCTCGTCAGCCATGGGGAAGGCTCTTCTTCCTCGTTGGTCAGGCCCTCGCACTGGGATGCCAGTCCCGGCGGGGGCCGATGCATGTGTGGGGTTGTGGCGGCGCCATGCGGTCGCCTCGGCCCGAGACTGCCCGCCCGAACCACCCGAACGCCACCCGTACCGACCGGTTTCACCCACCCGAGTGATCGAGTCAAGGTTTGGTTGGTTGGGTGGGTTTTTTCCCAAGGTTCTTTGGTCTTTTACCGCCCGCAGCCCCGACGCCCAAACCGCCGCCTCCCGCTTTTCCGGGTTCCGGTGCTGGGTGTACGGGCAGGGCCATCACCGCCGTACGCGGCACCGGGTGCGCCGACATGGGCAGCGATGAATTCAGTCGGTGAGTACCGCGCGGGAGAGCTCGCGCACCCCGTGGACACGCGGGTGTGCGCGATGCAGATCCTTGACGATCGCCCGCATACTCGGCCGGTCCCGGACCTCTCCTGGAGTCACCCGGAAAGCGGCCAGGAGCGACTGGGCGGTCTCCTCGGGCTTCCCCCATTGCCACCAGGCACGGGCCATGTCGGTGTGCAGCCGCCCCTTGCGCTCTGCGGTGGCGAACTGTTCCTCACGCAGTTGCCGACCCGCTCTGATCGCGGCCCCGGCATCACCGAGCGCCCAGTGGACTCCTACTTCGTAGAGCCGCACAGATGCGGGAGTGATGGAGAAGAGACGACCGGCAGGTACCACGGTGGGAAGGTCACGGGCGGCGCGCATGGCGTCATCGATCATCGCCAGTGCCCGATCGCGGTCGCCTGCGCGAGCCGCTGTGTAGGACGCGGTACACAGCAACTGGGAGTACGCCGTCGCCTGCGCCCGGGTGTTGAGCCCCGTGGCTTCGACTCTGGAGGCGGCATTGAGAATGAGCCGCTTTGCGCTGTCCGCCTGGTCCTGGTGACGCAGGACGATGCTCAGCTCGCGAGCGGCTGCTGCAGAGGCCAGCGCGGACCCGGACAGGTCCGCGTAGAGGCTCGCCCGGTCGGCGGTGAGCCGTGCTTGGTCGTAGCGCCCGATCTTGACCAGAACCTGAGCAGTCAGCGCGTAGCACGCGGACAGGCGCGCATAGCTGATCTCGGCGCGATCCTGGATCCGGGCGTGAGCAGTGGCGAGGAGGTCCGGCAGCTCCTTCAGGAGATCGGCGTACCTGCCGGTGTCGAAGAGCGCACGAGCTCGGGCCAGCCGCACGTCCAGAGGTGCCGGCGAGCCCGAAGGCGCGGGCATCTCCGCGAGAGCCGACTCCACACCGAGCAGAAAAGACGCAGGAACGGCCAGCCCGACCGCCCCGAGCAGCGTACGGCGTCGCATCGGGTCCTCCTGGGTGTGGCGTGGACCATTCGGCGCAACTCTAGTGGCTCGTGGGCCGAGCAGACCGAGTGCCGCTCCCAGGACATCCGCCGGTACACCGACCTCGTACGCGGCTCGCTGCAAAAGACGCAGATCACTGACGCGGCCGGGCTTCTCCAGCCGGGAAACGGTGGACGCCGAACAGCCGAGTCGGTGGCCCAGGTCGGCCTGGCGCCAACCGCGCCAGGTTCTGCCGAGCTTGATCAGTCCTCCTGGGTCAGACCGCTCCATCAGTAAGCGGACCCTGGGCGAGTTCCACAACGGGTCGATGGTGCGCTGCATCGCGCCTCCCCCACGCAGGAGCAGGACCGTCTGTCCACGGTAGGGGGTCCGAGGCGAAACGCCCATGGAATGTGCACTTTCTGCACGCCGACTGCATGGCACGGGAGTTGGTGACCGCGATGGCCGGCCGCGTGGTGCCGTGGTGGTGCAGCCCGCCGGCAGGGAGCGGGTTCGCGGCACACGAGAGGAGAGCCGCTGTGGCAACTGTCCTCGCAAGCGTCCCCGAGACGGTTCCCGCTACGCGGGAACCCAGGGAGTACGTCAAGCCGGAAGTCTGGGAGCGTGAAATCCAGCTCCTGATGCGCGACCACCCGTTCGACGAGGTCATGGCGGAGCGGCTGTTTAGCGCGGCCGTGTCCTACCTGATCACGGCGATGGAGAAATGGGGACAGGGACTGGAGATGTGTTGCGGCCGGGTGGTCGACATCGCTGTCCATGTCTTCATCCTGGACACGAAGAACTACCGCGAGTTCTGTGCCCAGCACTTCGGCGGCCGGTTCCTGGAGCACATCCCGGAGATCGAGTTCAAGTACGACGGCTCGGTGGAACGCACGGCCCACGTCATCGCCGAGAACGGCTTCCCCGTGGACTGGAAGCTGTGGGAGCGCGACTTTACGAAGTGCGGTCCGTGCAGGCCGGGCGAGAACTGCCACTGATCGATCACCCAGGCCGGGTCCGGGCGTCCCTCCGTGGGCGCCCGGACCCGTTCGTGTTTCCATGGCGTGTCGCAAGACGCACTGCGGATACGGTGCGGCGCATGCTCCGCATGCCGCAGGACCCTGCCCTCTTCTGGGACCGCTACAAACCGGACCGGGACGGACCGGCGCCGCCTCCCGAGGTGACGGCTTTCGAGTGGACACAGTACGAGGGGCACGGCCCGGGGGCCGAGTTGCTCGGACGGCCTCGAACGGCGTTGGAGCTGGGTGCGGCCGAGTGCCGGGAGGCATCCTGGCTGTCCCGCCAAGGCGTACACGTCACTGCACTGGACTTGTCGCCCGTGCAGGTCGAGCGGGCTCGCAGGTGGTGGAAGGACGTTCCCGGCCTGACGATCGTGGAAGGGGAAGCGTGCTCCTTCCTTCGAGCGTCCGACCAGTTGTACGACGCGATCTACTCGATCTGGGGGGCGGTGTGGTTCACCGACCCGGAAGAGCTCTTCCCACTGGTGGCAAAGCGGCTGTCACCACACGGGGTATTCGCCTTCTCGCACGGCGAGACCCCCCAGCACCTCCATGGCCGCCGGCCCATGTACGGAAAGGGGCCGGAAGGCAAGGAGATGACCGTGGACCGCTGGTGCCATCCCCCTGAGGTGTGGGCGGATCTCGCCCACAGACACGGCTTCCGTGAAATCCGGGCACGGTGCCTTCCCGCACCCGCTGATCAAACGATGGGCACGATCATCGTCGAAGCACGTCTCTCTGCCTGACCTGGCGGGCGACCAAGGGTTTCTCAACCGCTGGAGGGAACTCCATGTCACCGTCCTCCTACACAGCGAGCGGACGATGCCGTCTCTGCGGTAACGCCATACAGATAGATAGGCGGACCGGAAAGGTTTACCCCCATCGCCATGCCGACCTGCGGGCACAGTGCTCCGAGTCCGGCAAGCATCGTTACCGCCCCGGATCGCCGAACCAGCCGTTGTACGAGTTGAACCCCTCCGTCATCACCAGGCGCCCACCACGGCCCTTCAGCACCATCCGGGAGGTGCCGGTACCCAGACCGTCATGGATCCCGCTGCTGGACGATGCCGGAGCTCCGGTGATCACTCTGCCCGCTCGTGGCCGCCTTGGGTACTGGATTCCGGATCGTGGTTGGCAGAAACACGAGGAGTTCGTACACCGCCATGTCCATGGTCGTGCACGCCCAGAATGGGACCATGGTGGTGACTCCTGGTCCGTAGCCACACGTCACTTCATCGAACTCGCCGGCGCGCTCGTCAAGCGGCACGGCCGGATCCTCCTCGGACGCGAGTACAACAGCTCGGAAAGGTGCAATCCCAGCTGCATGAACGCCTCCGGTTACGAGTGCACCTGCTCATGCCTGGCGCGCAATCACGGCCGTGGCGGATGGATGTCCGGTTGGCGTATCGCTGCCGAGACAACCAGCGTGTCCCACGGACGCCATTGGAGCTGGGCCGTGTTGGAGAGCATCTCCTCGGTTTCGCGCGGCTGACAGCGAGTCCGTCACCTGCCGGGGTCCAGCTCCGCCCACACGGTTTTGGACGGCACCGGACCGTCTCGTACCCCCAGCGATCGGCCAGTTCGTCGACCAGTAGCAGGCCGTAGCCGGACTCGCGGGGGAACTCGTCGTCCGTGGTACGCATCCGCTCTGGCTGACGGTCACCGCGAGTGTCGGTCACCTCGCTGCGGAGCGTGGCCGGGGAGACGGCAGTCAGGGTCAGGCGGAGACTCCTGCCGGCCACGCGGCCGTGGACGGCGGCGTTCGCCGCGAGTTCGGCCACGATCAGCCGGGCCGGGTCCAGCGGCATTCCCCACGTGCGCAGTTGCTCCGTCGCCAGCAGCGGGCCAGCCGCGCACCGCAACGGGTCGCCGACAACGACACCCAGAAGTGTGGCTCGACGTGCGACACGGCGGGCGTCGGCGCGGTAACGGAATTGCTGGGTCGGGCGATTTCCTCAGACACGTCACTCAGCGTGTTCATTCGCATTCAGTCTGCGAAGAGTCGGCGTACCTGCGGAAGGTGACCGTCCGGAGCCGGTCCGGTTTCCGTCCGGCTTGTCCGCAGTGACTGCCCGCGTACGGCCGGGGTTGAGCACAGAGGCGCGGCGAAGGGTGGTGGCGGACGTGAGCGACTGGAACGCGGAGCCGGAGGATGACGAGGCCGGGGCCGTCATGCGTGCGGTCATCCGGCAGTTGAGGTTGTGGCGGGAAGCCGCCGGCATGACCCAGGCGGAGTTCGGGACGGCGATCGGGTACGGGCAGGAGCTGGTCTCGTCCGTGGAACGGGGGCGGCGGATCCCCCGGCCCGAGTACCTGGACGCGGCGGACGAGGTGCTGAACGCGGGCGGCAGGATCTCGGCGATGAAGGGGGACGTGGCGGAGGCCCGGTACCCGAAGAAGGTACGGGATCTGAAGAAGCTGGAGGGGGAGGCAGTCGAACTGTGCGCCTACAACAACTCCGTGATTCATGGGTTGTTGCAGACGGAGGAGTACGTGCGAGCGGTGCACTCCGGGAGCCGACCGCCCTTCCTGGAGGACCAGTTGGAGCAGCGCGTGGCAGCCCGTATGGCCCGTCAAGAGATCGTGAGTGAGTCAGCCGGGCGGCCCCTCTTCAGCTTTGTCCAATGCGAGTCGACGCTGCGCCGCCCTGTCGGGGGCAAGATGGTGATGCGAGCGCAACTCGAACGATTGTTGGAGGTCGGTCAGTTCCGCAACGTGGATCTGCAAGTCCTTCCGCTGGGTCGCGAGGAGAACTCTGGCCTTGGGGGCTCGTTCAGGCTGCTCAGGCTCAAGGACGGGACCTCCGTGGGACATGCGGAGGTCCAGGAGATCAGCCGTGTGATCACCGACCCGAAACACGTTCAAGTCCTGGATATGCGCTACGGGATCATCCGGGCACAGGCTCTCACCCCACGAGAGTCGATGGCCTTCATCGAGAAAGTGCTGGGAGAGACATGACTCAAAAGCCCGCTACCGGGGACGGGGCAGCGCTGGAGTGGATAAAGAGCAGCTACAGCACTGCTGAGGGACCGGACTGCGTCGAAGTAGCCGCCGCACCCGACCACATCCTCGTCCGCGACTCCAAGAACCCGGTCGGCCCCCGCCTCGCCCTGCCCCCCACCACCTGGGCGGCCTTCCTGCCGTACGCCTCCGGTCACTGACCGGACGAACGCACACGGCCCGCACCCGACTTCCCGGGTGCGGGCCGCGTCGACGCACTCACGTCGACGAGCGGCGCCTCCGCGCTCCCGGGCGCCGTTCGCTCGGCCGGGTCACCGGGTCGCCCGCGTCCAGGGCCGCGAGGCGGCGCCGTGCGCCGAAGTCGGCCAGGGCCTCGGCCAGCTTGTGGACGGACGGCTCGGGAGCCATCACGTCCACCCGCAGGCCGTGCTCCTCGGCGGTCTTCGCCGTGGCCGGGCCGATGCAGGCGATCACCGTCACGTTGTGCGGCTTGCCCGCGATGCCGACCAGGTTCCGCACCGTGGACGACGACGTGAACATCACCGCGTCGAAGCCGCCGCCCTTGATGGCCTCGCGGGTCTCCGCCGGAGGCGGGGAGGCACGGACCGTGCGGTAGGCCGTGACGTCGTCGACCTCCCAGCCCAGTTCGATCAGGCCCGCCACGAGGGTCTCCGTGGCGATGTCCGCGCGGGGCAGGAAGACACGGTCGATCGGGTCGAAGACCGGGTCGTACGGCGGCCAGTCCTCCAGCAGGCCCGCGGCCGACTGCTCGCCGCTCGGCACCAGGTCCGGCTTCACGCCGAAGGCGATCAGCGCCTTCGCGGTCTGGTCGCCGACCGCGGCCACCTTTATGCCGGCGAACGCACGGGCGTCCAGGCCGTACTCCTCGAACTTCTCCCGCACCGCCTTCACCGCGTTGACCGAGGTGAACGCGATCCACTCGTAGCGGCCGGTCACCAGGCCCTTGACCGCGCGCTCCATCTGCTGGGGCGTGCGCGGCGGCTCGACGGCGATCGTCGGGACCTCGTGCGGCACAGCCCCGTAGGAGCGGAGCTGGTCGGAGAGTGAGGCCGCCTGCTCCTTGGTGCGCGGCACGAGGACCTTCCACCCGAACAACGGCTTGGACTCGAACCACGAGAGCTGGTCGCGCTGGGCGGTCGCGCTGCGCTCGCCGACCACTGCTATCACCGGGCGCCCGCCGTCCGGGGACGGCAGCACCTTGGCCTGCTTCAGGGTCTGCGCGATCGTGCCGAGCGTCGCCGTCCAGGTGCGCTGGCGGGTGGTCGTACCGGCGACCGTCACCGACAGCGGGGTGTCGGGCTTGCGGCCGGCCGAGACCAGCTCGCCGGCCGCCGCGGCGACCGAGTCGAGCGTGGTCGACACCACGACCGTGCCGTCCGAGGCACCGACCTCGGTCCAGCAGCGGTCGGAGGCGGTACGCGCGTCGACGAACCGTACGTCGGTGCCGTGGGCGTCACGCAGCGGCACCCCGGCGTACGCGGGCACGCCGACGGCGGCCGCGATGCCGGGGACGACCTCGAAGGGGACGCCCGCGGCGGCGCAGGCGAGCATCTCCTCCGCGGCGTACGTGTCGAGTCCCGGGTCCCCGGACACCGCACGGACGACCCGCCTGCCGCCCCGCGCGGCCTCCATGACAAGATGTGCGGCATCCCGCACCGCGGGGATCCCAGCGGTTGTTGACGTGCCGTCAACAACCGTGAGCTGGGGCGTGCCCGTGCCCGGATGCGAGTCCGCCGAAGGACCCGGGTCCGTGTGCACGACGGCGACGCCCTGCCTGGCGTGCGTGCGCACGACGTCGAGCACCTCGTGCTCGGCGACGAGGACATCCGCGTTGGCCAGCGCCTCCACGGCGCGCAGTGTGAGCAGTCCCGGATCTCCGGGTCCGGCACCGAGGAAGGTGACGTGCCCGTGTTCGGGACAGGCGGGAAGGGTGGTGGGGCTCACTGTGCTCGCTCCCCCATCAGACCGGCCGCGCCCTGGGCGAGCATCTCGGTGGCGAGTTCGCGACCGAGTGCCATCGCCTGCTCGTGCGTCTGGGGCACGGGACCAGTGGTGGACAGCTGCACCAGTGCGGAGCCGTCGGGCCTGCCGACGACGCCCCGCAGGCGCATTTCCTTGACAATCTGCTCGTCGCCCAGCGGGGCGAGGTCGGCCAGTGCGCCCACCGGGGCGCTGCAGCCGGCCTCCAGGGCGGCGAGCAGTGACCGCTCGGCGGTCACGGCGGCCCGCGTGTGCGGGTCGTCGAGCGCGGCGAGCTCGGCGGCGAGGGCAGCGTTGGCCGCGGTGCACTCGACCGCCAGGGCCCCCTGGCCGGGGGCCGGCAGAATCGTGTCGACCGACAGGAAGTCGGTCACCTCGTCGCTCCGGCCGACCCGGTTCAGCCCGGCGGCGGCCAGGACCACCGCATCGAGCTCGCCGTTCTTGACGAAGCCGATGCGGGTGTCGACGTTGCCCCGGATCGGGACCGTCTCGATGTCCAGGCCGTGGGCGCGGGCGTACGCGTTCAGCTGGGCCATGCGGCGCGGCGAGCCCGTACCTATGCGCGCCCCGCGGGGCAGGTCGGTGAACTTCAGCGCGTCCCGGGCGACGAGCACGTCACGCGGGTCCTCGCGCTCGGGCACGGCGGCCAGGACCAGGTCCTCGGGCTGCGTGGTGGGCAGGTCCTTGAGCGAATGAACCGCGAAGTCCACCTCGCCCCGCTGCAACGCCTCGCGCAGCGCGGCCACGAACACACCCGTACCGCCGATCTGTGCGAGCTGCTCACGGGAGATGTCGCCGTAGGTGGTGACCGGGACGAGCTCGACAGGCCGTCCGGTCACCTGGCTCACGGCGTCCGCCACCAACCCGGACTGGGCCATGGCGAGCTTGCTCCGCCTGGTCCCGAGCCTCAGTGCCTTCTCAGTCATGCTGGCCCTCGGTTCTTGCTGTGCTTCTCGGAGTCGTCGTGCTTCTCGGAGTCGTCGGAATCGCGGTCGGCCCGGGAGACGGAGGCGACCGTCTCGGGGTCCAGGTCGAACAGGGTCCGCAGCGCGTCCGCGTACCCGGCGCCGCCGGGCTCGGCCGCGAGCTGCTTGACCCTGACCGTCGGCGCGTGCAGCAGCTTGTCCACGACCCGCCGGACGGTCTGGGTGATCTCCGCCCGGTGTTTGTCGTCGAGGCGGGGCAGCCGCCCTTCCAGGCGAGCGATCTCGCTGCTCACGACGTCGGCGGCCATGGTGCGCAGCGCGACGACGGTGGGCGTGATGTGCGCCGCCCGCAGGGCCGCCCCGAAGGCGGCGACCTCGTCGGAGACGATACGGCGGACCTGGTCGACGTCGGCGGCCATCGGAGCGTCGGCGGAGGCCTCGGCGAGCGACTCGATGTCCACCAGGCGCACCCCGGCGAGCCGGTGCGCGGCCGCGTCGACGTCGCGCGGCATGGCGAGGTCCAGTACGAAGAGGACCGGCTCGGGGCGCGGCGTGACGGCGACCGGCTCGGGCCTGCGGTGCTCGGGCACCCGGCCGGCGCTGGCCGCGGTCGCGGCGAGCGCGGTGATCAGCTCGGCGTCGGTCTCCGGGTCGGCCCCGGCACGGGCGGACTCGCGGCGGTCGACGGTCCCGTTGTCCACCCAGGTGCCGTGCTGCTCCAGGGTGGCGGCGTCGATGCCGGCCACGGCGGACTCGCCCATCAGGGAGAATCCGGGCTCCGCGAGGTCCAGCGGGCAGTTCTCGTCGGCACCGGCGGCGCCCACGAGCGGCACGGGCGTCTCACGGACGTCCGTCCGCACCGCCGTACGAGCGCTGCCGTGCTCTTCTCCGGCGGCCCGCCCCACGGTGACGGGCGCTCCGGTGCGGCCCTCGACCGCGGCGGTGACCGTCTCGGCGGTCAGCACGAGTCCCGTCGCGCCGGTGCAGGAGACGGCGACATCTGCACGTGTCAGCTCGAGCGGCACCGCGTCCATCGGTACCGCGCGGGCCGACACGTCCGTGTCGTCGTCCTCGGTGAGGATCTGGACGAGGCGCTCGGCCCGGTCCTGCGTACGGTTGGCGATCACTATCTCGCCGACGCCGATCCGGGCGAGTGTGGCCGCGGCCAGCGACGACATCGAACCGGCGCCGATGACCAGGGCCTTCTTGCCGCGCGCCCAGATCCGCACGTCCGCGCCCGCGGACAGCTGCTCGAGGCCGAAGGTGACCAGGGACTGCCCGGCGCCGTCGATGCCGGTCTCGGAGTGGGCGCGCTTGCCCACCCGCAGGGCCTGCTGGAACAGGTCGTTCAGCAGACGCCCGGCGGTGTGCAGTTCCTGGGCGCGGGCCAGGGAGTTCTTGATCTGGCCGAGGATCTGGCCCTCGCCGACGACCATCGAGTCCAGACCGCAGGCCACCGAGAACAGATGGTGGACGGCCCGGTCCTCGTAGTGCACGTAGAGGTACGGGGTGAGCTCCTCGAGGCCGACCCCGCTGTGCTGCGCGAGCAGCGTGGACAGCTCGGCGACACCGGCGTGGAACTTGTCCACGTCGGCGTACAGCTCGATGCGGTTGCAGGTGGCGAGCACGGCGGCCTCGGTGGCCGGCTCGGCGGCGACCGTGTCCTGGAGCAGCTTGTCCCGGCCGTCCGCGCTCAGCGAGGCGCGCTCCAGGAGGCTGACCGGGGCGCTGCGGTGGCTCAGTCCGACGACGAGAAGGCTCATGCCGGCATCACGGCGGGGACATCCCCGTCCGGGCCCTGGTCGGTGGACTCGTCACGGACGGCGGTGGCTGCCGGGACCGCGCGGTCGGCCACGGCTTCCTCACCGGCCTTGCGCTGCTCGTGGAATGCGAGGATCTGCAGCTCGATGGAGAGGTCGACCTTGCGCACGTCGACGCCGTCCGGGACGGACAGCACGGTCGGCGCGAAGTTCAGGATGGAGGTGACACCGGCGGCCACCAGCCGGTCGCAGACCTGCTGGGCGGCGCCCGCGGGGGTCGAGATCACGCCGATCGAGACGCCGTTGTCGCGGATGATCCTCTCCAGCTCGTCGGCGTGCTGGACCGGGATGCCGGCGACGGGCCGCCCGGCCATCGCGGGGTCGGCGTCGATGAGCGCGGCGACGCGGAAGCCGCGGGAGGCGAAGCCGCCGTAGTTGGCGAGGGCGGCGCCGAGATTTCCGATGCCGACGATCACAACCGGCCAGTCCTGGGTGAGGCCGAGTTCACGCGAGATCTGGTACACGAGATACTCGACGTCGTAACCCACCCCGCGGGTCCCGTAGGAGCCGAGGTAGGAGAAGTCCTTGCGCAGCTTGGCGGAATTGACCCCCGCCGCGGCCGCGAGCTCCTCGGAGGAGACCGTGGGCACCGAGCGCTCCGACAGTGCGGTCAGGGCTCGGAGGTACAGCGGAAGCCTGGCGACGGTGGCCTCGGGAATCCCTCGGCTACGGGTCGCCGGTCGGTGAGTTCGGCCAGTTGCCACGGTGCTCCTGCGGGTAGAGCGGGGCTGCGGGCGGTCATATGTCCCCAGACCGCCCCGTCGACAGCAGGCTATGTCTTTGTGAACGTGTGCACAAAGATGGTGTCCGATTTGCCCGGCCAACGTGACCGGGGTCACGCATGCCCGACGCGGACGCCCGGAGCCGGCGCATCCACACCTCCGCGCCTTTCTTGTTGGGGGCAAAACCGCACACTCTCCTCTACGATCCCCGCCCCCGAGACCAAGACGCCATCGATCCTAGGCGACTTCCGGCCACTTTGAACTCATCGGTCAGTCCTCGATCAACCCCCGAGCTCCTTGCGCAGTCGCTCCTCGTTCACACGCCAGAAGGTGTGCTGTTCACCGTCGACGAGTACGACCGGGATCTGTTCCCAGTACCGGTCGTACAGCTCCTGGTCCTGGGTGATGTCCTTCTGTTCCCAGACGACGCCGAGATCGGCGCAGACCTTCTCCACGACGGCCTGCGCGTCGTCGCACAGATGGCAGCCCGGCTTGCGGACCAGGGTGACGAGCCGCCCCTGGGGCCCGGGGGACTTGCGGCGGAAGATGGGACTCATGTCGGCCATTGTCGCTCCGGCACGCCGCCGCGGAACCCCGTCGGCGCGGGGCGGCGGGACCCGGTCGGCGCGGGCCGGCGCAACGCCGCCGTCGCGCAGAGTTCACGGCCCGCGAAACCTCTCGACTCCGGAACCACCCCGCCAACTGGCTATGCTCACGCCATGGCCGCTCTCGGATGGCTCACTTCCCGTAGGCGCTCCGCCACGGCGCGAAGCGTGTTGGCAGGCGAGGCCTCGGCGGAGGCAGCGCGCAAATCCTCGCAGGAAGCGGGCGTCCCGCCGTCCCCGCAGGAGGCCTCGGAGTTCCCGGTGCCCGGGGACGAGAGGGCCGCCGCCTTCTTCGACCTGGACAACACCGTCATGCAGGGCGCCGCGCTGTTCCACTTCGGCCGGGGCCTGTACAAGCGGAAGTTCTTCGACACGCGCGACCTCGCCAAGTTCGCCTGGCAGCAGGCGTGGTTCCGGATGGCCGGGGTCGAGGACCCCGAGCACATGCAGGACGCCCGCGACTCGGCGCTGTCGATCGTGAAGGGCCACCGGGTCGCCGAGCTGAAGTCGATCGGCGAGGAGATCTACGACGAGTACATGGCCGAGCGGATCTGGCCGGGCACGCGTGCGCTCGCCCAGGCCCATCTGGACGCCGGCCAGAAGGTGTGGTTGGTCACAGCCGCGCCGGTGGAGATCGCGCAGGTCATCGCCCGCCGCCTGGGCCTGACCGGCGCGCTCGGCACGGTGGCGGAGTCCGTCGACGGCGTCTACACCGGCCGCCTGGTCGGCGAGCCGCTGCACGGCCCGGCGAAGGCGGAGGCGGTACGCGCCCTGGCCGCGGCCGAGGCCCTGCACCTGAGCCGCTGCGCCGCCTACAGCGACTCCCACAACGACATCCCCATGCTGTCCCTGGTCGGCCACCCCTACGCCATCAACCCCGACGCCAAACTCCGCCGCCACGCCCGCGAGATGGACTGGCGCCTGCGTGACTACCGCACCGGCCGCAAGGCGGCCAAGGTCGGCATTCCCGCGGCGGCCGGCGTCGGCGCCGTGGCCGGCGGCACCGCGGCCGCCATCGCCCTGCACCGCCGCCGCCGCTGACACCGGCACGCCGCCGGCTCTCTCCTCCCTCCCCCCGGATCCCCCGGATCCCCCGGATCCCCGCACGCGCCCGTGCCGCCCAATGGCCGCACGGGCCTTCGGCGATCACGTTCGTGCGGCGCACCGGAACCGCGGGCAATTGACCGAACGTACGCCCATACCGTTCCGGCCATTCGACTTGGCGGTACATCGCCAGGAAACACCCCCGACATGAGCCGAAGACGGAACAGACCGGTCGGCAAACGGTCACTCTGCGACGCCCGAAGGCATGCAAATCGGTTAGGGAAGCGACGGAATCGATGATTTGAGCAACTCGGTGTAGCAGTGCCTATACGAAGCGTTATTCTCCTCAGACGCAAACCGGTCCCCCATCGTCGCTACGACGGGTGAACGGTTCCGCACTGCACGTGATGGAAGCTCTGCCTCTGGGAGTCCCGTGTACCCACACGTCGGGGTTGACGCCTCGGGCCTGGCTACGCTCCGCGCAACGGTCCTGGACCTGCTGCGCGGTCTCGTCCCCACCGCGTACGCCGGCCCCGCATTCGCCACCGCCACGCCGGTCGGCCCGTGCTACGCGCTGGCCGACGGCATGGAGCAGGTGCCGACTCGCAGCGCCGTGGTCGAGGGGCGGCGGACGGGCGACGCGCGGGCGACCGGCAGACGAGGACGCCCGGCCTCGGCGGCCACCGTCCGCCGCCCGGCCGCGGACAGCGACAGCGCCCGGATGATGGAGCTCGTCGAGCGCGCCCAGGCCGGCGAGGCCGACGCCTTCGGACGGCTCTACGACCAGTACAGCGACACCGTGTACCGGTACATCTACTACCGCGTCGGCGGCAAGGCGACGGCCGAGGACCTCACCAGTGAGACCTTCCTCCGCGCCCTGCGCCGCATCGGGACCTTCACCTGGCAGGGCCGCGACTTCGGCGCCTGGCTGGTCACCATCGCCCGCAACCTGGTGGCCGACCACTTCAAGTCCAGCCGGTTCCGGCTCGAGGTCACCACCGGCGAGATGCTCGACGCCAACGAGGTCGAGCGCTCCCCCGAGGACTCCGTCCTCGAATCCCTGTCCAACGCAGCCCTCCTGGACGCCGTGCGACGGCTCAACCCACAGCAGCAGGAGTGCGTCACGCTCCGCTTCCTCCAGGGCCTGTCCGTCGCGGAGACCGCCCGGGTGATGGGCAAGAACGAGGGTGCGATCAAGACCCTCCAGTACCGGGCCGTGCGCACCCTGGCCCGGCTTCTCCCCGACGACGCGCGCTGAGCCGCACACACGCTCCGCGACCTTCAACTCACGCTCCGTCGAAGCGCGTTGACTTCTCGATCCGATCCGCCCGGGTCCGTAACCCAAGTGCCGCGCCGCTCGTTGTGCGGGATAGAGGCTCCCTGTGGTCACGCCCTGGCCAATCCTGATCGACCGATCGGGAGAAGCGGCTGTGGACGTGCACCCTCAGGACCCCCGGGGAGTCGACCGTGATGACGAGAGGAGGTGCCGCCAGTGATCGCGAAAGTATCGGCGCACCGGCGGGCGAACGCCTTCGCCCAGGCCCTGGAAGAGCTGTCCGACCGGGGCACGGCGGCCGAACAGGCCGAAGGACCGGCACCGGCACCGGCTGCCGCGGAACGGACCGAGCAGGGCCGCATGCTGGCCCTCGCCACCGGTCTGGACGCGCTGCCGCGGCCGGAACTGGACCCCGAGGTCAAGGTCGTCCAGCGGGCCCGCCTGGTGGCCGCGATGGAGGCCATGCTCCAGGAGAGCACCGCGGCGGGCGAGGCGAGTGACCCACCGGTGCCCAGGCGGCGCGGCGCACACCGGGCGAGCGGCCTGGGGAAACTGCGGCCGCGCACGCGGCTGAGCAAGTCGCTGGCAGCCGGCGGACTCAGCGTGGGTGTGGCCGCGGGAGCCTTCGGCGGAGTGGCCGCCGCAAGCTCCGGCGCCCTCCCCGGTGACTCGCTGTACGGGCTCAAACGCGGCATCGAGGACTTCAAGCTCACCTACCTGACCGACGGCGCCGACGAGCAGGGCCAGGCCTACCTCGATCTGGCCTCGACCCGCTTGAGCGAGGCCCGTCGGCTGATGGAGCGCGGCCGCGGCGGACAGCTCGACCACGAGTCGATCGGCGAGATCCGCCGCACCCTGTCCGGGATGCAGCACGACGCCGCCGAGGGCCACCGGCTGCTGCACCAGGCGTACGAGCGCGACCCCGATTCCCTGCGTCCCATCCAGGCCCTCTCCACCTTCTCGCGGTCCCACCGTGAGGCCTGGGGGGCGCTCCGGGACCGGCTGCCCGTGCAGCTCGGCGACGTCAGTCAGCAGGTGTCGTCGGTGTTCGACGCCATAGACGACGAGGTCGCCCCGCTGCAGTCGATGCTCCCCCAGCCCTCCGCCCCGGCCGGCGAGGGCAAGCAGCACGTCCCCCGGCCGACGCCGTCCGCCGGTTCGCCCGGCGCCGCCCACTCGGCCCAGCCCGGCACCGGCGCCGACGCATCCTCCGGCAGCCCCCACTCCGGTGGAGCCGACGAGCCCAGCGCCTCGGCCGGCTCCGGCAGCGAGGGCGACGGGTTCCTCGGCGGCTCCACCGGCGACCTGCTCGACCCGCCGAAGCCCAGCGGCAGCGCCTCGCCGTCCGCGGCCAAGTCGCCGCCCAGCGGCCCGGACGTGACGATCCCGCCGCTCCTGCCCGGCCTGCTGCCCGGCCTCGGCATCAACGCGGAGGACGCGAAGTAGGCCGTGCCGGCCCCACGGCGGCGGGGGGCGTCCCTCACCAAGGGACGCCCCCCGCCGCCGTGGCACCGTCGGAAGAACTCAGAAGAACACAGATCTGCGCTGCACCAGCAGCTTGTACAGGGTGTGCTGGATCTGCTCGCGGACCTGGTCGGTCAGGTTGAACATCAGCATGGGGTCCTCGGCCGCCTCCGGCGGATACCCGTCCGTCGCGATGGGCTCGCCGAACTGGATCGTCCACTTCGTCGGCAGCGGGATCGCGCCCAGCGGACCCAGCCACGGGAAGGTGGGCGTCAGCGGGAAGTACGGGATGCCCAGCAGCCGCGCCAGGGTCTTGGCGTTGCCGATCATCGGATAGATCTCCTCGGCCCCGACGATCGAGCACGGGATGATCGGCACGCCCTGGCGCAGCGCGGTCGACACGAAGCCGCCCCGGCCGAACCGCTGCAGCTTGTAGCGCTCGCTGAACGGCTTGCCGATGCCCTTGAAGCCCTCCGGCATCACCCCGACCAGCTCACCCTGCCCGAGCAGCCGCTCGGCGTCCTCGGTGCAGGCGAGCGTGTGACCGAGCTTGCGGGCGAGTTCGTTGACCACCGGCAGCACGAACACCAGGTCGGCCGCGAGCAGCCGCAGATGCCGACCCGCGGGATGCCGGTCGTGGACGGCGACCTGCATCATCAGCCCGTCCAGCGGCAGCGTGCCGGAGTGGTTGGCGACGATCAGGGCGCCGCCCTCGGCGGGGATGTTCTCGATGCCCTTCACATCGACCCGGAAGTACTTCTCGTACAGCGGCCGCAGCAGGGACATCAGGAGCTGGTCGGTGAGCTCGGCGTCGTAGCCGAAGTCGTCGACGTCGTAGTCCCCGGTGAGACGGCGGCGCAGGAACGCCAGACCACTCGCGATGCGCCGCTCCAGGCCGCCGTCCTCCGTCGGCCCGCTCGGCGGCTGCTCCTCACCGGTCACAGGGACGTCCTCCTGCGCGGCCCCCATGCCGGGCAGGGACTGTACCTCGCCGACCGCCGCCGACTCTGCGCCGGTGCGGCGGCTCCCCGTGCCCCGGCGCCGCGACGGCCGCTGTCCGGCGCTCCCACGGGACCGGTCGTCGTCGAACGGAATGACCTTGGCGTCCGCCATGGTGCTGCGCTCCTCAGTTGGCGCTCTGCTTCTGGGGGTGGCCGCTGCCCGGGTGGGACAGCGCGGCGATCCGGTCGACGGCCCCCGCGAGGGCCTCCGGCGGCAGCAGTCCGGGGCCGTGGCTGCGGGCGAACTCCGCGAAGGTCTCCGCGGTCGTGTACTTGGGTGCGAAGCCGAGTGTCTCGCGCATCTGGTCCGTCGCCACGACCCGGCCGTGGGTCAGCAGGCGGATCTGCTCGGGTGAGAAGTCCGTCATTCCCAGCGTACGCACCAGCGAGCCCGCCCACGTCACGGCGGGCAGCAGCAGCGGCACCGTGGGGCGTCCCAGCCGCCGGGAGCACTGCGAGAGCAGCAGCACGCCGTCGCCGGCGATGTTGAACGTGCCGCTGTTGAGGGTGGCGCGGCGCGGCTCGTGCGAGGCGATCCGCAGCACCTCGATCACGTCGTCCTCGTGCACGAACTGCAACCGCGGGTCGTATCCGAACACCGTCGGCAGCACCGGCAGCGAGAAGTAGGAGGCGAGCGGGGTGTCCGCCGTCGGGCCGAGGATGTTGGCGAACCTGAGCACGCACACGGCGACGTCCGGCCGCCGCCTGGCGAAGCCCCGCACATACCCCTCGACCTCGACCGTGTCCTTCGCGAAGCCGCCGGACGGCAGGGACTTGGCCGGGGTGGTCTCGGTGAACACCGCCGGGTCGCGGGGAGCGGAGCCGTAGACGTTGGTGCTGGACTTGACCACCAGCCGCTTGACCGACGGGGACTTCTGGCAGGCGCCCAGCAGCTGCATGGTGCCGATGACGTTGGTCTCCTTGACCAGGGCCCGGCTCCCGCTGGCCAGCGCGGTGCCGGTCACGTCCATGTGCACCACGGTGTCGGCGGACGTCTCGGCGAGCACCCGCGCGATCGTGGGCTGCCGGATGTCCGCCTGGACGAAGTCGGCGCCGCCCAGATGGTGCTCGGGCGGCACCGCGTCCACGGCGACCACCCGGTCGACCTGCGGGTCACGCTGGATACGGCGCACGAACCGGCCCGCGAGCTGGCGGGCCACTCCGGTCACGAGCACGACCTGTCCCAAGATCAGCGCCTTCCTTCCCGCCCGGATTCCCGCCGGGTTCCCCGTGTGCGGCCAACCTATCGGGTCGGGCCCGCGCCGCGGCGGGGCTCGATGCGCGCGTGACACAAGGTACGTGCGTGCGAACGGGATCGAGCCACCACCGCGGCCGGCCCCGAACGCACGCGACCCCCCACCGGATGGTGGGGGGTCACAGACACGCTTTCGCGTTGGCGCGTACCGCGCGCGACCGGCGTCTACTTCTTGTTGCGACGCTGGACGCGGGTGCGCTTGAGCAGCTTGCGGTGCTTCTTCTTGGCCATCCGCTTGCGCCGCTTCTTGATAACAGAGCCCACGACTACCCTCGCTCACTTCTCATCACTCGGTGTTTGGGCGCCATGGGCCCACACGACCTACGAGGGGCTAGCCTACCCGCCCGAGGGCTGAGGTCGTAATCGAGGTGTCCGGAGGGATCCGGAAGTGTTCCGTACTGTCCTTCACGGACCCCTCCCGATCGTCGTCAGGCGGTGTCCACCCCCACGTAGCTCTCGCGGAGGTACTCGTGAACCGCTTGCTCCGGGACGCGGAACGACCGCCCCACCCGGATCGCGGGCAGATGACCGCTGTGCACCAGGCGGTACACGGTCATCTTCGACACTCGCATGACCGAGGCGACTTCCGCCACGGTAAGGAACTGAACCTCGTTCAGAGGCCTTTCGCCAGCTGCAGCCATGACACACCTGAACCTTCCGCACTCGACGGCCACCGGCTTCCCCTTCCGGTGACTCTTCGTCGCTGCGTGCTCACTCCCCAGGGTAGGGGCGTGTGATGCGAGTGGGGAAGAGGTGGACCATCGGCGGCCTACTGTGACAGACAGGCGCGATTGAGTACGTAGCGGGCCAGCGGGCGGTAGTAGGCGGCCCGTACGCCGTCATCAAGTGGAACGACGACGGACACGCACCCCTCCGCCTGCCCGACGAAGAGCGCGGGGTCGTTCGTGTCGGCCGGGCCCATCGCCTCGAACCCCAGCTGACCTGCGCCGCAGACCCAGCCGTGATCCCCGATCACCAGACCGGGCAGCGGTCCGCCGGCGTCGGCCGCCGCCGCGAGCGCCAGCCGAACCGGCAGCGGTGAATGCGTGTGCGCGCCCGGCTCACCACCGGAGCGTTCGGCGCCGCGAGGCCGGACCAGGGCGACTCCCCGGACGTACTCGAGGCGGTACGTGCGTAGACCGAACCGGGTCGTTATGTCGACAGAGCGACCCTGCGCGGGGGTGAGGACGGTACATCCCGCCGCCGACAGGGCGTCCGCCAGCGCGGCGTAGAAACCGAGCAGCCTGTGCGGATGCCCGGTGCCCAGGAGCACGGGAGCACCTCGCCGCGCCGCCGCACCGAGCCGGTCCGCGAAGGCGTCCAGCGCGGCCAGCGTCAGATCCGGGTCGATGACGTCCGGGCCGAGAGTGTGCAGCGGATCGGCCGAAACGCCGCACCTGCGCGCCATCAGCTCGATCAAGTCCCGCTGCTGCCAGGGCCCTTCGGGGTCGATTCCGATCAGCACCCGGGGATCCCGGGCCGCGAACAGCCGGTAGCTGCGCAGACCGGCCTCCCGCGTCGTGGCCACCACCCCGGCGAGACGGGCCCTCACCAGATGGGCGCGCAGCGCCGCGATGCTCAACACCCGAGCGATGCTGACGCACGGCCTCCACGGTCGTCCCGGGAACCCGGGAACACCGCACAGTCGGCCTAACCGAGAAACGCGGCCGGTGCTACGGCAGCAGACCCCGCAGCGGGAACACCGCCCGCCGGGTCGCCAGGATCGTCTGGTCCAGCCGGTCCGCCGGGTCGTATCCCGCCTCCCAGTCCGCCCAGGACACCGGCCACCGCCCGTCGGTCATCCGCATCGGGCCCAACCGCCGCGTCCGCGCATACACCGCCTGCCGCCAGCTCTCCGGGATCACCGTCTCCGGCTCCACCGGGCGCCCCACGGCGATCCCCACCAGATGCGTCCACGACCGGGGAACGACGTCCACCACCTCGTATCCGCCGCCGCCCAGCGCGATCCACCGTCCCTCGGCGTGCTCGTGGGCCAGCTCGTGGCACGCCATCTGGACCGCCCGCTGCGCGTCCAGCGACACCGTCAGATGCGCCAGCGGATCCTCGAAGTGCGTGTCGGCCCCGTGCTGGGTGACCAGCACCTGCGGCCGGAAGTCGGCGACGAGTTCCGGCACCACCGCGTGGAACGCCCGCAGCCAGCCGGCGTCCCCGGTCCCCGCCGGCAGCGCCACGTTCACGGCCGATCCCTCGGCGGACGGTGCCCCGGTCTCCTGCGGCCATCCCGTCTGCGGGAACAGCGTCCGGGGATGCTCGTGCAGCGAGATCGTCAGTACCCGCGGGTCCTCCCAGAACGCGGTCTGCACCCCGTCCCCGTGGTGCACGTCGGTGTCGACGTACACGACCCGCTCGGCGCCCAGCTCCAGCAGCCGGGCGATGGCCAGCGCGGCGTCGTTGTAGACGCAGAAGCCCGAAGCGGCGCCCGGCATCGCGTGGTGCAGCCCGCCCGCGAAGTTCACCGCGTGCAGGGCGTCCCCTTGCCACACGGCCTCCGCCGCCGCCACCGACTGTCCCGCGATCAGCGCGGACACCTCGTGCATCCCGGCGAAGGCCGGATCGTCCAGCGTCCCCAGGCCGTACGCCGCGTCCGCCGATCCCGGATCCGCCGACGCGGCCTTCACCGCGGCGATGTAGTCGTCCCGGTGGACCAGCCGCAGCGTCGAGTCGCCGGCCGGCCTGGCCGCCACCAGCCGCGCCTCCCGGTCGAGTCCGAGCGCGTCGACCAGTTTCCGGGTCAGGACGAGACGGATCGGGTCCATCGGGTGGTCCCGGCCGAAGTCATAGCCCGTTACTGCCTCGTCCCACATCAGCTGTGCGCGGCCGCTCATGCCCGTCACCGTATCGGTCCGCCCGCGGTGCGAACGACCCGGCGCACACCGACGTCACCAGCACCAGAGCCATGGGCACCAGCATCGCCCCCCGGTAGCTCCACGCGTCGCCCAGCGCGCCCACCAGCGGGGAGCCGACCAGGAAACCCACGTAGTTGAAGATGTTGAGCCGCGCGACGGCCTGGTCCGACGCCTCCGGGAACAGGCGTCCGGCCGCGGCGAAGGTCTGCGGCACCAGCACGCACAGCCCCAGCCCCAGGAGCGTGAACCCGAGCATGCCCACCCAGGGACCGGGTGCCCCGGCGACCACCGCGAACCCCAGCGCCGCCACCAGCGCGCCCAGCCGCACGACGGCCACGGCGCCGAACCGCCGCACCCCGGTGTCCCCGAGGGCCCGCCCCAGCAGCGTGGTGACCATGTAGACGTTGTACGGCACCGTCGCGAGCTGCTCGGAGCTGCCCAGCGTGTCCTGGAGGTACTTGGCGCTCCAGTTGGAGACGGTCGAGTCGCCTATGTACGCGAAGGTCATCACCAGGCAGAGCGGCAGCAGCAGCCGGAACACGACCGTCCCGCCGCCTTCGCCAGCGGCCTTCCCGTCGGCCTTTTCCGGTGCGGCGGGGGAGTCCGCGTCGACGTACCACCGGCTGCCCACGAGGACCGCCGGCAGCAGCGCCGCCACCACCGGCAGGTACGACACCCACAGGGCCAGGTGCCAGTGCGCCCCGGCCCAGGCCAACGAGGCACCCAGGATCCCGCCGAGGCTGTAGACGGCGTGGAAGCCGAGCATGATGCTGCGGCCGTACGCCCGCTGGAGGCTCACCCCGAGCATGTTCATCGAGGCGTCCAGCATCCCCACGGCCAGCCCGAACGCGGCCAGCGCGACGGCCAGTTCGGCGACCCGGTCGCCCGCCCCGACACCGAGCAGGGACAGGAGGACGACGGGCTGGGACCAGCGCAGCAGCCGGCTGGGCCGGACGCGTTTCACCAGTTGCTCGGTGGCCGTGCTGCCGACACCGGCGAGGATCGGCACGGCGGCCAGGAAGACCGGCAGCAGCGCGTCGGAGACCCCGTACCGGCCCTGGATGGCCGGGATGCGCGTCACGAGGAGAGCGAAGGCGACGCCCTGTGCGAAGAAGCTGAACGCCAGCGAGGCCCTACCGCGCCGCAGCACATCAGTCATGGCCGCGAGCGTAGGGCCCTGGGCTACCTGTGGGTAGGTCCGGTGAAAGGTGAATTCGGCTCAGCTTCCGGCGAGGGCGAGTCCGTTCGGGGACTTCACGGCCTCCCGCGCCGGCGCGGGCTGCTGGGCGCCGGCGGGCTCCTGGACCTGCGAGGAATCCCCGGCTGCGGCGTTCGTCTCGGCGATCAGCATGTGCGCCATCGGCCCGGCGGCCAGAGCACCGCTCAGGAGGAACCCGAGCACCATGGTGACCGCCAGGATCACGGTGCCGAGCCACACCATGGTGTCCACCGGCACCGTGTAGGCACCCACGACCCGCACCACGCACTCCGCGAGCAGGACCACACCCCACACCAGCGAGAACACCTTCTCCGCCCGCCGGAAGTCCGCGGATCCGGCCGCCAGTCGGGCCCAGGCGGCTTCCCGGCCCTCGTCGCCCTTCACCAGCCAGGGCTTCATGGCCGCGGTCATCATCGGCCTGCCCAGCGCCACGGACACCAGGATGCCGATGCCGATCGCGCTGCTGACACCGCTGTCCTTGGCGAGCATCAGCCGAGGGTCACCGGCGACGAGACTGAGCAGCAGCCCCACCACGTTGACGAACAGGATGAGCGCGGCGAACGCGTTGACCCTGCGCTCCCTGGCCGCGGCCCAACCGGTGCGCAGGGCGGGGACCACGCTGCTCCACCCCAGGGCTGCCAGCGTGCTCATCCCGAACCCGTTCTTGAGCAGGTAGTACCCGCCGACCGGAACCGCCACATCCACCAGCAGGGGGGCGAGGCTCGCGCGCTTCGTGTTCGTCGTCATGCTCAAAGCTTGGCGGGCGGGGGGGTCCGCCAGTAGAAACGATCGTCCGGAGCTCCGCATGACAATTGTCAGTGCCCCGGCGGTGGCCGACGTCATGTCAGCAGGTCGGCCAACTCCTCCATGCGTGAGAAGAGTTGGGTCGCATCCGCGAGCCTGGCGGCCGGGGTCATCGCCGTGAAGCCGTAGACGTCCATCCCGGCCGCGACGGCGGCCTGGACGCCCAGCGGGGAGTCCTCGACGACGACGCACTTCTCGGGGGCCACTCCCATCCGGTCGGCCGCGTGGAGGAACAGGTCCGGCGCCGGCTTGCCCCGGCCCACGTCCTGCGAACTGAAGATCCGCTCCTCGCCGAACCACCGGTCCAGGCCGGTCGCCCGGTGCCCCACCCGGATCCGCTCGTGACTCCCCGAGGACGCGACACAGTACGGCGTCCCGTCCACCGCGAGCTTCTCCAGTACGTCGGCGGCACCGGCCACCGGCTTCAATTCGCGCTGGAACGCGGCGAACACACGGGCGTGGAAGACGTCGTCGAAGTCGTCCGGCAGCCGCTTCCCCGTCCGCTCCAGGACCAGATCGTGGATTCGGTGCATCGCCGACCCCATGTAGTCACGGATGGAGTCCTCGTAGGAGGTGGGGTGCCCCAACTCGGTGAGGTAGGCGGCGAGGAGCCGGTTGGAGATGGGCTCACTGTCGACGAGGACGCCGTCGTTGTCGAAGATGACGAGGTCGTAGCGCATGCATACGAGCCTAAGCGAGTGCCGGCCGGCCGTAAACGCAGAAAACCCCCGTGCCATGGCACGGGGGTTTTCTCACAATTTGTTCGGCGGCGTCCTACTCTCCCACAGGGTCCCCCCTGCAGTACCATCGGCGCTGTGAGGCTTAGCTTCCGGGTTCGGAATGTAACCGGGCGTTTCCCTCACGCTATGACCACCGAAACACTATGAAACAATCAACCGGAGCCGTAACACATGGCTACGACGGTTGTTCGTGGTTTCAGAACCAACACAGTGGACGCGAGCAACTGAGGACAAGCCCTCGGCCTATTAGTACCGGTCACCTCCACACGTTACCGTGCTTCCAGATCCGGCCTATCAACCCAGTCGTCTACTGGGAGCCTTACCCCATCAAGTGGGTGGGAGTCCTCATCTCGAAGCAGGCTTCCCGCTTAGATGCTTTCAGCGGTTATCCCTCCCGAACGTAGCCAACCAGCCATGCCCTTGGCAGGACAACTGGCACACCAGAGGTTCGTCCGTCCCGGTCCTCTCGTACTAGGGACAGCCCTTCTCAAGACTCCTACGCGCACAGCGGATAGGGACCGAACTGTCTCACGACGTTCTAAACCCAGCTCGCGTACCGCTTTAATGGGCGAACAGCCCAACCCTTGGGACCGACTCCAGCCCCAGGATGCGACGAGCCGACATCGAGGTGCCAAACCATCCCGTCGATATGGACTCTTGGGGAAGATCAGCCTGTTATCCCCGGGGTACCTTTTATCCGTTGAGCGACGGCGCTTCCACAAGCCACCGCCGGATCACTAGTCCCGACTTTCGTCCCTGCTCGACCCGTCGGTCTCACAGTCAAGCTCCCTTGTGCACTTACACTCAACACCTGATTGCCAACCAGGCTGAGGGAACCTTTGGGCGCCTCCGTTACTCTTTAGGAGGCAACCGCCCCAGTTAAACTACCCATCAGACACTGTCCCTGATCCGGATCACGGACCCAGGTTAGACATCCAGCACGACCAGACTGGTATTTCAACGACGACTCCACAACCACTGGCGTGGCCGCTTCAAAGTCTCCCAGCTATCCTACACAAGCCGAACCGAACACCAATATCAAACTGTAGTAAAGGTCCCGGGGTCTTTCCGTCCTGCTGCGCGAAACGAGCATCTTTACTCGTAGTGCAATTTCACCGGGCCTATGGTTGAGACAGTCGAGAAGTCGTTACGCCATTCGTGCAGGTCGGAACTTACCCGACAAGGAATTTCGCTACCTTAGGATGGTTATAGTTACCACCGCCGTTTACTGGCGCTTAAGTTCTCAGCTTCGCCCCACCGAAATGGAGCTAACCGGTCCCCTTAACGTTCCAGCACCGGGCAGGCGTCAGTCCGTATACATCGCCTTACGGCTTCGCACGGACCTGTGTTTTTAGTAAACAGTCGCTTCTCGCTGGTCTCTGCGGCCACCCCCAGCTCACCGTGTAAAACGGATCACCAGACGTGGCCCCCTTCTCCCGAAGTTACGGGGGCATTTTGCCGAGTTCCTTAACCATAGTTCACCCGAACGCCTCGGTATTCTCTACCTGACCACCTGAGTCGGTTTAGGGTACGGGCCGCCATGAAACTCGCTAGAGGCTTTTCTCGACAGCATAGGATCATCCACTTCACCACAATCGGCTCGGCATCAGGTCTCACCCTGCGTGAGTGGCGGATTTACCTACCACTCGGGCTACACCCTTACCCCGGGACAACCACCGCCCGGGATGGACTACCTTCCTGCGTCACCCCATCACTCACCTACTAACCGCTTGGTTCGGCGGCTCCACCACTCCCCCTCACTCCGAAGAGATCAGAGGCGGCTTCACGGCCTTAGCATCACGATGCTCGATGTTTGACGCTTCACAGCGGGTACCGGAATATCAACCGGTTATCCATCGACTACGCCTGTCGGCCTCGCCTTAGGTCCCGACTTACCCTGGGCAGATCAGCTTGACCCAGGAACCCTTAGTCAATCGGCGCACACGTTTCTCACGTGTGTATCGCTACTCATGCCTGCATTCTCACTCGTCAACCGTCCACAACTACCTTCCGGTGCTGCTTCACCCGGCAGACGACGCTCCCCTACCCATCACGATCCCCGTTGGGGGTACATATCGCAATGACACGACTTCGGCGGTACGCTTGAGCCCCGCTACATTGTCGGCGCGGAATCACTAGACCAGTGAGCTATTACGCACTCTTTCAAGGGTGGCTGCTTCTAAGCCAACCTCCTGGTTGTCTGTGCGACTCCACATCCTTTCCCACTTAGCGTACGCTTAGGGGCCTTAGTCGATGCTCTGGGCTGTTTCCCTCTCGACCATGGAGCTTATCCCCCACAGTCTCACTGCCGCGCTCTCACTTACCGGCATTCGGAGTTTGGCTAAGGTCAGTAACCCGGTAGGGCCCATCGCCTATCCAGTGCTCTACCTCCGGCAAGAAACACACGACGCTGCACCTAAATGCATTTCGGGGAGAACCAGCTATCACGGAGTTTGATTGGCCTTTCACCCCTAACCACAGGTCATCCCCCAGGTTTTCAACCCTGGTGGGTTCGGTCCTCCACGAAGTCTTACCTCCGCTTCAACCTGCCCATGGCTAGATCACTCCGCTTCGGGTCTTGAGCGTGCTACTCCATCGCCCTATTCGGACTCGCTTTCGCTACGGCTACCCCACTCGGGTTAACCTCGCAACACACCGCAAACTCGCAGGCTCATTCTTCAAAAGGCACGCAGTCACGAGATGCAGCAAGCTGCATCCGACGCTCCCACGGCTTGTAGGCACACGGTTTCAGGTACTATTTCACTCCCCTCCCGGGGTACTTTTCACCATTCCCTCACGGTACTATCCGCTATCGGTCACCAGGGAATATTTAGGCTTAGCGGGTGGTCCCGCCAGATTCACACGGGATTTCTCGGGCCCCGTGCTACTTGGGTGTCTCTCAAACGAGCCGCTGACGTTTCGACTACGGGGGTCTTACCCTCTACGCCGGACCTTTCGCATGTCCTTCGTCTACATCAACGGTTTCTGACTCGTCCCACGGCCGGCAGACCGTGGAAGAGAGATCCCACAACCCCCACGACGCAACCCCTGCCGGGTCTCACACGTCGTAGGTTTAGCCTCATCCAGTTTCGCTCGCCACTACTCCCGGAATCACGGTTGTTTTCTCTTCCTGCGGGTACTGAGATGTTTCACTTCCCCGCGTTCCCTCCACTTGCCCTATGTGTTCAGACAAGGGTGACAGCCCATGACGACTGCCGGGTTTCCCCATTCGGAAACCCCCGGATCAAAGCCTGGTTGACGACTCCCCGGGGACTATCGTGGCCTCCCACGTCCTTCATCGGTTCCTGGTGCCAAGGCATCCACCGTGCGCCCTTAAAAACTTGGCCACAGATGCTCGCGTCCACTGTGCAGTTCTCAAACAACGACCAACCACCCGTCACAACCCGCCGAAGCAGATTTTTACCGGGGCCGGCAACCGAAGACCCGACCAGACGGCCGTGCCCTCAGACACCCAACAGCGTGCCCGACACCCTCGCCGCTGGGATCCACGTTCCACGCCGAAGCAGTACTAGTGGTCCCAACCGGACCGAGTGTGCCGAATAATCAACGTTCCACCCATGAGCAACCAGCACCGGACATTCGCCGATGTACTGGCCTCTGACCGAGCGAACCCGGTAAGAAGTGCTCCTTAGAAAGGAGGTGATCCAGCCGCACCTTCCGGTACGGCTACCTTGTTACGACTTCGTCCCAATCGCCAGTCCCACCTTCGACAGCTCCCTCCCACAAGGGGTTGGGCCACCGGCTTCGGGTGTTACCGACTTTCGTGACGTGACGGGCGGTGTGTACAAGGCCCGGGAACGTATTCACCGCAGCAATGCTGATCTGCGATTACTAGCAACTCCGACTTCATGGGGTCGAGTTGCAGACCCCAATCCGAACTGAGACCGGCTTTTTGAGATTCGCTCCACCTCACGGTATCGCAGCTCATTGTACCGGCCATTGTAGCACGTGTGCAGCCCAAGACATAAGGGGCATGATGACTTGACGTCGTCCCCACCTTCCTCCGAGTTGACCCCGGCGGTCTCCTGTGAGTCCCCATCACCCCGAAGGGCATGCTGGCAACACAGAACAAGGGTTGCGCTCGTTGCGGGACTTAACCCAACATCTCACGACACGAGCTGACGACAGCCATGCACCACCTGTACACCGACCACAAGGGGGGCACTATCTCTAATGCTTTCCGGTGTATGTCAAGCCTTGGTAAGGTTCTTCGCGTTGCGTCGAATTAAGCCACATGCTCCGCTGCTTGTGCGGGCCCCCGTCAATTCCTTTGAGTTTTAGCCTTGCGGCCGTACTCCCCAGGCGGGGAACTTAATGCGTTAGCTGCGGCACCGACGACGTGGAATGTCGCCAACACCTAGTTCCCACCGTTTACGGCGTGGACTACCAGGGTATCTAATCCTGTTCGCTCCCCACGCTTTCGCTCCTCAGCGTCAGTAATGGCCCAGAGATCCGCCTTCGCCACCGGTGTTCCTCCTGATATCTGCGCATTTCACCGCTACACCAGGAATTCCGATCTCCCCTACCACACTCTAGCTAGCCCGTATCGAATGCAGACCCGGGGTTAAGCCCCGGGCTTTCACACCCGACGTGACAAGCCGCCTACGAGCTCTTTACGCCCAATAATTCCGGACAACGCTTGCGCCCTACGTATTACCGCGGCTGCTGGCACGTAGTTAGCCGGCGCTTCTTCTGCAGGTACCGTCACTTTCGCTTCTTCCCTGCTGAAAGAGGTTTACAACCCGAAGGCCGTCATCCCTCACGCGGCGTCGCTGCATCAGGCTTTCGCCCATTGTGCAATATTCCCCACTGCTGCCTCCCGTAGGAGTCTGGGCCGTGTCTCAGTCCCAGTGTGGCCGGTCGCCCTCTCAGGCCGGCTACCCGTCGTCGCCTTGGTGAGCCATTACCTCACCAACAAGCTGATAGGCCGCGGGCTCATCCTTCACCGCCGGAGCTTTCAACTCCCGCAGATGCCTGCAGGAGTGATATCCGGTATTAGACCCCGTTTCCAGGGCTTGTCCCAGAGTGAAGGGCAGATTGCCCACGTGTTACTCACCCGTTCGCCACTAATTCCCACCGAAGTGGTTCATCGTTCGACTTGCATGTGTTAAGCACGCCGCCAGCGTTCGTCCTGAGCCAGGATCAAACTCTCCGTGAATGCTTGCTCGGCCAGTAAATTAATACTGCCGGCGACACATCACGAGAGCGGAACCAGAGGGGAGGAATAGTCCCCTCGGTTCACAGCGTCCTCGCTGTGTTTTTTCAAAGGAACCTCGTCCCAGCGGATGCTGGAGACGGGGTATCAACATATCTGGCGTTGATTTTTGGCACGCTGTTGAGTTCTCAAGGAACGGACGCTTCCTTTGTACTCACCCTCTCGGGCTTTCCTCCGGGCGCTTCCCTTCGGTGTTTCCGACTCTATCAGATCTTTTTCCGATCCGATTTCCTCGGTGCTTTCCAGGTTTCCGCTCTCGCGTTTTCCTTTCCGGCGGTTCCGACTCTATCAGATCTTTTCTCGACCTGACTCCCAGTCAGCGGGATTTGTCTTTGCGGCTGTTGGGCCGTTCCGACGAGTGAGACTTTAGCGGATTCCCTGCTCCCGTGCGAATCGGGGGCTGCGTCCTTTCGGGCGCGGAATCCTCATTCCATGAATACGCACACCGATGACACGACAACAGACAGTACGACTGTCGTCGATCAAAGGGTGGTACCCAGGAAAGGTTGTCCGGGGACCGACCGGAGTCGGCTCTCACGTCGGGCAACTCGGAGAACGTTACGTAGCCCGGCGAGGTGTGTCAACTCACGGACGGACGGCCCCCCGGAGTCGTATCGTGGGGCCATGACTACGCGTACGTGCACCCATCTGTGGTGGGCCGCCTGACAGGCGGCCGTACTCACGTATGCATCCCACGGCCGCCGCCTCGGCGGCCGTTCTCGTATCTCCCTCCAGGACTCCGGGGGCCGGCCGACCGGGGACGGCGGCCTCGACCAGGAGGTGGAGTGTGGAGAGGACTCGGGTCTTCAGCGGGATCAAGCCGACGGGACACCTGACGCTGGGGAACTACCTGGGCGCCATGCGGCGCTGGGCCGAGGTGGACCAGCACCGGTCCCAGGCGCTGTTCTGCGTCGTCGACCTGCACGCGCTGACCGTGGACCACGACCCGGCGCGGGTGCGCAGGCTCAGCAGGCAGGCGGCGACGCTGCTGCTGGCGGCGGGGCTCGATCCGGAACTGTGCACCCTGTTCGTACAGAGCCATGTGGACGAGCACGCCCGGCTGTCGTACCTGCTGGAGTGCGTGGCCACGGACGGCGAGATGCGGCGGATGATCCAGTACAAGGAGAAGGCCGCACGCGAGCAGCAGCGGGGCGGGAGCGTGCGGCTGTCGCTGCTGACGTATCCGGTGCTGATGGCGGCGGACATCCTGGCGTACGGAACGGACGAGGTGCCGGTCGGTGACGACCAGACGCAGCACGTGGAACTGACCCGTGATCTGGCGGTGCGGTTCAACCAGCGGTACGGGCACACGTTCGTAGTGCCGAAGGCGACGCCTCCGAAGGTGGCGGCGAGGGTGATGAACCTGCAGGACCCGTCGTCGAAGATGGGGAAGTCGGACGACTCCGGGCCGGGCATCGTCTATCTGCTCGACGAGCCGGAGGTCGTGGAGAAGAAGGTCATGCGGGCGGTGACCGACAGCGGACGGGACGTCGTCTACGACCCGCAGGAGCGTCCCGGCATCGCCAACCTGCTGGAGATCCTGGCCGCCTGCCAGGGTGGGAACCCGGAGACCCTGGGCGGTGTGTACGAGTCGTACGGCGCCTTGAAGAAGGACACCGCGGAGGCCGTGGTCGAACTCCTCAGGCCGGTACAGGCGAGGCACAGGGAACTGTGCGCGGATCCCGCCCATGTCGAAGGGGTGTTGCGGGCGGGTGCGGAGAAGGCCAGGGAGATGGCGCGGCCCAGAGTGGACGCGGCGTACCGGGCGATCGGGTTGCTGCCCGCCTGAGTGAGGGCGGCGGGGCGGGCGGCCTGCCTCGGCCGCCCGTTGCCGGAGTCAGTTGTTGCCGGAGGCCAGCTCGCGGCTGCGGTCGCGGGCGGCTTCCAGCGCGGCGATGAGCGCGGCGCGCACACCGTGGTTCTCCAGTTCGCGGATGGCGTTGATCGTCGTGCCGGCCGGCGAGGTGACGTTCTCGCGGAGCTTCACGGGGGGCTCCCCGCTGTCGCGCAGCATCACCGCGGCGCCGATCGCGGACTGGACGATCAGCTCGTGGGCCTTGTCCCGGGGAAGGCCGAGGAGGATGCCGGCGTCGGTCATGGCCTCGACCAGGTAGAAGAAGTAGGCCGGGCCCGAGCCGGAAAGGGCGGTGCACGCGTCCTGCTGGGATTCCGGGACGCGGAGCGTCTTGCCCACGGCGCCGAAGATCTCCTCGGCGTGGGCGAGGTGTTCGGCGGAGGCGTGGGTGCCGGCGGAGATGACGGACATGGCCTCGTCGACGAGGGCGGGGGTGTTCGTCATGACGCGGACGACCGGGGTGCCGGAGGCCAGACGCTCCTCGAAGAAGGAGGTGGGGATGCCCGCGGCGCCGCTGATGACCAGGCGGTCGGCGGGGACGTGCGGGGCGAGTTCGTCGAGGAGGGTGCCCATGTCCTGGGGCTTGACGGTGAGGATCAGGGTGTCGGCGCTCTTCGCTGCTTCCGTGTTGGTGACCGGGGTGACTCCGTGGCGGGCGCGGAGTTCTTCGGCCCGTTCCGGACGGCGGGCGGTGACCAGCAGGTCGGCGGGTGTCCAGCCGCCCCGGATCATTCCGCTGAGCAGGGCTTCGCCGATCTTTCCGGTGCCGAGAACTGCGACTTTCTGGCTCATGGGGTTCATCCTCGCACCGGTGGTCCGGGGCAGGGGCGGACTGTCCGGTTGGCGGGACACCCTCCACCCCCTAGGCGGTGCGCCGCCTGAGGGTGGCCGCTCCCAGGCCGAGGACGAGCAGGGCGCAGCCCGCGACGATCAGCGCGTCGCGGACGAAGGCCGTCGTCACGTCGGTGTGGCGCAGGACCTCGTTCATGGCGTCGACCGCGTAGGACATCGGCAGGACGTCGGAGACGGCCTCCAGGGCGGGGTGCATGTCGGACCGGGGCGTGAACAGGCCGCAGAGGAGGAGCTGGGGGAAGATCACCGCCGGCATGAACTGGACCGCCTGGAACTCGGAGGCGGCGAAGGCGGAGACGAAGAGGCCGAGGGCGGTGCCGAGCAGGGCGTCGAGAAGGGCGACCAGCAGGAGCAGCCAGGGTGAGCCGGTGACGTCAAGGCCGAGGAGCCAGACGGCCAGTCCCGTGGCCAGCGCGGACTGGACGATCGCGAGGGCGCCGAAGGCGAGCGCGTAACCGGCGATGAGGTCGCCCTTGCCCAGCGGCATGGCGAGGAGGCGTTCGAGGGTGCCGGAGGTGCGTTCGCGCAGGGTGGCGATCGAGGTCACCAGGAACATGGTGATCAGCGGGAAGATGCCGAGGAGCGAGGCGCCGATGTTGTCGAAGGTGCGCGGGCTGCCGTCGAAGACGTAGCGCAGCAGGAGCAGCATCACGCAGGGGACCAGCAGCATCAGTGCGATGGTGCGCGGGTCGTGGCGGAGCTGGCGCAGGACCCGGGCCGCGGTGGCGGTGGTGCGGGCGGCGCTCAGGGCGCGGGGGCGGGGTGCGGTGGTCGTGCTCATCGTGCTGTCTCCTTGGCGCGGCCGGCCGCGGCCGCCTCGTCGACCAGGTGCAGGAAGGCCGCCTCGACGGTCTCGGTGCCGGTTCGGGTCCGGAGTGCTTCGGGGGTGTCGTCGGCGAGGATGCGGCCCTCGCGCATGAGCAGGAGGTGGTGGCAGCGCTCGGCCTCGTCCATGACGTGGGAGGAGACGAGGAGGGTGGCGCCCCGGGTGGCGGCGATGTCGTGGAAGAGGTTCCACAGGTCGCGGCGCAGCACGGGGTCCAGGCCGACCGTCGGTTCGTCGAGGACGAGCAGTTCGGGGGTGCCGAGGAGGGCGACCGCGAGGGAGACGCGGCTGCGCTGGCCGCCGGAGAGGTTGCCGGCGAGGGCGTCGGCGTGGCCGGTGAGGTCGACGTCGGCGATGGCCCGGCCGACGTTGTCCCGGCGGCGTTCGGCTGCCGCGCGGCCGGGGTCGAGGATCGCGGCGAAGTATTCGAGGTTCTGGCGGACGGTCAGGTCGTCGTAGACGGAGGGGGCTTGGGTGACGTAGCCGATGCGGCTGCGGAGGGTGGCGTGGCCGGCGGGCAGGCCGAGGATCTCCAGGGTGCCGTCGACCTTGGCCTGGGTGCCGGCGATGGCGCGCATGAGGGTGGACTTGCCGCAGCCGGAGGGGCCGAGGAGGCCGGTGATGCGGCCGCGCGGGACGGTGAAGCCGAGGCCCCGCAGGACGGTGCGGGGGCCTCGGACGACGGTGAGGGCTTCGGCTCGGACTGCATCCGTTCCGGGGTCGGGTGGTGGCCCCGAAGAAATATTCATCATGCGATGATTAATGCGTGCCGGAGAGGACGCCGTCAAGTGGGGTGAGGGGATGAGCCGCGTCAGGGTGTGGTGGCGACGAGGAGGAACACGTCGTAGGTCTCCTCGACGATGCCGTCCGGGAAGGTCCGCAGCAGATGGTCACGCGCTTCGGCGAAGAAGGCGGTCCTGCGTTCCTCGGGGCAGACCAGGAAGGCCGAGTGGCTGCCGAGGTTGGCGAGGTGGGTGTCGACCGGGACCCGGCGGCTCCAGCGGACGTCGCGGCGGGTGAAGCTGAGGCGTCCGCTCGGGTCCGCCTTCAGACGGTGGGCGGCCGCCGTCTTCTCGGCCCGGGCGTCGACGCCGAAGAAGCGGCGGACGCGATCGCTCTCCTCCACGATCCACTCGACGTCGTCGGGCTCCGTGTTCCACCACAGCGCCAGGGCTCCGCCCGGACGCAGGACGCGCAGGGCCTCGGGGACCGACTGAGCCGGGTCGGTCCAGTGCCAGGCCTGGGCGTAGGTGAGGAAGTCGGCGCAGGAGTCGGCGAGGGGAAGGGCGTTGCCGTTGCCCCGTACGACGGGGATGTCCGGGAGGCCGCGGCGGAACTGGGCCGCCATGCCCTCGCCCGGCTCCACGGCCAGCACATCGGCGCCGCGCTCGTGCAGCCGGGCGGTCGAGATGCCCGTACCGGCACCGACGTCCGCGACGCGGGCGCCGGCGAGGGCGCGGCCGGCGAGTTCCTCCAGCGCGTCGAAGAGGGCGGGCGGGTAGGAGGGGCGGTTCGCCGCGTACTGGGCGGCCGCGGCGTTGAAGGAGTGGGCTCGGTCCGCGTAGGCGGGTATCCGGGATGCGGTCATACGGCCATCCTCGGACCCCACGACCGGTCCGGGACAGAGGGATTTCGGCGGCGCGGACCGGTTCGCGGACCGTGCGCCCCCTGCGGTCAGGAGCGGCGACGCTTCCTCGATGGGTTGCCCGAGCGGCGGGTGAGCCGGCGTTGGTGCTGCTCGCGGGCCTCTTCGTACTCCTGGCGGTGCAGTTTCTCGCCGGGGGCCTCGACGAGCGAGCGGAAGAAGTAGGCGAGGAGGGAGCCGATGAATCCGATGGCGAGCAGGCCGCGCAGGGAGGCCTGGCGGTCGGGGTCGGGCCGCTTGCGGAAGCCGTCCCAGGTGTGGCGGAAGGCGAGCGCGCTGCACACCGCGAACATCACCACGACCAGGAGTTCCACGAAGGCGCCCGAGCCGGCGATCTGGAGCCCCTGGTAGGCGAAGCGGAGCACGAAACAGGAGACGGCGGCCGCGGCGAGGGAGCCGACGGCGACGCCGGCACGGCGGGCCGTGTAGCCGTTGTCGTGATCCACCCAGGTGGTGCCGAAGAAACGCAGGGGCTCGGGGCGGGGCCCTGCGGAGCCCGCGGCGGTGCCCGGGGTGCCGTTGTCGTCGCTCACGCGTCGATTATCGCCCCGGGGTGCCCGCGGGCTCCGTCGGGGATCAGCCGCAGCGGCCGGTCACATAACCGTCGCTGCCCGTCTTCACATAGGTGTCCGAGACGTACTGGCCGGTTCCTATGTTGTTCCAGATGTTCGAGGTGCCGTAGTAGCCGGACACCGTCGTACCCGGGGTCTGGCAGTAGATCGGCACGGAGGCGCCCGCGCTCAGCGTGCGGACGATGCCGTAGCCGGTGCCGGGTCCGCTGCGGACGTTGAGCTCGACACCCGGCGCGACCGGGTAGTAGTTCAGGGCCGCCGCGGCCGCGACGACCGTCGCCGCGTCGCCGCCGGCCTGCTCGATCAGCTCCCCGGACCTCTCCGCGGCACTCTCCACGACCCGTTCTTGCGCACGGTCGACAGACATGCGAAACCTCCCCCGTTGCACCCCATGACCGCCATGGGCCCCGGTTGATTCCCCGTTGACGCGTTGCGAAACACATGCACGTGAAACGCACGGGAAGACCCGCAAGCCGCCTCGGTCCGGTTCGGGTCATCGACTAGGCTCCGTGCGTCGCACGCGCGAACGAAACAGCACGGGGGGTGGTCCATGACGCCACAGCACCACACCGGCCCGGGCGCGGAAGCGGAACTTCCGGAGTACGCCGGTCACTACCGCCTCGAGTCGCGCCTGGGCTCCGGCGGCATGGGCGTCGTGCATCTGGCCCGCAGCACTTCCGGGCTGAGGCTCGCGGTGAAGGTCGTCCACGCCCAGTACGCCTGGGACCCCGAGTTCAGAGGACGGTTCCGGCAGGAGGTGGCGGCGGCCCGAAGAGTCAGCGGCGCGTTCACCGCGCCCGTCGTCGACGCCGACCCGGAGGCCGAACGGCCCTGGATGGCCACCCTGTTCATTCCCGGGCCCACGCTCTCGGACGAGGTGAAGGAGAACGGGCCGCTGCCTGGCGCCCAGTTGCGGCGGCTGATGGCGGGGCTCGCCGAGGCACTGCGCGACATCCACCGGGTGGGTGTCGTCCACCGCGATCTCAAGCCGAGCAACGTGCTGCTCGCCGAGGACGGCCCGAAGGTCATCGACTTCGGCATCTCCCGTCCGAAGGACAGCGAACTGCGCACCGAGACCGGCAAGTTGATCGGTACTCCGCCGTTCATGGCGCCCGAGCAGTTCCGCCGGCCGCGGGAGGTCGGGCCGGCGGCGGACATCTTCGCGCTGGGCTCCGTGCTGGTGCACGCCTCGACGGGGCGGGGGCCGTTCGACTCCGACAGCCCGTACGTCGTCGCCTACCAGGTCGTGCACGACGAGCCCGATCTGAGCGGCGTACCGGAGGATCTGGCGCCGCTCGTGCTGCGCTGTCTGGCCAAGGAGCCCGAGGACCGGCCCACCCCGGACGAGCTGATGCGGGAACTGCGCTCGGCGGCCGCCTCGTACGACACGCAGGCGTTCATACCGGAGCGGCGGACGCCCGGGACCGGTACGCACTCCGGCACGGGCGGGAGCGGGCCGGACCCGGGAACGGGCGGGGCGGACGCGGCCGGTGACCGTGACGCGTCCCCGGACGAGTCGCGTTCCGAGGGAGTCGAACAGGAGCCGGGGGACCGTACGGGGCGGGGATCCGGGCGGCTGACGGGGATCCTGACCGGGCGGCGCCCGCACTCGCGGCGGCTCGCCGTGGCCGCCGGGGCACTCGGGCTGGTCGTCGGCGGCGGACTCGCCACGGCCCAGCTCCTCGACGTCGGAATGCTGCCGCACAGCGCGGCGCCGGAGAGCACGCTGCCCGGAGCCACCTCGGCCGCGTTCTCCGAGTGGGTGGCCGAGCCCGTGGCCGGCGAGGGCGTCCCCCAGTGCTCGTACGGGGCCGGAAAGCTGATCTGCGCGCGGCCCGGACTGGTCTACGCCCTCGATCCGGCGGACGGAAACCTGCTGTGGCGGCACTCCGTGCCCAAGATGCTCACCGGCGTGCCGCCGGTCCTCGCGGGCGGCCTGGTGCAGCCGATGGCGGACCACGGCCGGCACCTGGAGGCCCTGGACCCCGGCTCGGGCAGGCCGCGCTGGCAGTCGGACGTTCCGGCGTACAGCGGAGTGCAGTGCGCCGGCGGCATGGTGCTGCTCACCGGCACCGACGGGCGGGTGCGGGCGGTCGACGCCGCGTCGGGCGAGACCACGTGGAACCGGCCGGTGCCCGGTCTTCCCCTGCCGCACTTCTTCGCGTTCGCCGGGGATCCGCTGGCGTACACGGTGAGCACCTCGTCCGACGGGGCGACCACCCGGGTCGTCGCCGTGGACCCGGTGACGGGCGATGTGCGCTGGGAGGCCCAGCTGCCCGGAACGCTGGCGCCCGTCGGCAGCCGCGACGGCTCCCTCGTCCTGCTCTCCTCCGAGCCGGCCTTCGGGCGGACCGACGCCGTGGTCCGCTACACACCGCGGACCAGGACGTCGGTCCGGGTCGCGCTGTCCGTTCCCCTCGACTCGGCGCAGGCGAGCGTGCACGGCGACATGGTGCACCTGCTGGGCACCGGTGGCGCGCTGGACGCGGTCGACCTGGCGGCACGGAAGGTGCGGTGGCGGCTGGAGACGGCCGTGAGCTGGGGTTCGGCGCCGATCGCCGACGCCGGTCACGTGTACGTCCTCGCCGGGGACGGGCGGCTGCTTGCGGTCGGGGCCCGCACCGGGCAGCTCGTCGGCCAGACCCGGCCGCGGCTCGGCACGCGCTCGGACCGGGTCGCGGCGGACCTGCCCACACCCGTGATCGTCGAGGGCCGTGTCTACGCCGGCGCCCCCGACGGCACCGTCTTCGCCGTGGACGGCCACGACCCGTCGTCCTGGTGACCTGAAGATGGGGCCGCCTCAGAGGAGGCGGCCCCGCGGTCCTCGTGGCCGGTGGCGTCAGCCCAGTTTCGACACGTCCCGCACGGCGCCCTTGTCGGCGCTGGTGGCCATCGCGGCGTAGGCCCGCAGCGCCGCCGACACCTTCCGGTCGCGGTCCTTCGGGGCGTACGCGCCGTTCAGCGCCCTCGCACGGCGGGACAGCTCCGAGTCGTCGACGAGCAGTTCGATGGAGCGGCCGGGGATGTCGATACGGATGCGGTCGCCGTCCTCGACGAGCGCGATCGTGCCGCCGGAGGCCGCCTCGGGCGAGGCGTGGCCGATGGACAGGCCCGAGGTACCGCCGGAGAAGCGGCCGTCCGTGATCAGCGCGCAGCTCTTGCCCAGGCCGCGGCCCTTCAGGTACGAGGTCGGGTAGAGCATCTCCTGCATGCCGGGGCCGCCCTTGGGGCCCTCGTAGCGGATGACGACGACGTCGCCCTCCTTGATCTGCTGGGTGAGGATCTTCTGGACGGCCTCCTCCTGCGACTCGCAGACGACCGCCGGGCCCTCGAAGGTCCAGATCGACTCGTCGACGCCCGCGGTCTTCACCACGCAGCCGTCCACGGCCAGGTTGCCCTTCAGCACCGCGAGGCCGCCGTCCTTGGAGTACGCGTGCTCGGCGGACCGGATGCAGCCCTCGGCGGCGTCGGTGTCCAGGGCCTCCCAGCGCTCGGACTGGGAGAAGGCCTCCGCCGAGCGCACGCAGCCGGGGGCCGCGTGCCACAGCTCGACCGCCTCGGGGGACGGGGAGCCGCCGCGCACGTCCCAGGTCTTGAGCCAGTCGGCCAGGGAGGGGCTGTGCACCGCGTGCACGTCCTCGTTCAGCAGGCCCGCGCGGTGCAGTTCGCCGAGCAGCGCGGGGATGCCGCCGGCGCGGTGCACGTCCTCCATGTAGTACGTGCGGTCCTTGGCGACGTTCGGTGCCACCTTGGCCAGGCACGGCACCCGGCGGGAGACGGCGTCGATCTGCTCCAGACCGAAGTCGACGCCGGCCTCCTGGGCCGCCGCCAGCAGGTGCAGGATCGTGTTGGTGGAGCCGCCCATCGCGATGTCCAGGGCCATCGCGTTCTCGAAGGCCGCGAAGGTGGCGACGTTGCGGGGCAGGACCGTCTCGTCGTCCTGGTCGTAGTGGCGGCGGGTGATGTCCATGACCGTGCGGGCCGCGTTCTCGTACAGGGCGCGGCGGGCGGTGTGGGTGGCGAGGACCGAGCCGTTGCCCGGCAGGGACAGGCCGATCGCCTCGGTCAGGCAGTTCATCGAGTTGGCGGTGAACATGCCGGAACAGCTGCCGCAGGTCGGGCAGGCGTTCTCCTCGATGCGGAGGATGTCCTCGTCGGAGACCTTGTCGTTGACGGCGTCGGAGATGGCGTCGACCAGGTCGAGCGTGCGGACGGTGCCGTCGACCAGGGTGGCCCGTCCGGACTCCATCGGGCCCCCGGAGACGAAGACCGTGGGGATGTTCAGGCGCAGGGCCGCCATCAGCATGCCCGGGGTGATCTTGTCGCAGTTGGAGATGCAGATCAGGGCGTCGGCGCAGTGGGCCTCGACCATGTACTCGACGCTGTCCGCGATCAGGTCGCGCGAGGGCAGCGAGTACAGCATGCCGCCGTGGCCCATCGCGATGCCGTCGTCGACGGCGATGGTGTTGAACTCGCGCGGGATGCCGCCCGCCTCCCGGACCGCGTCGCTGACGATCCGGCCGACCGGCTGGAGGTGGGTGTGCCCTGGGACGAACTCCGTGAAGCTGTTGGCGATCGCGATGACGGGCTTCCGGCCGATGTCCGCACCGGGTACACCGGAGGCGCGCATAAGGGCGCGGGCGCCCGCCATGTTGCGGCCGTGGGTGACTGTGCGGGACCTCAGCTCGGGCATCGTCGCTCGCTCCTTCGGGAAGTTCCGCCGGACAGCAGGAGGGCTCCGGCGGAGTTATGGCTCAGTCGAGCCTACGCCGGTCATCCAGGGATCGGGACGGGCTGTCCGAAATGCGGGACGCGTGTCTCGGGGGCGGCGGGGCGATGTCTCGGCACGGGCGGGATCCGCGTCGCAGGGCGGCGGGGACGTGTCGTGCGGCAGCGGGGTCGTGTCGTGCGGCAGCGGGGCGGCCGGCCGGGTCTCACTCCCCCGTGAGATGCCGCTGCACCACCGGTGCCACCCGCGCGATGATCTGCTCCACGTCCGCCGACGCCAGCGGCTCCGCCTTGATCACGTACCGCAGGATCGCGCACCCCACCAGCTGCGCGGCCGCGAGCTCGGCGCGCAGCTCCGCGTCGGGCAGGTCGAACCGGCCGGCGATGCGCCGCAGCAGCTGCGAGACGATCAGGCGGCGGAAGACGGCGGCCGCGGTGTCGTTGCTCAGCGCGGAGCGAACGATCGCCAGCAGCGGCGTGCGGGTGGCCGGTCTCTCCCAGATACCGAAGAAGAACCGGGCGAACCGCTCTCCGATGCCGTCGAGCGGGCCGTCCACGAGCGCCTCCGGCGCGCTCAGCGCGGGTGCGAGGACGACCTCGATCGCCGCTTCGAACACCTGCTCCTTGGTGCCGAAGTAGTGGTGGACCAGGGCGGAGTCGACTCCGGCGGTCTTGGCGATGCCCCGCACCGAGGTCTTCTCGTAGCCGCGCTCGGAGAACTCCTCGCGGGCCGCGGTCAGGATGCGGTCGCGGGTGTCGGCGGCCTCCTCGCGGCGGGGGCGGCCACGGCGGCGGGCGGTGGCGCCGGTCATCGCCGGGGCACCTTCACCGCGGAGGCCAGGTGCAGCCGGGCGAAGGCCAGGGCCTCGGCGAGGTCGGCCTCGCGCTCGGCGCTGGACATGGCCCGGCGGGTGTTGACCTCGATGACGACATGGCCGTCGAAACCGCCGAAGGCGAGACGTTCCAGCAGTTCGGCACAGGGCTGGGAGCCACGGCCCGGCACCAGGTGCTCGTCCTTCGCCGACCCCCTGCCGTCGGCGAGGTGCACATGGCCGAGCCGGTCGCCCATGCGGTCGACCATCTGGAGCGTGTCGGTGCGGGCCGTCGACGCATGGCTGAGGTCGATCGTGAAGTGGCGGTAGTCGTCCTTGGTGACGTCCCAGCCGGGGGCGTACGCGAGCATCTCGCGGTCGCGGTAGCGCCAGGGGTACATGTTCTCCACCGCGAAGCGCACATCCGTCTCGCTCGCCATCCGCCAGACCCCGGCGACGAAGTCACGGGCGTACTGGCGCTGCCAGCGGAAGGGCGGGTGGACCACGACCGTGCTCGCGCCGAGCTTCTCCGCGGCCGCTCTGGCGCGCTGGAGCTTGGTCCAGGGGTCGGTCGACCACACCCGCTGGGTGATCAGCAGACACGGGGCGTGCACGGCGAGGATCGGTATCCGGTGGTAGTCGCTGAGTCTGCGCAGCGCCTCGATGTCCTGGCTGACCGGGTCGGTCCACACCATGACCTCGACGCCGTCGTATCCGAGGCGTGCGGCGATCTCGAAGGCCGTCGCCGTCGACTCCGGGTAGACGGAGGCCGTCGAAAGAGCGACCTTCGCATCCGGAATGCGTACGGGTTCGGGTTCCACCACGAGGGACAGGTTACGGGGTGCGACGGACGGGGGCGGGGCCCTCGGCCGCCGTTGTGGCCTTCGTCATCCGGCGTGGCCCTCGTCAGCCCATGTGGTCGAGACGCCGGAGTATCACGCCCTCCCTGAGGGCCCACGGGCATATCTCCAGCCGTTCCACACCGAAGAGGTCCATGGCGCCCTCGGCGACCAGGGCGCCCGCGAGAAGCTGTCCGGCGCGGCCGTCGGAGACACCGGGGAGTTCGCAGCGCTCGCCGGCCGTCATGCCGGACAGCCGCGGCACCCACGCCTCCAGGGACTCCCGCTTCAGCTCCCGCTGCACGTAGAGGCCCTCGGCCGAGCGGGGGGCGCCGGCCAGCCTGGCGAGCTGCTTGAAGGTCTTCGAGGTGGCGACGACGTGGTCGGGGGCGCCGAAGCGGCTGAACTCGCCGACCGTCCGCGCGATCTCGGTACGCACATGGCGGCGCAGCGCCCTGACGTCCTCCGTGGTGGGCGGGTCGCCGGGCAGCCAGCCGGCGGTGAGCCGGCCCGCGCCGAGCGGCAGCGACACGGCCGCGTCGGGCTCCTCGTCGATGCCGTACGCGATCTCCAGTGAGCCGCCGCCGATGTCCAGGACCAGCAGTTTCCCGGCCGACCAGCCGAACCAGCGGCGGGCGGCGAGGAAGGTGAGGCGGGCCTCCTCCGCGCCGCTGAGCACCTGGAGCCTGACCCCGGTCTCCTCCTGCACTCGGGCGAGGACGTCGTCGGCGTTGCCCGCGTCGCGCACGGCGGAGGTGGCGAACGGCAGCAGGTCCTCGACGCCCTTGTCCTCGGCGGCCTGGAGCGCTTCGCGGACCACGGCGACGAGGCTGTCGACGCCGTCGGAGCCGATCGCGCCGCTCGCGTCGAGCAGCTGGGCGAGGCGCAGTTCGGCCTTGTGCGAGTGCGCGGGCAGCGGGCGTGCGCCGGGGTGGGCGTCGACCACCAGCAGGTGCACCGTGTTCGAGCCCACGTCGAGGACACCGAGTCTCATGGACGGAAACGCTACTGCCATCTGGGATGCCATTCGTCGCCGGTGTCCTTCCTGCGTGAGGCGCCGCACGGGACGGTCCCGGCCCGGACGCCCGGCGACTTACCCTGGACGGGTGCCAAAGACGAAAAAGGCGAAGACCGATAAATCGGCGAACCCGGCGAACCCGGCGGAAGCGGTGAAGCCGAAGAAGCGGGGCGCGGAATCCGACGAGAAGGGTCTCGACTTCGCGCGCGCGTGGGTGGAGTTCCCGGACCCGGCGGACGACGAGCAGGTCTTCCGCTGCGATCTGACCTGGCTGACCTCTCGTTGGACCTGCGTCTTCGGAAGCGGCTGCCAGGGCATCCAGGCGGGCCGTGCGGACGACGGGTGCTGCAGCCTGGGCGCCCACTTCTCCGACGAGGACGACGAGAAGCGGGTCGCCGAGCACGTGGCGAGGCTCACACCGGACATCTGGCAGAACCATGCCGAGGGCAGGGAGAACGGCTGGGTGTCCGAGGACGAGGAGGGCTCCCGGCAGACGCGTCCCTTCCAGGGCTCGTGCATCTTCCAGAACCGGCCCGGCTTCTCGGGCGGCATGGGCTGCTCGCTGCACATCCTGGCCCTGAGGGAGGGCCGCGAGCCTCTGGAGACGAAGCCGGACGTGTGCTGGCAGCTGCCGATCCGGCGGACCTTCGAGTGGATCGACCGGCCCGACGACACCCGCGTGCTGCAGGTGTCGATCGGCGAGTACGACCGCAGGGGCTGGGGGCCGGGCGGCCACGACCTGCACTGGTGGTGCACCTCGGCGACGTCGGCGCACGGCGCGGGCGAGCCGGTGTACGTCTCCTACCGGGCGGAGCTGACCGAGCTGATGGGCGGGGCCGGCTACGACCGCCTGGTCGAACTGTGCGAGGAGCGTCTGGCCTCCGGCCTGCCGCTGCTGGCACCGCACCCGGCGGACCCGGCCGTGTGAGTCCGAGGGCGCGTATGCGTTTCCCTCCGAGGACCGGCGCCCCAGTGCCCGTCCAGGGGCCCGTGCCCCAATGCCCGTCCAGGGGCCCGTGCCCCAGTGCCTGTCCAAGGGCCCGTGCCTGAACACCCCTCCGGCGGCCGGCGCCTCAGGGCCCGTCCGGCGGCCGGTGCCTCAGGGCCCGTCCGGCGGCCGGTGCCTCAGGGCCCGTCCGGCGGCCCGTCGAGCACCGCGGCGGTGGCTCGCCGGAGGACGACTGCCGTCGGAGGGCACGCCCAAGGTCCGTCGGCCGCGGCCACCTCGCCGGACGACACGCCTGAGTTCCGTCGGCCGCCGCCACCTCGCCGGACGGCGGGCTGCCGTCGGAAAGCCTGCCTCAGGGCCTTCGGCCGCCGCCACAGCGGCTCGCCGCAAGGCACCGTCGGCGGTCGGATCCGATCGCCGGGGGCCGCCCAGGGCTGCCCCTTACCGGCGGCCGCCGCCCGCCGAGGCCGGGGCCGGGCAGCCGCGTTCGCGCTTGCCGTGCCGGCCCGCGCCGTCGCACGCCGTGCCCTCACGCCGTCCCTGTCCCCGCCGGCCCTCGGAAGGGCTGGGCGGGTCGTCGCCCGCGGTCGACGGGGGCGGGCTGTCCGGGTCCGTCGGCGACGACTCGCCAGGCGTGGGCGTGGGCGTGGGATCGGTCGACTCCGGCGGGTCGGTCGGGGTGGGTGTGGGCTCGGAGGGCGTTGAAGGAGTCGGCGTGGGGCGCGGACCGGACGTGGGCGGGTCGGCCGGATGCCCGGCCCCGCGTCCGGGGGGGCTGGGCGCGGTGCCGTAGCCGTCGATGGAGACGACGGCACCGGCGGGCGCGATCGCCACCCGTGCGCTCCAGCGGCCGGAGGGCTCGCGCAGATGGTCGACGTACACCTTGATCGTCAACGACTCGCCGGGCTGGAGGGTGCCCGAGGAGCGGCTCAGGTAGAGCCAGTGCGCCCCGGTGGACGCGGACCAGTCGACCGGGCCGGGCCCCGCGGCGGTGAGGGTGATCAGGGTGGTGTCACCGGTGTTGTCCGCGCTCACCGTCAGGCGGCCGTCCCTGTGGCCGGTGCCCGTGACGCTGATGACCTCCACGGAGACGTCGGGCCGGCCGCTGGTGTGGAAGCGGGTGTCGGGCCCGGCTCCCGCGTTGCCGGTGTTCTCGTAGCCTTTGCCGCCCTCGCCGCCCAGGACACCGGGGCCGTGCCCGTCGTGCGTGCCCGCGGCGGAGCCCCCGTGGCCATGGTCGGCCGGGCTGCCGCGGTAGGCGGCCCACAGGGCCAGCACCGGCGCGGCCACCACCGTCGCCACCACCGTGGTCGTGACGGCACGCGCGCGGAGACGGTCCCTGCGGGCCGCGCGGTCCTTGGGGTCCATCGGGAATCCGCGACGGTCGAAGCGGGGAGCGGTGCTCCGCGCGCGCGGGTGGTGGACCAGGGCCTTGACCAGGGCCGCGCGGGGTGCGGGCAGCACGGGCAGCTCGGCTGGGGTGACGGTGGCGCCGGGCCACTGACCGGACACGGCGCGCTCGGCGGTGCGGCGGCAGCGCGGGCAGTCGTCGACGTGCCGCACGAGCTCGCCCCGCAGTGCCGTGCCGAGTACGAGCCGGCTGTCCCCGGTGAGCCGGGACACGCTCGGGCAGGTGCCGGTCTCCACGACGGCGAGCGCCGCGCGGGTGCGCTCCACCTCGCAGGCGGCCGCGGCGAGCAGTTCCCTCGTGGCGGCGGGGCCCATGCCGAGGACGGCGGCGACCTCGTGGGCGGCGAGGTGGTGGCGTACGGCGAGTTCGAGCGCCTCGCGCTGCTCCGGGGTGGTGCCGGCGGCCTCCGGCCAGGCGAGCTGGGCGAGTTCGCGGCGCCGCTCCCGCTGGACCTCGTCGGGCACCGGCGGCACGGTCCGGGCGGCCGTGTGCCGGTCGCCGCCGGTGCGGCCCGCGGCGTGCGTGCCCGGACGTTTCTGCCTGGCCTCGGCCAGCTTGCGCAGGCACGCCCAGCGGGCCAGCGCGTACAGCCAGGCCCGCCGCTCGCCCGCGATCCCGGGTCCGCGCTGCCCGCGCCGCTCGGCGAACGCCAGCGCGTCCCCGAGGGCGGCGGTCGCCGCCTCGTGGTCGCACAGCACGGACAGGCAGTAGGTGAACAGGCCGTCGAGGTAGGGCTCGTAACGCGCGGGCGGTCGCTGCGCCACGGCGTGCGCGGCAGCGCGATCACGCGCCTCGCGGTGCGCCCGGTGCGCACCGGTCGTGCGGGTCGAGGTGTCCGGGCTGCGGCTCATCACCTGTGCGACCGTAAGCCCCGCAGGATCGTCCCTCTGTGCACCTTGAGCACTTTTAATCCGTACGGGTGAAACGATCCCTCATAAGGAGAACGGAACCCAGGGTTCCAAGACCGGACCGAGCCCGCCGGGCTGTCAGTGGTTGCGGCTACGGTTTCCTCCATGGCTGCCCGTACCAAGACCACCAAGGACCGACCGTCCTACCGCTGCACGGAGTGCGGCTGGCAGACGGCCAAGTGGCTCGGCCGCTGCCCCGAGTGCCAGGCCTGGGGGACCGTCGAGGAGTACGGCACGCCCGCGGTCCGTACGACGACGCCGGGCCGGGTCACCACCTCAGCCGTGCCCATCGGCCAGGTCGACGGCCGCCAGGCCACCGCCCGCTCCACCGGCGTGCCCGAATTCGACCGGGTCCTGGGCGGCGGGCTGGTCCCCGGTGCCGTCGTCCTCCTCGCCGGTGAACCCGGCGTCGGCAAGTCCACGCTGCTCCTCGACGTGGCTGCCAAGTCCGCCAGCGACGAGCACCGCACGCTGTACGTCACGGGCGAGGAGTCCGCGAGCCAGGTCCGCCTGCGCGCCGACCGCATCGGCGCCATCGACGACCACCTGTATCTGGCCGCCGAGACGGATCTGTCCGCCGTCCTCGGCCACTTGGACGCGGTCAAGCCCTCCCTCCTCATCCTGGACTCGGTGCAGACGGTCGCCTCGCCCGAGATCGACGGCGCACCCGGCGGCATGGCACAGGTGCGCGAGGTCGCGGGCGCCCTGATCCGCGCCTCCAAGGACCGCGGCATGTCCACGCTCCTGGTGGGCCATGTCACCAAGGACGGCGCCATCGCGGGCCCGCGCCTGCTGGAGCACCTGGTGGACGTGGTGCTGCACTTCGAGGGCGACCGGCACGCGCGCCTGCGCCTGGTCCGCGGCGTCAAGAACCGCTACGGCGCGACGGACGAGGTCGGCTGCTTCGAGCTGCACGACGAGGGCATCACGGGCCTGGCCGACCCCAGCGGCCTGTTCCTGACCCGCCGGGCGGAGCCCGTCCCCGGCACCTGCCTGACGGTCACCCTGGAGGGCCGCCGCCCCCTGGTCGCGGAGGTGCAGGCGCTCACCGTCGACTCGCAGATCCCCTCCCCGCGCCGTACGACGTCCGGTCTGGAGACCTCCCGGGTCTCGATGATGCTGGCCGTGCTGGAGCAGCGGGGCCGGATCAGCGCGCTCGGCAAGCGGGACATCTACTCGGCGACGGTCGGCGGGGTGAAGCTCTCCGAGCCGGCCGCCGACCTCGCGGTCGCCCTCGCGCTGGCGTCGGCGGCGAGCGACACCCCGCTGCCGAAGAACCTCGTCGCGATCGGCGAGGTGGGCCTGGCGGGCGAGGTCAGACGCGTCACCGGCGTGCAGCGCCGGCTCGCCGAGGCCCACCGCCTGGGCTTCACGCACGCCCTCGTACCGGGCGACCCGGGCAAGGTCCCGTCGGGAATGAAGGTCCTGGAAGTGGCCGACATAGGGGACGCGCTGCGGGTCCTGCCCCGCTCGCGTCGCCGGGACGCCCCACGGGAGCAGGAGGAGCGCCGGTAGACTTTGCCCTGGTCTCGCCCGTCCGTACGAACCGAGTGTGCGAAACGGCAGCGCCCGAAGAACCTGCGACCGGAGGAGTGCAGTGGCAGCCAACGACCGGGCAGCAGCTCCCGGAAAGTCCGGCGGGAGTTCCGGCACCGATGGCCTGATGCGCGCCTCTCTGAGCGCCGTGGCACCCGGTACGGCCCTGCGGGACGGCCTCGAACGGGTGCTCCGTGGCAACACCGGCGGACTCATCGTGCTCGGCTCCGACAAGACCGTCGAGTCGATGTGCACGGGCGGTTTCGTGCTGGATGTCGAGTTCACGGCGACCCGGCTGCGGGAGCTGTGCAAGCTGGACGGCGGCATCGTGATCTCGTCCGACCTGTCGAAGATCCTGCGGGCGGGCGTGCAACTGGTCCCGGACCCGACGATCCCGACCGAGGAGACCGGCACCCGGCACCGCACTGCGGACCGGGTGAGCAAGCAGGTCGACTTCCCGGTGGTCTCGGTCTCGCAGTCCATGCGGCTGATCGCCCTCTACGTCGACGGCCAGCGCCGTGTCCTGGAGGACTCCGCGGCGATCCTCTCCCGCGCCAATCAGGCCCTGGCGACCCTGGAGCGCTACAAGCTCCGCCTGGACGAGGTGGCGGGCACGCTGTCGGCGCTGGAGATCGAGGACCTGGTGACGGTCCGGGACGTCTCGGCGGTCGCGCAGCGCCTGGAGATGGTGCGCCGCATCGCCACCGAGATCGCCGAGTACGTGGTGGAGCTGGGCACCGACGGCCGTCTCCTGGCCCTTCAGCTCGACGAGTTGATCGCGGGCGTGGAGCCGGAGCGCGAGTTGGTGGTGCGCGACTACGTCCCCGAGCCCACCGCCAAGCGCTCCCGCACCGTCGAGGAGGCCCTGGCCGAGCTGGACAAGCTCTCCCACGCCGAGCTGCTCGAACTGTCCACCGTCGCCCGCGCCCTGGGCTACACCGGCTCTCCGGAGACCCTCGACTCGGCGGTCTCCCCGCGCGGCTTCCGTCTGCTGGCCAAGGTGCCCCGGCTGCCCGGCGCCATCATCGACCGCCTGGTCGAGCACTTCGGCGGCCTGCAGAAGCTGCTCGCCGCGAGCGTCGACGACCTTCAGACGGTGGACGGCGTGGGCGAGGCGCGGGCGCGGAGCGTCCGCGAGGGCCTGTCGCGGCTGGCGGAGTCGTCGATCCTGGAGCGCTACGTCTGACCGGCACCGGCCACGGCCGACCCCCTCAGGCCTCTACGGCCGCCCTCGGCACGGTCCGCGCCGGTCCGTCCGGGCCCGCTCAGTCCTCCGACAGCACGAACGACGTCCGCAGCTTCGCGTACCCCGGCACCTTCGCCTCGACCAGGTAGGTGCCCGCCCGGGCCGACCCGGCCGGAGGCGTCGCGCACTGCGGGGCGCTCGGCTTGCGGTCCCACCGGACGGTGTAGGTGAAGCCGCTGCCCGCCGACACCCGGTACAGCCGGCTCCCGGCCGTCTTGGGGCAGTCGGCGGAGGACCAGTAGGCGGAGCTGCTCTCGGCCTGACTGATCGTCACCACTGCGGACTTGGGCCCGAGATCGACCTTGCAGTCGCCGCCGGAGGAGTTCGCGGCAACCAGCTCGAACTCCGGCGTCTGGCCGGGCCCGTAGGAGTTGCGCACGCTGCGCAGTGTCAACTTGACCGCGCCCGAAGTGCATTTGGGCAGCGAGCTGCCGGCCGGCAGCACAGCGCCCGGACCGCCGCCGCTGGCGCCGCCCTCGTCCCCGCCGCCACCGGACCCGCCGCCGGACCCGCCGGAACCGGCGCCGCCCCCGTCCCCGCTGCCACCGGAGCTGTCGGAACCGCCGGTGTCACCGGTGCCGCCCGTCCCCGATCCCGAGCCCGACCCCGAGCCCGATCCGTCGGAGTCACCGCTGCCGGACTCGTCCCTGCCGCCGGGGTGTTGGCTGATCGCGGGACCGGAGCCGGAGGGTCCCGGCGTGATGGTGGAGGCGGAAGGCCCCGGATGCTTGTCGTTCGGCCCGCCGCCGTTGGTCTTGCGGCCCCCGCCCCCCAGGGGGGCGATCCAGGCGATCAGCAGCGCCAGCAGGGCGACCACGGACAGCATGATGACCCGCCGTCGCCAGTAGATGGAGGCGGGAAGCGGACCGACCGGATTGCGCAGAGATCCCACGGCCCAAACTGTACGAGAGATCGTCGGCTTCCCCGGCCCCACCCGCCGGGCCGACGACAACTTTTCCGGATCATCATCACGGCAACACCCGTACGCGCGGCCCTCTTTGGCCCCACCGTGACCCCCCGGGCACGGTCCGTGACGACACCGGCCCGCGCCGGGTCACACGGCCACCCATCCCCACGTGGCAGGATCGGAACGCCATGACTGCGCCCACACTGCCCCCGCACAGCGGCCCCGACACCCCGGCCCACGCCGCCGGTGCCCGTCCGGGCACCGGCACGCCCACCGGTGCCGAGGCCTCCGGCACCGCCCTCGGCCCGACTCTGCACACCCAGGTCATCACCTGGTTCGACGACCACGCCCGCGACCTGCCCTGGCGACGCCCCGACGCCGGCGCCTGGGGCGTGATGGTCAGCGAGTTCATGCTCCAGCAGACGCCGGTGAGCCGTGTGCTGCCGGTCTACGAGCAGTGGCTCGACCGCTGGCCCCGGCCCGCCGACCTCGCCAAGGAGGCACCGGGCGAGGCCGTCCGCGCCTGGGGCCGGCTCGGCTACCCGCGCCGCGCCCTGCGCCTGCACGGCGCCGCGGTCGCCATAACGGAACGGCACGGCGGCGACGTACCGACCGAGCACGCGCAACTGCTCGCCCTGCCGGGCATCGGCGAGTACACGGCCGCGGCGGTCGCGTCCTTCGCCTACGGTCAGCGGCACGCCGTCCTGGACACCAACGTCCGCCGGGTGCTGGCCCGCGCGGTCACCGGTGTGCAGTACCCGCCGAACGCCACCACCGCCGCCGAACGGCGTCTGGCGCGTGCCCTGCTGCCCGAGGACGAGGGGACGGCGGCCCGTTGGGCGGCCGCCTCCATGGAGCTCGGCGCGCTGGTGTGCACGGCGAAGAACGAGTCGTGCCCGCACTGCCCGATCGCCGGACACTGCGCCTGGCGGCTCGCGGGCAAGCCCGCACACGGCGGGCCGCCGCGCCGCGGACAGACGTACGCGGGCACGGACCGACAGGTCCGCGGCAAGCTCCTCGCCGTGCTGCGCGAGGCCCACGCGCCCGTCCCGCAACCGGTGCTCGACCGGGTCTGGCACGAGCCCGTCCAGCGGGCCCGAGCCCTGGACGGGCTCGTCGCGGACGGCCTGGTGGAGCCGCTGCCGGGCGGGCTGTACCGACTGCCGCTGACCTGACCTCCCGTCACCCCCTACCTGACACCCCGGCACCTGGCACCTGGCCGTCAGTCACCCCTCAAGCCCGCCTCGGCTTCAGGGTGTGACGCGGGTGTTCGTGTCACACACCTGCCCGCCACCCGACCCCCCGAATCACCCTCAAAAGGGACAAATCAAGGCGCGTTCTTAGCCCCGCCCTACTTCCGTTACACAACCGACGCACAGCCGAGGGCTGCCCGCAGGCTGCTTCGGACAGCGCCGTGACAACGCCTCCGTACCTTCAGTTGCGTGCCGGACAGGCACGGGACGGCTGCCGACCACAGCCCGTCCGCTCAGGGTGTGGAGACCGGCGGCAGGCGGGTCGGTAAACGGGGATCGGAGGCGGTCGTAGATGGCGCAGGGTGAGGTGCTCGAGTTCGAGGAGTACGTGCGTACCCGGCAGGACGCGCTGCTGCGCAGTGCGCGCCGGCTGGTCCCGGACCCGGTCGAAGCCCAGGACCTGCTCCAGACGGCACTCGCACGGACCTACGGCCGCTGGGAGGGCATCGCCGACAAGCGGCTCGCGGACGCCTATCTGCGCCGCGTAATGATCAACACGCGTACCGAGTGGTGGCGGGCCCGGAAGCTGGAGGAGGTTCCCACCGAGCAGCTCCCGGACGCCCGCGTCGAGGACTCCACCGAGCAGCACGCCGACCGCGCGCTCCTCATGGACATCCTGAAGGTGCTCGCTCCCAAGCAGCGCAGTGTCGTGGTGCTGCGACACTGGGAGCAGATGTCCACGGAGGAGACGGCCGCCGCCCTCGGCATGTCGGCGGGTACGGTCAAGAGCACGCTGCACCGGGCGCTCGCCCGGCTCCGCGAGGAGCTGGAGGCCCGCGATCTGGACGCACGCGCGCTGGAGCGTGAGGAGCGGGAGCGTTGCGCGGCCTGACCGGCAGGGATGCGGGCCCCGGGCCCTCGCGGGCCCGGGACACCGTCAAGGCGGCGATCACGGCGACGGCCGTGTTCGCCGCCCTCGCCCTTTCGGCGTCCGCCTGCGGCACCGGGGGGACCGGCGCGCGCGACGAGGGCCCGGCCCACTCCGGCTCGGTCGCGGGCGCCGTCCCGTCCCCCTCCCCCGACCCCACCGGCCGGGCCCAGCGGATGGATCCCGTCCGGCTGATCAAGGACGACCCGCAGGTCTCGGCCGCGGTCAAGCGCGGTCTCAAGCCGTGCGTGGCCGACGAGTACCCCGTCGACGTGTCGTACGGCGACCTGACCTCCGGATCGGCCGACGACATCGTCATCAACGTGCTGACCTGCGGAGACGCGGTGGGCGTCGGCGCCTATGTGTACCGCGAGCAGGGGGGCAGGTACGAGAACGTCTTCAAGGCCGAGGAGCCCCCGGTCTACGCCGAGATCGACCGCGGCGACCTGGTGGTGACCAAGCAGGTGTACGCGCGGGGGGACCCGGTGTCGAGTCCGTCCGGTGAGGACGTGATCACGTACCGCTGGTCGGCGGGCCGGTTCACCAAGGAGTTCAGCACGCGCAACGAGTACAGCAAGACCGTCGGGGGCGGTGCGACGGTGGCCCCCGGCCGCTGACGCCGGCGGTGGCGTGGGGGCCTGACGGCGGGGTTGCGGACGCTGGACGGCGGGCGCGCGACAATGGCGAGGGCGTGCGTATCGGGACCGCCGCTCCGGTCTCATGGCGCACACGCCGTCTCCTGGAGCGCATGACGTCTCCTGAAACACACGATGTCTTCTGAAACGCACGACGAGAAGCAGACGAGGACTGAGAGCACCCGAATGGCAGAACAGACCCACGTCCTGTTCGTCGAGGACGACGACGTGATCCGCGAGGCCACACAGCTCGCCCTGGAGCGGGTCGGCTTCGCGGTCACGGCGATGCCCGACGGGCTCTCGGGCCTGGAGGCGTTCCGGGCCAGTCGGCCGGACATCGCGCTGCTGGACGTCATGGTCCCCGGCCTCGACGGGGTCAGCCTGTGCCGCCGCATCCGCGACGAGTCGACCGTTCCGGTGATCATGCTGTCCGCGCGGGCGGACTCGATCGACGTGGTGCTCGGCCTGGAGGCGGGCGCCGACGACTACGTGACCAAGCCGTTCGACGGCGCCGTCCTGGTCGCCCGCATCCGCGCGGTGCTGCGCCGCTTCGGGCACGCCGGCGGCGTCCGGGCGGAAGCGGACCCCGCCCCGGTGGACGGCGGGGTGCTGAGCTTCGGCGACCTGGAGGTCGACACCGAGGGGATGGAGGTGCGCCGGGCCGGGCAGCCGGTGGCGCTCACGCCCACGGAGATGCGGCTGCTGCTGGAGTTCTCCTCGGCGCCGGGCACGGTGCTCTCCCGGGACAAGCTCCTGGAACGGGTGTGGGACTACGGCTGGGGCGGCGACACCCGTGTGGTCGACGTCCATGTGCAGCGGCTGCGTACGAAGATCGGCCAGGACCGGATCGAGACGGTCCGCGGTTTCGGCTACAAGCTCAAGGCCTGAGCGGGGCGGTCATGCCGGGGATCTCACGGCGCCTGCTCCCCCAGCGCCTGGAGCGGGCGGACATCCGTACGGGGCTGAGGTGGAAGCTCAGCGCGGCCATCGCGCTGGTCGGCGCGCTGGTGGCGGTCGCGCTCAGCCTGGTCGTGCACAACGCGGCCCGGGTGTCGATGCTGGACAGTGCGCGGGACCTGGCGGACGAGCGGGTCCAGATCGCCCAGCGCAACTTCGAGCTGTCGGGGCGGCCGAACTTCCCGGGCATCAGGATCGACGACCCCGAGCTGCCCTTCGAACTGCGGGAGAAGGTCGAGCAGGGGCGGCGGGCGACGTACGTCGCCGACCACACCGGAAGGCTGCCCGACATCTGGGCGGCCGTACCGGTCAAGGACGGCCATGTGCTGTCCCTGCACACGCACTTCACCGACCGCAGCACCAACATCCTCAACGACCTCGACCAGGCCCTGGTCATCGGATCCATCACGGTCGTCCTCGGCGGCAGCGCGCTGGGCGTGCTCATAGGGGGCCAGCTCTCCCGCCGGCTGCGCAAGGCGGCGACCGCGGCCAACCAGGTCGCCAAGGGCGAGACGGACGTACGGGTGCGGGACGCCATCGGCGGTGTCGTACGCGACGAGACCGACGACCTGGCGCGGGCGGTGGACGCGATGGCGGACGCGCTCCAGCAGCGGCTGGAGGCGGAGCGCCGGGTCACGGCGGACATCGCGCACGAGCTGCGCACTCCGGTGACCGGGCTGCTGACGGCGGCCGAGCTGCTGCCGCCCGGGCGGCCGACGGAACTGGTCCTGGACCGTGCGAAGGCCATGCGCACGCTGGTGGAGGACGTGCTGGAGGTCGCCCGGCTCGACGGCGCCTCGGAGCGGGCCGAACTCCAGGACATCGTGCTTGGCGAGTTCGTCGCCCGGCGGGTGGCGGCGAAGGACCCGGACATCGAGGTGCGGGTGGTGCACGAGTCGGAGGTCACCACCGATCCGCGGCGGCTGGAGCGGGTGCTGTTCAACCTGCTCGCCAACGCCGCGCGGCACGGCAGGCCGCCGATCGAGGTGACCGTCGAGGGCCGGGTCATCCGGGTGCGCGACCACGGCCCCGGCTTCCCCGAGGACCTGCTCGCCGAAGGGCCGAGCCGGTTCCGCACCGGCAGCACGGACCGCGCCGGGCACGGCCACGGTCTCGGCCTGACCATCGCAGCGGGTCAGGCCCGCGTCCTCGGCGCCCGCCTGACCTTCCGCAACGTCCGCCCCGCGGGCACCCCGGAACACATCCCGGCCGAGGGCGCGGTCGCCGTACTGTGGCTGCCGGAACACGCGCCGACGAACACCGGCAGCTACCCGACGCTCCCGCGGGGGAACTGAGCTCTCAGCTCCAGTCCTTGTCCAGGTCCAGGTCCCCCTCGCGCCGCTGGGTGAAAGAGAACCAGTTCCCCGAGTCGTCGCGGAAGAGCGCCTCGGTGCCGTAGGGGCGCTCCTGCGGTTCCTGGAGGAACTCCACCCCGCGGTCCTTGAGCCTCTTGTAGTCGCCGTGGATGTCGTCGGTGGCCAGCACTCCCGCGCCCAAGGCGCCCTTGGCGACCAGCTTCCTGACCATCTCGGCGGACTCGGGGTCCATCGCGGGCGGCCCGGGGACCATGAGGGTCAGCTCGACGTCGGGCTGGTCGGGGGCACCGACGGTGAGCCAGCGCATCCCACCGTCCCCCATGGTCATGTCCGTACGGATCTCCAGGCCGAGCTTCTGCGTGTAGAACTCCTTGGCCCGGTCCTGGTCGAGGACCCAGACGGTGGTGATGGCGATCCCCTTGATCATGGCTTTCTCCCGGCGGTTGCGAGGTGCTGTGTCCCTGCCACGGTAGGCAGCGCCGCGGTCAGCCCGCTTCTTCGGAATTGCTCCGCTGCTCCCGGGCCGAGCCGGGCCGGAAACCGCCGGCCCAGAGCATGGCGTAGCACCCGGGTATGAGCGCGGCTCCCCGGCCGACGTGCCGTGCGCGGTACTCACTCGGGGTGAGCCCCGTCCAGGCCTTGAACCGGGTCGAGAACGTGCCCAGGCTGCTGAAGCCGACCAGGTTGCAGATCTCGGTCACCGACAGGTTCGCGGTGCGCAGCAGGTCCTCGGCCCGCTCGATGCGGCGGTGGGTCAGGTACTGGCCGGGCGTCTCGCCGTAGGCCTCCTTGAAGGCCCGTATGAAGTGGTAGCGCGAATACCCGGCGTGGGCCGCGACGGTGTCGAGGTCCGGGTCCGCCCAGTCCCGGTCCATGGCGTCCTTGGCCAGCCGTAGCTGCCGCATCCTGCCCGCCACCGCTTCCATACGCCGATGGTGGCACGGGGCACTGACAACCGGCCGGGGCTCGGGGACGGCACCCGGCGGCGGCTCGGAGGCAGCACCCGGGCACGCGGAAGGTCCCCGGCACCGTGTGGTGCCGGGGACCTTCCGTGATGGTTCAGACAGTCTCCGCGACGCTGTCAGGGGCTGCCGCGTCGTCCTTGGACTCCGGCTCGGCCGCGGCCGGTCCCGCTCCCCTCAGGGGGACCTCCTTGACGAAGACCGCCGCCAGGAGCGCGGCCACCGCCACCACGGAGCCCAGCAGGAACGCCGAGTGCGTGCCGGCGGACACCGCGTGCTGGTAGGCCTCGCGGGCCTGGGCCGGCAGCTTGGCGAGGCTCGCCGCGTCGAGCTGCGCGGACTTCTCGGTGATCCCGCGGCCCAGGGTGCCGGCCCGCTCGGCCATCTCGTGCTGGACGCGGTTGTTGAACAGCGCGCCCATGATCGCGACGCCGAAGGAGGAGCCGAGCGTACGGAAGAGGGTGGTGGACGAGGAGGCCACGCCCATGTCCCTCAGCTCCACGCTGTTCTGCGCGACCAGCATGGTGATCTGCATCAGGCAGCCCATGCCCGCGCCCAGGACGGCCATGTAGAGGCCGGAGGTGAAGCGGGTGGTGCCGGTGTCCATGAGGGACAGCAGGTACAGCCCGGCGATCATCAGCACGCTGCCGACGACCGGGAAGACCTTGTACCGGCCGCTGCTGGTGGTGACCCGGCCCGCGATCAGCGACACGACCATCATCGCGGCCAGCATCGGCAGGAGCAGCAGACCGGAGTTGGTCGCGGAGGCGCCCTGCACCGACTGCTGGTAGAGCGGCAGGAAGAGCACCGCGCCGAACATCACGAAGCCGGTGATGAAACCGATCAGCGACATCAGGCTGAAGTTGAGACTGCGGAAGATGTGCAGCGGAAGGATCGGCTCGGCGGCCCTGGTCTGCCAGAGCACGAACCCGACGAGCGCGGCGACACCGATGGCGATCAGTTCCATGATCCGCGCGGAGGTCCAGGCGTACTCCGAACCGCCCCAGGTGGTGACGAGCACGATGGAGCTGATGCCGACGGTCAGCAGCACGGCGCCCAGGTAGTCGATCCGCGCCTGGGAGCGCTTCTTCGGCAGGTGCAGTACGGCGCTGATCGCGACGAGCGCCACCGCGCCGAGGGGGAGGTTGATGTAGAAGGACCAGCGCCAGCCCCAGTTGTCGGTGATCGTGCCGCCGACCAGGGGGCCGCCGATCATCGCGAGCGCCATGACGCCGGCGATCATGCCCTGGTACTTGCCGCGCTCCCGCGGCGGTATCAGGTCGCCGATGATGGCCATCACGCCGACCATCAGACCGCCCGCGCCGAGACCCTGAATGGCACGGAAGCCGATCAGCTCGCCCATGTTCTGGGCCATGCCGCTCAGCGCGGAGCCGATCAGGAAGATGACGATCGAGGTCATGAAGGCGCCCTTGCGCCCGTACATGTCGCCGAGCTTGCCCCACAGCGGGGTGGCGGCGGCGGTCGCCAGGGTGTAGGCGGTGACGACCCAGGACAGGTGCTGAAGGCCGCCGAGTTCACCGACGATCGTCGGCATCGCGGTGCCCACGATCATGTTGTCGAGCATCGCGAGCATCATCGCGATCATCAGGGCGAGCAGGACGACCCGCACGCTCCTGGGTTGCTTGCCGGCCTGGGCCGTCTGCGGCCCGTCCTTCGCGGTGTCAGCCATCCGTCCTACTCCCCCAGCCGATTGGTACTTACTTGCCGACCGGCAAGTTGACTACACTCTGGAAAGTAGACCCTTAACTAGCCGGTCGTCAAGTAAGTTTTGCCGACCGACCGGCAGGCAAGGTGTCCAGGGAGCACGGAGGAGTACGAGGATGGATGTCACGATGGACGGCACCAGGCAGCAGCAGCGCCGCGGGAACACCCGCCAGCGCATCCAGGACGTGGCACTCGAACTCTTCGCCGAGCAGGGCTACGAGAAGACCTCGCTGCGCGAGATCGCCGAGCGCCTCGACGTCACCAAGGCCGCTCTGTACTACCACTTCAAGACGAAGGAAGAGATCCTCGTCAGCCTGTTCGAAAGCCTCACCCGGCCGATGGAGGACCTGATCGAGTGGGGCCGGCTTCAGCCCCACACGCTGGAGACCAAGCAGGAGATCGTCCGCCGCTACGACCAGGCGCTCGCCGGCGCGGCACCGCTGTTCCGCTTCATGCAGGAGAACCAGGCGACCGTACGGGAGCTGCGCATCGGGGACACCTTCAAGGACCGGATGCGCGGCCTGCGGGACATCATCATCGACCCGGGCGCGAGCCTGGCCGACCAGGTCCGCTGCGTCAGCGCCATCTTCACGCTGCACGCCGGGATGTTCGTCATGCAGGACATCGAAGGCGACCCCGAGGAGCGGCGCAAGGCCGTCCTGGAGGTCGCCATCGATCTGGTGACCCAGGCGCACCGGGGCACGCAGGAGGCCTGACACGACCGCCGCCCCGCTGTTGGCCAGCGGGGCGGCGGTTCGGTGCGGTGTCCGTCCGGTCAGACCGCCACGCCCTGCGAGCGCAGGTAGGCGAGCGGGTTGAGCGCGGAGCCGTAGTTCGGCGTGGTGCGGATCTCGAAGTGCAGGTGCGGGCCGGTGGAGTTGCCGGTGTTGCCGGACAGGGCTATGTGCTGACCGGTGCCCACGACCTGGCCGACCCTGACGTCGACACGGGACAGGTGGGCGTACTGGGAGTACGTGCCATTGGCGTGCTTGATGACGACGGCGTTGCCGTAGGCGGGGCCGTCGCCGGCGCCGTTGGAACCGGCCTTGACGACGGTGCCGCCGTGCGTGGCGACGACCTTGGTGCCGGTCGGCACGGCGAAGTCCTGGCCGCTGTGCTTGTGCGCCCAGTGACCGCCGGCCTGGTTGAAGCCGGCGCTGAGCGCGAACTGCTTCACCGGCGCGGTCCAGGCGACGGCCGACTGCGCGGCGGCGGGCGCCGTGTTGTCGGCGGCGGACGCTACTCCCGCACTCAGGGCGACGGAGACCCCCAGACCGGCGGCCAGAACGGCGGCGCGGGTACGGAGCTTGGTCGTACGGGCGGAGCGGGACGTGGCGCGCTGGAACATCAATACCTCTGGAGGTCGGGGACATGAGAACCACCCGGACGCATGTGCCTTTGCCGGGCGGGCCATCCCTTGGTAACCCCGCCGGTCACCGACGTTCAAACACCCCCACTACGACAGAAAATAGTAAGAGAGGGCAGTGTCGTACGTCTCTTGACGTCTTCCGCATTCAGGGCAAATGCCACATACAGGGGCTCACGCACAGCATTCCGTCGCCTTGAATATCCGCTTTTCGCCCCCTACCCCCACTAAGCGCCGTAGTACGGCCCGGAGGGCTTGTGTGCCTTGTCACCGAGGAGCGGGGGTGGGCGCCCTTCCGCTGTGACGGAGGCCATGTGGCCCGCGTCTCAGGGGGACGCCCGGGCACACGGGCACGCGAGAGGGGCCGGTGCCCGAAGGCACCGGCCCCTCTCGGTTGCCGCTGAGGCTTACGCCTCCTTGCTCAGGTTCGGTCCGGATCCACCGGCCGCCTGCTCGATCGGCGGGACGTCCGGCAGCGCGGACTTCTCCTCACCGCGGAAGGTGAAGGTCTGGGACTCGCCCTCGCCCTCGGTGTCCACGACCACGATGTGACCGGGGCGCAGCTCGCCGAAGAGGATCTTCTCCGAGAGCGTGTCCTCGACCTCGCGCTGGATGGTCCGGCGCAGCGGCCGGGCGCCCAGAACGGGGTCGTAGCCCTTCTTGGACAGCAGCTCCTTGGCGGACTGGGAGAGCTCGATGCCCATGTCCCGGTCCTTCAGGCGCTCGTCCACCTTGCCGATCATCAGGTCGACGATCCGCAGGATGTCGGCCGGCGTCAGCTGCGGGAAGACCACCACGTCGTCGACGCGGTTGAGGAACTCGGGCCGGAAGTGCTGCTTGAGCTCGTCCGACACCTTGTTCTTCATGCGCTCGTAGTTGGTCTTCGTGTCGCCCGAGGCGGCGAAGCCCAGATTGAAGCCCTTGGAGATGTCCCGGGTGCCGAGGTTGGTCGTCATGATGATGACCGTGTTCTTGAAGTCCACGACCCGGCCCTGGGAGTCGGTCAGGCGACCGTCCTCCAGGATCTGCAGCAGCGAGTTGAAGATGTCCGGGTGGGCCTTCTCGACCTCGTCGAACAGGACGACCGAGAACGGCTTGCGGCGCACCTTCTCGGTGAGCTGGCCGCCCTCCTCGTAGCCCACGTAGCCGGGGGGCGAACCGAAGAGGCGGGAGACCGTGTGCTTCTCGCTGAACTCCGACATGTCGAGGGAGATCAGCGCGTCCTCGTCGCCGAAGAGGAACTCGGCGAGCGCCTTGGACAGCTCGGTCTTACCGACACCGGACGGGCCGGCGAAGATGAACGAGCCACCCGGACGCTTCGGGTCCTTCAGACCGGCGCGCGTACGGCGGATCGCCTTGGAGAGCGCCTTGACGGCGTCCACCTGACCAATGACCCGCTTGTGGAGCTCGTCCTCCATGCGGAGCAGGCGGCTGGACTCCTCCTCGGTCAGCTTGAAGACCGGGATGCCGGTGGCCGTGGCGAGGACCTCGGCGATCAGCTCGCCGTCGACCTCGGCGACGACGTCCATGTCGCCGGCCTTCCACTCCTTCTCGCGCTTGGCCTTGGCGGCCAGGAGCTGCTTCTCCTTGTCGCGCAGGGAGGCGGCCTTCTCGAAGTCCTGCGAGTCGATCGCGGACTCCTTGTCCCGGCGGACGCCGGCGATCTTCTCGTCGAACTCGCGCAGGTCCGGCGGCGCGGTCATCCGGCGGATGCGCATCCGGGAGCCGGCCTCGTCGATCAGGTCGATCGCCTTGTCCGGCAGGAAGCGGTCCGAGATGTACCGGTCGGCCAGGGTGGCGGCCTGGACCAGCGCCTCGTCGGTGATGGAGACGCGGTGGTGTGCCTCGTACCGGTCGCGCAGGCCCTTGAGGATCTCGATCGTGTGCGGCAGGGACGGCTCGGCGACCTGGATGGGCTGGAAGCGGCGCTCCAGGGCCGCGTCCTTCTCCAGGTGCTTGCGGTACTCGTCCAGGGTGGTGGCACCGATGGTCTGCAGCTCACCGCGGGCCAGCATCGGCTTGAGGATGCTCGCCGCGTCGATGGCGCCCTCGGCGGCACCCGCACCGACCAGCGTGTGCAGCTCGTCGATGAACAGGATGATGTCACCGCGGGTGCGGATCTCCTTGAGCACCTTCTTCAGGCGCTCCTCGAAGTCACCGCGGTAGCGGGAGCCGGCGACCAGGGCACCGAGGTCCAGGGTGTAGAGGTGCTTGTCCTTGAGAGTCTCGGGCACCTCGCCCTTGACGATGGCCTGGGCGAGGCCCTCGACGACGGCGGTCTTGCCGACGCCGGGCTCACCGATCAGCACCGGGTTGTTCTTGGTGCGGCGGGACAGCACCTGCATGACCCGCTCGATCTCCTTCTCGCGCCCGATGACCGGGTCGAGCTTGGACTCGCGAGCGGCCTGGGTGAGGTTCCGGCCGAACTGGTCAAGGACCAGGGACGTCGAAGGGGTGCCCTCGGCAGGGCCGCCGGCGGTGGCGGTCTCCTTGCCCTGGTAACCGGAGAGCAGCTGGATGACCTGCTGCCGCACCCGGTTGAGGTCTGCGCCCAGCTTGACCAGGACCTGGGCGGCGACGCCCTCGCCCTCACGGATCAGGCCGAGCAGGATGTGCTCCGTGCCGATGTAGTTGTGGCCGAGCTGAAGGGCCTCCCGGAGCGACAGCTCCAGAACCTTCTTGGCACGGGGGGTGAAGGGGATGTGGCCGGAGGGGGCCTGCTGGCCCTGGCCGATGATCTCCTCCACCTGCTGGCGGACCGCCTCGAGCGAAATCCCGAGGCTCTCAAGGGCCTTGGCGGCGACACCCTCACCCTCGTGGATCAGGCCCAGGAGGATGTGCTCAGTGCCGATGTAGTTGTGGTTGAGCATCCGGGCTTCTTCCTGAGCCAGGACGACAACCCGCCGCGCGCGGTCGGTGAACCTCTCGAACATCGTTAATCGCTCCTCAGAGCGGTCAGGCAGTGGGGGGGAACTTCCCCTCCCTGTCCTTCCGCAGCTTAGTCCCGCAAGCGGGGACCGCTCATTCCAACTGCCGACACCGGACCGAGAACCAACGCTGCCTCCTGACCCCGAACGCCGACATCTGCTCCAACCCGATAGTGCGAGACGATGTTCCCGCAGGCCAGGCAGTTACCCCAGTCGCCAGTACGCCGATGGCGAACGTGAGACTCCGCTGCCCGGGTGCCGTCTGCGTGTCGCCCCCTCCCACTAGGCATGTCTTACCCGCACCGACTGACAATGCATGCCGAGTGCCCGGGTTCCCTCAGCTATGGGCGAACAACCTTGCGCCCTTTCCCGCCCCCGCGGACCCCTCTTCTTCGGCACACTTCGCAAGCGAACCGGTACCGAGCGTAACTCCGGCGCGTTTCGGGTGGTTTCCCAGACATGGTCGGCAGCCCTTCCACGGTCCCCGTTCCGGTTCCTTCTCCCCGTCGGCCGCCGGCCCCCGGCGACCGGGAGCGGGACTGGGGGCATGGGCGGCACTGGTACGAGAACGAACTGGGCTGGGCCACGGTGCCCGGAGTGCCGCTGCGACTTGTCGTGGGCCGCCGTTTCGACGTGCTGGACGTGCCCGCCGAGGCCGGACGTGCGGCGCTGCGCCATCTGGGGCCCGGCTCTCCTGTGGCCGCGCGGGGGGACCGGATGGGGCTGCTGGTGGCCGCGGGAAGCACGGAGGAGCTGCCGGGGCTGCTGGAGTGGCTGGAGTGGGGCCCGTCGGCGCTCGGCCTGGACGTGGTGGCGCTGGGCGCGGGCTCGCTGATGGACGCGCCGCCGCCTCCGGGCACCGGTCCGCTCGGGCCGCGGCCGCTCAGCCCCGGCCGCTCCGGTTCGCGCTCGGCTTCACAGGGGGCCGCCGTGTGGCTGCGGCCCCCCGGGCCCGGGTGCGAGGTCGAGGCCGCGCTGCCGACGTTGTCGGCCATGGGGGGCCGTGGGGGCGCCCCCGATCTCGTACGCCTGGTGGACACGGTGGCGACACACGTCCACCGGATCCGGCTGCGGCGCGCGTGCGCCCAGCCGTTCCCGTTCCGCGAGGGGCAGACATCGGCCCCTGATCAGCCGTTGGCCTTCTCGTAGGCCTCGCGAATGGTCGCGGGGACCCGGCCGCGGTCGTTGACCTCGTAGCCGTTCTCCTTGGCCCAGGCGCGGATCTGCGCGGTGTCCTGGCCGCCGCCGGCAGCGGCACGCGCCTTTCCGCGTCCGCCCGAAGCACGGCCACCGGTACGCCGGCCGCTCTTGAGGTACGGCTCGAGAAGACCACGGAGCTTGTCCGCATTGGCAGTGGTGAGATCGATCTCGTAGGTCTTGCCGTCCAACGCGAACGTCACGGTCTCGTCCGCCTCGCCGCCGTCGAGGTCGTCGACAAGAAGGACCTGAACCTTCTGTGCCACCGGATTTCCTTTCATCGATAACGTGAGGACCGGGGATGGTCGGCGTCCGCCCGATTCGCCGTCCCCTGTTATATGCAGTACAGCAGTACGCCGGAAAGCAAACCGCTTTTGCGGGAAAAACACAAACCCCTGGGAGAGACCGGGCACTCACCCCGTCCGGAAACATGCGCGTTTCGGACATAGGGAACACGGGCATGCCGGCCCGCGGGAATGTCGATCACAGATGCAGAAGCATCCGGCTGTTGCCCAGGGTGTTCGGTTTCACTCGTTCGAGACCCAGGAACTCCGCGACGCCCTCGTCATAGGAACGCAGCAGCTCCGCGTAGACATCGGCGTCGACGGGCGTCTCGCCGATCTCCACGAAGCCGTGGTTGGTGAAGAAGTCCACTTCGAAGGTCAGACAGAATACGCGGCGAACGCCGAGCAGACGTGCCGTCTCCAGCAACTTCTCCAGCAGCCGATGCCCGACGCCGACGCCCTTCAGACCCGGCTTCACCGCGAGAGTGCGCACTTCCGCCAGGTCTTCCCACATCACGTGCAGTGCGCCGCAGCCGACGACCTCGGCGTTGTCGTCCCGTTCGGCGACCCAGAACTCCTGGATGTCCTCGTAAAGCGTGACCGTCGCTTTGTCGAGCAGGATGCGCCCACGAACGTAGGCGTCCAGCAGTCCGCGCACTGCGGGGACATCGCCGGTCCGGGCCCGTCGGACGGTGATGGATTTTGCGGTCTCTTCGGGGCGTTCTACGGACATGAGCGGACGCTATCGCCCGTGGTCGTCCCGCGCCGAACCGGGGTTCTCGTCACGGGTATCCGGGGCTTCGCCGGTATCCGGAGCTCGGGCGGTATCCGGGACTTCACCGGTGACTTCGGATGCGCCGGTTCCCCCGATGGCGCCTTCGGCGGTGCCTTCGACGATGCGTACGGCATCCCGCAGGGCCTGCCGCTGTTCGTCGCTCATCATCCCGAAGAAGGCGACGAGAGCGGCGGCGGCGTTGTCGCTCTGGGACCAGGCGTCGTTCATCAGTGCGGCGGCGTAGGCAGCACGGGTGGAGACGGCCTCATATCGATAGGCCCGGCCCTCGGCTTCGCGGCGCACCCAGCCCTTGTGATGGAGATTGTCCAAAACGGTCATCACCGTGGTGTACGCGATCGACCTCTCCCGCTGAAGGTCTTCCAGGACTTCTCTAACGGTCACCGGGCGGTTCCACTTCCACACCCGCGTCATGACCGCGTCTTCGAGGTCTCCAAGAGGTCGAGGCACAACTCAGCACCCTAGTAGGAGATCCCGGCAATGGCGTGCTGAACTACACCATCAGCGCCAAACGCGAACAAAAAGGGCGTACGACCCCGTGGTGAAGTTCTCTCACACGGGGTCGTACGTCGTTTCAGGCGTCGGTGGGCGCACCGGCCGCGGTGGCCTGGGAGCCGCTCTGGGCGCGCGCGAGGGCGGCGTCCACGGCCGCGTCCTCCTTGGCCTTGGCGGCCCCGCCCTGGGTCTTCACGATCACCCTGACCAGAGCGATGAAGAACGCGGCCATGACGACCGGGGGAACGAGTGCGGAGACGTAGTCCATGGGATCCAGAGTAGCCACGGCGGCGGGACAAACAGGGGCGGGGTGGCCCGGAGCGTCACACCACCGCGAGCCGCTGCTGCGGCTTCCGCCGCGGGAAGACCTCGCCCGGCGTGGGCACGGGCCGCCGCACCGGTTTCGGCGCGGGCGCCGTCCCTGGCTGCGCGGGCGCGGGCCGCTCCCCCGGCTTCGCGGCGGGCTTCTGGGCGGGCTTCTCGTCCCCGCCCTCCTCCTGCCGCGCCCCCTGTCCGCCCGCGACGGCCCGAAACGCGCCGCGACAGGCCGGGACGACCGCCGAAACGCCCCCGGGACGGAAGGGGCCGGCCGGGGCGGGCGCTTCGGCGGGGGCCGGGCGGGCGGCGGGGACGGGGTGGACGGTGCGAGGGGACGTCACGGGGGGTGCGAGCGTCCCGCAGTGGCGCAGGAGGGCCGCCGCGGTCGGGTTGCCGCTCAGGGCGGCCAGCGCGGACAGGTCGTCGGCGGTGGGGCGGTGACCCGCGCCCAGGCACTCGGCGAGCAGCGCCAGGTAGCCGGTGACCGTGCCGGGGAGGGCGGCGCGATAGCGGGCGAGGTCGGCCACCAGGAACGCGCGCAGCCGGGCACCCTCGTGCAGGGCCTCGTCGAGTGACTCGGCGAGCCGGCGACAGTCCCGCACGTCTTCGGCGCTGGCGGGACGGGGCTGAAGGGCGAGGGCGAGGGCGCGGCGGAGCACGAGCAGCTCCTCCGCGCCGAACGCCATGCCGCCGCGGGTTCCGTATGGCGTAGGCATAGGCCGACGATACGCGCTAATCAGACAAATTCGACATAAGGCGCGAGCGTGGCGTGCGGGGTGTCGCCACCCCGCTCAGCGGCCCGGGCTCACAGGCGCGAGACGTTCCGCTCGTAGACCAGGCGCAGGCCGATGAGGGTCAGCCACGGCTCGTGCTCGTCGATCAGGGAGGACTCGCCGAGCACCATCGGCGCCAGCCCGCCCGTCGCGATCACCGTCACGTCGTCCGGATCGTCGGCCAGCTCGCGGGCCATCCGGCTGACCACGCCGTCGACCTGTCCGGCGAACCCGTAGATGATGCCCGCCTGCATCGCCTCGACCGTGTTCTTGCCGATCACGCTGCGCGGCCGGGCCACCTCGATCTTCCGCAGCTGCGCCGCCCTGACGCCCAGCGCCTCGACGGAGATCTCGATACCGGGCGCGATGACCCCGCCGACGTACTCCCCGCGCGCGCTGATCGCGTCGAACGTCGTCGCCGTGCCGAAGTCGACGACGATCGCCGGGCCCCCGTACAGCTCGTTCGCCGCCACCGCGTTGATGATGCGGTCGGCGCCGACCTCCTTGGGGTTGTCGAAGAGGATCGGCACGCCCGTCTTGACGCCGGGTTCGACGAGCACGGCGGGCACGTCGCCGTAGTGGCGCCGCGTCACCTCGCGCAGCTCCTGGAGCACCGACGGCACGGTCGCGCAGATCGCGATGCCGTCGATGCCCTCGCCCAGTTCGTCGCCGAGCAGCGGGTGCATGCCCATCAGTCCCCGGAGCAGCACCGCCAGCTCGTCGGCCGTGCGGCGCGCGTCGGTGGAGATGCGCCAGTGCTCGACGATGTCCTCCCCGTCGAACAGGCCCAGCACGGTGTGCGTGTTGCCGACGTCGATCGTCAGGAGCATGGCCGTCACTCCGCCTCGCGCAGGTCCAGGCCGATGTCCAGGATCGGCGAGGAGTGGGTCAGGGCCCCGACGGCCAGGAAGTCGACGCCCGTGCCGGCGTACGCCCTGGCGTTGTCGAGGGTCAGCCGGCCCGACGCCTCCAGCAGGGCCCGGCCGCCGACGATGGCCACGGCCTCCTCGCACTCGCCGGGCGTGAAGTTGTCGAGCAGGATCAGATCGGCGCCGGCGTCCACGACCTCGCGCAGCTGGTGCAGGGTGTCGACCTCGACCTCGATCGGCACGTCCGGGAAGGCCTCCCGTACGGCCTTGAAGGCCTGCCCCACGCCGCCGGCCGCGACCACGTGGTTGTCCTTGACGAGGGCCGCGTCCGACAGCGACATGCGGTGGTTCACGCCGCCGCCGCACCGGACGGCGAACTTCTCCAGCGACCTGAGGCCCGGCGTGGTCTTGCGGGTGTCGCGCACGCGCGCGTTGGTGCCCTCCAGGGCGTCCGCCCAAGCGCGCGTGGCGGTCGCGATGCCGGACAGACGGCACAGCAGGTTGAGCGCGCTGCGCTCGCCGGTCAGCAGGTCACGCGTGCGCGTGGTGACCGACAGCAGCTTCTGCCCGGCCTCGACGCGGTCGCCGTCCTCGACGTGCCGCTCGACCTCGAACTCGTCCGTGCAGATCACCGAGAGCACCGCCTCGGCGACCCTGAGGCCGGCCACCACGCCCGCCTCGCGCGCGGTGAAGTCGCCGGTGGCCACGGCGTCCTCGGGGATGGTCGCGACCGTCGTCACGTCCACGCCGCCGTCCAGGTCCTCCTGGATGGCGACATTGGCGATGTCCTCGACCTCGACCGGGTCGAGTCCGGCGTCGGCCAGGAGCTGGGCGAGCGCGGGGTCGAGCCCGCACTCCAGGTACTCCTCGTCGGTGTCCGCGCCGCAGGCACAGCCGTCGCCGCAGCCGCCGTTCGAGGCGAGGGGAAGTTCTTCGCTGCTCACTTGTGTCACTGCTCCAGAGGACGCGGGGCCGGGGCCCCGGGGCGGGTCGGGGGGAACTCTGCGGTGTCCGTGGTGTGCACGGCAGGGGTGCTGTCCGGGTTCAGCCGTACGACGATGTGGCGGCGCCAGTGGGTGTCGTCCCGCTCGGCGTGGTCCTCGCGCCAGTGGCAGCCGCGGGTCTCCTCGCGCAGGCGGGCGGCGGCGACCAGGACACCGGCCACGCACAGGAGGTTCGTGGCCTCCCAGGTGTCGACGCCCGGCTCCGCCGTCTTGCCGTTCTCGTCCAGGTCCGCGCGGGCCTCGGCGTGCAGCCGCTCCAGCCGCTCGGCGGCCCGGGCCAGCGACGCGGCGGACCGCAGCACGCCCGCTCCCTCGGTCATGATCCGCTGGATCGCGAACCGGGTCTCGGGGGCGAGCAGGGGCTGGGCGGGCGTCTCCGGGTACGGGACGGGTTCCGGCACGCGCGCGTGCAGGCCGCCGGCCGCGTGCTCCCGGGCGATGTCGGCGGCGATGCGCTCGGCGTAGACCAGGCCCTCCAGGAGGGAGTTGGAGGCGAGGCGGTTGGCGCCGTGCACGCCGGTGCAGGCCACCTCTCCGCACGCGTACAGGCCCGGCACGGTCGTCCGGCCGTGCGAGTCGGTGCGCACGCCTCCGGAGGCGTAGTGGGCGGCCGGCGCGACCGGGACGGGCTCGGTGACGGGATCGATGCCGTGGGCCCGGCAGGCGGCCAGGATCGTCGGGAAGCGGCGCTCCCACATGTCGGCGCCGAAGTGCCGGGCGTCGAGGAACATGTGCTCGGTGCCCTGCTCCAGCATCCGCCGCGTGATGCCCTTGGCGACGATGTCCCGGGGCGCGAGGTCGGCCAGTTCGTGCTGTCCGGTCATGAAGCGCACGCCGTCGCCGTCGACCAGATGGGCGCCCTCGCCGCGCACCGCCTCGGAGACCAGGGGCTGCTGGCCCTCGGCGTCCGCGCCGAGGAAGAGCACCGTCGGGTGGAACTGCACGAACTCCAGGTCGGAGACCTCGGCGCCCGCGCGCAGGGCGAGCGCCACGCCGTCGCCCGTGGAGACGGACGGGTTGGTGGTCGCGGAGAAGACCTGACCCATGCCGCCGGTCGCGAGGACCACTGCGGGCGCGTGCACGGCGCCCACGCCGTCGTGCTGGCCCTCGCCCATGACGTGCAGGCTCACGCCCGCGGTGCGGCCCTCGGCGTCGAGGAGCAGGTCGAGGACGAGCGCGTTCTCGACGGTGTGCACGCCACGCGCGTGTACCGCCTCGACGAGGGCGCGGGAGATCTCCGCGCCGGTCGCGTCGCCGCCCGCGTGTGCGATCCGGCGGCGGTGGTGGCCGCCCTCACGGGTGAGCTCGATGCCGCCCTCGTCGTCGGTGTCGAAGTGCGCGCCCGTGGAGATCAGCCGCCGTACGGCGTCGGGGCCCTCGGTGACGAGGATCCGTACGGCCTCCTCGTCGCACAGGCCGGCGCCGGCCACCAGGGTGTCGTCCAGGTGCTGGCCGGGGGTGTCGCCCTCGCCGAGGGCCGCGGCGACGCCGCCCTGGGCCCAGCGGGTGGAGCCGTCGTCGAGGCGGGCCTTGGTGACGACGACGGTCGTCAGTCCGGCCGCCTCGCAGCGCAGGGCGGCGGTGAGGCCGGCGACGCCGGAGCCGATGACCACGACGTCCGCCGCGATGGACCATCCGGGCGCCGGCGCGTGCAGTCGTATGCCTGTGCTGGTCACGAGGCGGCTCCCAGGGTTCCGAAGGTGAGCGGGAGGTTGTCGATCAGCCGGGTCGCCCCGACCCGCGCGGCGACGGCGAGGACGGCCTCGCCGGTGAAGTCGTCCCCGACCTCGGTGAAGTCGGCCGGGTCCACCAGGGCCAGGTAGTCGAGTTCCAGCGGCGGGTCGAAGCGCGCGGCCTCGTCCAGGACCAGCTGGGCGGCCGCGCGGACGGCCGCGGCGGCGCCCGGAGTGGCCTTGGCGACGGCCGCCGCGTCGGCCGCCGCGCGGGACTCCCCGAGGGCGCTCAAGGCCTCGGCACGCGCACGCGTGGAGGGCACTTCGCGGGCCCGGGCGCACAGCGCCTCCTGGGCGGCGTGCCGGTCGCGGCCCGCGAACAGGGCCTGGGAGAGGGCCAGCGCGGTGTGCCGCTCCTGCGGGGAGAGGTAGCGGTTGCGGCTGGACAGGGCCAGTCCGTCGTCCTCGCGCACGGTCGGTACGGCGACGATCTCCACCCCTGTGTTGAGATCGCGCACCATGCGGCGGATCAGGGCGAGCTGCTGGGCGTCCTTCTGCCCGTACAGAGCCAGGTCGGGACGGGTGAGATGCAGCAGCTTGGCGACGACGGTGAGCATGCCGTCGAAGTGTCCGGGCCTGAAGGCACCCTCCAGGCGCTCGCCCATGGGGCCCGCGGTGATCCTGACCTGCGGTTCGCCGTCGGGGTAGACCTCTTCGGCGGACGGCGCGAACACGGCGTCGGCGCCCGCCTGCTCGGCCACCTTGAGGTCGGCGTCCAGGGTGCGCGGGTAGCGGTCGAGGTCTTCGCCCGCGCCGAACTGAAGCGGGTTGACGAAGACGGTGACGATCACGAAGCCCTCGTCGCCGACGTGCTCGCGGGCCGCGCGGATCAGGGTGGCGTGGCCCTCGTGCAGGGCGCCCATGGTCATCACGACGGCGGTGCGGCCCCGGCCGGCGCGCTGGTCGCGCACGCAGGTCAGGTCGTTCACCGTGGGGGCGAGTTCGAGCATGCGACGGCTCATCGGTCTTCCCCGTTCTCGGGCAGGTTCGGGCCGCCGGCGAGTACCTCCAGCAGGTCCTCGGCCAGTTCGGGCTTGAGCAGGCCGTGGGCAAGCGCGCGGTCGGCGGTGGCGCGGGCCATCGCCAGGTAGCCGGCGACGGTCTGCGGGGCGTGCCGGCGCAGTTCGGCGACGTGGGCCGCGACCGTGCCGGCGTCGCCGCGCGCGACCGGGCCGGTCAGGGCAGCGTCGCCGGACCGCAGGGCGTTGTCCAGGGCGGCGCCGAGCAGCGGGCCGAGCATCCGGTCGGGGGCCTCGACGCCCGCCTCGCGCAGCAGCTCCATGGACTGGGCGACCAGCGTGACCAGGTGGTTGGCGCCGAGGGCGAGGGCCGCGTGGTACAGCGGGCGGGTCTCCTCGGCGATCCACTCCGGCTCGCCGCCCATCTCGATGACCAGGGCCTCGGCGGCCAGCCGCAGCTCCTCGGGGGCGGTGACGCCGAAGGAGCAGCCGGCCAGCCGCTGCACGTCCACGGGAGTGCCGGTGAACGTCATCGCCGGGTGCAGGGCCAGTGGCAGCGCGCCCACGCGCAGGGCGGGGTCCAGCACCTTCGCGCCGTACCGCCCGGAGGTGTGCACGAGCAGCTGCCCGGGCCGTACGGCGCCGGTCTCGGCGAGCCCCGCCACCAGTCCGGGCAGGGTGTCGTCGGGGACGGTCAGCAGTACCAGATCGGACCGTTCGAGCACGTCGGCGGGCGGCAGCACGGGCACGTCGGGGAGCATCAGCCCGGCCCGCCGCCTGGAGCTGTCGGAGACCGCGGAGACGGCCACCGGGCGGTGCCCGGCGAGCTGGAGGGAGGCGGCGAGCGCGGGACCCACCCGGCCGGCGCCGACGACGCCGACGGCGAGCCGCGCGGGGCGGTCCCTGGGGTCTGGTTGCTGGCTACTACTCACGCGACGGTGACCTTCCCGTTCCAGTCCGCTCGGGGTACCGGACGATTTCTCGTCATGTTAACGCGATCGGTTCCGGCGGCGGTCCGGTCGCCCACAGGCTGTGGGCGGCGGAGCGGGAAATGCGGGTGCCCGTCGTGCCCCGGACGCGCGATGATCCGGGGCATGAGTGATACGGCGGAGCAGGACGCACGGGACGCACGGCTCGACGAGCGGGCGGCGGACGACGAGCAGGCGACGGACGGGGACCAGGTCTCGGAAGGGGAACGGCTCAAGCAGCTCCGCAAGCGGCGCGTGGCCGCGTGCCGGAGCGCGGAGCGCGCGCTGGGGCGCCCGGCGCACCTGGGGACGCTCCGGGAGCGGCTGGCGCTGCTGGACGGGGTCCGGGAGATGTACGACCTCGACGAGGCGTCGGACATGTACGGCAACGGGGTCGTGGAGGCCCTGGAGGAGAAGGTCGCCGGCCTGCTCGGCAAGGAGGCCGCGGCCTTCTTCCCCACCGGCACGATGGCCCAGCAGGTGGCCCTGCGCTGCTGGGCGGGCCGCACCGGCGACCCGGCCGTCGCGCTGCACGCGATGGCCCATCCCGTTCGACGGCGCGCGCCTGTGGGAGACCACCGTGCACTTCGGCCGGCCGCTGGAGGAGATCGCGGACCTGGCCGACAGCGTGTACGTGTCGTTCTACAAGTCCCTCGCCGGTTACGGCGGGGCCGCGCTCGCCGGGCCGAAGGAGCTGGTCGAGGAGGCCAAGACCTGGCGGCACCGGTACGGCGGCAACGTCTTCCAGCAGTTCCCGACGGCGCTGTCGGCACTGGCGGGGCTGGAGCGGGAGCTGCCCCGGCTGCCCGAGTACGTGCGGCACGCGCGCGTGGTGGCCGCCGCGCTGCGCGAGGGGTTCGCCGCGGCCGGGCTGCCCTGGAGCCGCGTCCACCCGGCTGAGCCGCACACCCACGAGTTCCAGGTCTGGCTGCCGTACGACGTCGAGACGGTCGCCGAAGCCGCGATCCGGACCGCCGAGGAGACGGGCACGATGCTCTTCACCGGCGGCTGGGACTCCCCGGTCCCGCGCCTGGCCCGCACCGAGGTCTCCGTCCGGGCCGAGGGCCTGACCTGGACCGCGGACGACGTACGAGCAGCGGTGGCGGACTTCGCCGCCCGCCTCCCCAAGGAGACCGACGGGTAGCCCACCGCGTGCGGCGGTCACGGGCGGCCGGCGGTGGGTTGTCAGCGGGGCCGGGCACCATGGGGGGATGAGTGTGCGGATCGACATCGCCGGGCTGCGGCCGGAGAGGGTGGCCGTCGTGGCCGCGCCGCTGGCCGAGCTCGGCATGGCGCTGCACGCGCTGTCCGAGCCGGGGCACCACCCCGGCCTTCAGGGCTGGGTGACCGGTGTCACCGCCCGGCTCGACTCGCACCTGGCCGACCGGATGTGCGAGGCGGACTTCCTGTGGCGCACGACGTTCTCCGACCTCTTCCTGCCGTGCGCGGGCGTGCCCGGCGGCTCCACGCTCCCGGGCGCGACCCTCGCCGACGACCTGGACGTCCTCGACAAGCTGTCCGACGAGCAGTTCGTGGACGCCGCCCTGGAGTTCACCTGCGCGCTGCCGTACAGCCTGCCGGGCCCCGGTGCGCTCGCCGACGCCGGGCTGCGCCGCCGTGCCGTGGAGCTGGCCGCCGCGCGCGGGCCGCAGCAGGTGCGCTTCACCGAGCGGCTGCTGGCCGACCCGCCCCGCATCAGGGCCTGGCTGCGGCAGTTCCTCGAGGACTGCGACGAGGCGTTCTTCGCGCGGACCTGGTCCCGGCTGCATCACCAGCTCGCGGCCGACACCCGGCACAAGACCGAGCTGCTGCGCCGCAAGGGCCTGGCCGAGGCCCTGTCGGCGGCGTCCCCGGCGGTGGCGCTCGACGAGGGGGCCGCGCGGATCACCGTCGACAAGCTGGGCGACGGCCGCACGGCCACGGCGGAGGGCGGCCTGCTGCTCGTGCCGACGAGCCTCGGCTGGCCCCACCTGATGGTGCTGCACCGGTACGGCTGGCAGCCGGTGCTGCACTATCCGGTCGGCTCCCCGGAGCTCGCCGCCCCGCCCTCGGTGGAGCAGCTCACCCTGCGGATGACCGCCCTGTCCCATCCGGTGCGGATGCGGCTGTGCCGCAGCCTGGCCCGCAGCGCGTGCACCACCAGCGAGCTGGCCCAGGTGCACGGCATGACCGCGCCGGAGATATCCCGGCACCTGGGCGTGCTGAAGAAGGCGGGCCTGGTCACCACCCGGCGCCGCGGGCGGTACGTGCTGCACCAGCTGGACGTCACCACGGTCGCCCGGCTGGGCAGCGACTTCCTCGAGGGAGTGCTCCGCTAGTGCCCTAGTCCCCCGGGCCGGAGCCGGAGTCGGGCATGTGCCCCGGCCCTTCGAACCGGATGTGCCGGACGCCGACCTTCGCCTGCCGCAGCCGTGTCCGCAGCGGGCCCTCGGTGTTGGGCCGCAGCGTCAGGTCGGCCAGGACGGCGATCCGGTCCGCGGTCTTCGGCACGGTCGAGTGGTCGGTCCACAGATGCTCGGCGAACTCCGGCTCGCGCAGCCGCTCCAGGCAGTCGTCGAGCTGCCGCACGGCCCAGGTCTCCCGGCCGACGGCAGTCTTCCCGGCGACGTACCCGACAAGGTGCCCGAACCCGCGCTCCCGCAGCCGTCTCAGAACGGTCTCGCGTTCCGCGAGGAGCGAGAAGTGCCGTACGTCATGGCCCAGTTCGCGCAGCCGCCCGACGGTCTCGGCGAACTGGCCGGCGTCGGTGACGGTCATGGGCGCGATCACCACGCCCTCGTGCCGGGTGAGCGCCAGGTCGAGGACCTCCACCACCCCCTGCCGCCAGGACGCCAAGTCCCTGAAGTCGCCGCGCAGTCCGGGCGGCAGCATGCGGCGCAGACCGAACCCGGCATGCTCGGGATCGCAGACGACGCTGCCGGGCAGACGGCGCTGGATCTCGTGTGCGGTCTGTGTTTTTCCGCCCCCGAAGGGGCCGTTGATCCACAGGAGCATGCGCAGACCCTACCGATGGCCGCGTACCCCGTTCAGCCGTGTCCGCCGGCCCGGACGAGTCCCGTCTCGTAGGCGAGGACCACCACCTGCACCCGGTCCCGCAGGCCGAGCTTGGTCAGGATGCGGCCCACATGGGTCTTCACCGTCGCCTCGGACAGCACCAGCCGGGCGGCGATCTCGCCGTTCGACAGGCCCTGCGCGACCAGAACCATGACCTCGCGCTCGCGCTCGGTGAGCCGCTGGAGCTCCTTGTGCTGGGGCTCCTTGCCGGCCGTGGGCAGCATCGGGGCGAACCGGTCGAGCAGCCGCCGGGTGGTGGAGGGCGCGACGACGGCGTCCCCGCTGTGCACGGAGCGGATCGCGGCGAGCAGGTCGCCGGGCGGCACGTCCTTGAGCATGAATCCGGAGGCGCCGGCCTTCAGCCCGGAGAAGGCGTACTCGTCGAGGTCGAAGGTGGTCAGGATGAGCACCTTCGGCGGGTCCGGCTCGGAGCAGATGCGGCGGGTGGCCTCCACACCGTCCAGCTTCGGCATGCGCACGTCCATCAGCACCACGTCGACGGCGGTGGAACGCAGCACCTGGAGGGCCTCGACACCGTCGCCCGCCTCCGCGACGACCTCCATGTCCGGCTGGGCGGCGAGCACCATCCGGAATCCTGTGCGCAGCAGCACCTGGTCGTCGACGAGCATCACGCGGATCGTCATCGGGTGGGTCCTCTTCCGTTCGTCATCGGCGGGTCGGCTCCGTTCGTCCTCGGTGGTTCGCGCGGGTGCGGTGTGCGCCGGTGTCAGTGCACCGGTTTGAGCGGCAGCAGGGCGCTGATGCGGAAGCCGCCGCCGGGGCGCGGTCCCGCGTCCAGGGTGCCGCCCACCATGCCGATGCGTTCGCGCATGCCGATCAGGCCGTGCCCATGCCCGTCGGCGCCGCCCTCCTCGTACAGCTCGTGCGGCGCGCCCTTGCCGTCGTCCTCGACGAGCAGTCCGAGCCCGTCGTCGAAGTAGACCAGGCGCACGCTCGCGCCCGCGTTCGGCCCGCCGTGCTTGCGGGTGTTGGTGAGGGCCTCCTGCACGATGCGGTACGCGGTGAGCTCGACCCCGCTGGGCAGCGGGCGCGGGGTGCCCTCGATCCTGAAGTCGACGGGCAGCCCGGAACCCCGGCACTGCTCGACGAGGTCCTCGATCTGGCCGACGTCGGGCTGCGGCACGTACTCGCCGCCCTCCTGGTGCTCCCCGGTGCGCAGCACGCCCAGCAGGCGGCGCATCTCGGCGAGGGCCTGGCGGCCGGTGGAGGAGATCGTCTCCAGGGCCTTCTTGGCCTGGTCGGGCGCGGCGTCCAGGACGTAGGCGGCGCCGTCGGCCTGCACCACCATCACCGACACGTTGTGCGCGACCACGTCGTGCAGCTCGCGCGCTATGCGGGCGCGTTCCGCGGCGACCGCGACCTTGGCCTGCGCCTCGCGTTCCTTCTCCAGACGGGCGGCGCGCTCCTCCAACTGCGCGAAGTAGGCGCGGCGGGTGCGCACCGAGTCGCCGAGCACCCAGGCGAGGGCGAACGGCACCGTCTGGAAGACGGTTATCGCGACATTGCCCAGGGCGCTCGCGTCGTGCTGCGGCCAGCGGATCTGCGCGAGGGTCGCCGCGCACAGCCCGCCGGCCAGGGCGAACCGGCTGGCCCAGCGGGCGCCGATCGCGGCGACCGTGTAAATGATCACCAGCATGGCGAAGTCGGCGACCATCGTCTCGGCGTCCAGGACCAGCTGCGCCGCACCCGCCGCGCCCGCCAGCACCAGCATCTTCTCCGGCATCCGGCGGCGCAGTGCGACGACCACGCACAGCACGAAGGACAGGGCGAGGCCCGCGTGGACCGAACCGTGGTGGCCGGGCGCCCCGTTGAGATTCGACACGCTCACGCCGGAAAGCCCGAGGAGGATGAGGGCCCAGGAGCCGTCCACCCACATCGGGTGCCTGCGGATGAAGTCATAGAGGCGCTGCACGTAACCCAGAGTAGGGAAGCGGCACAGGTGCCGGGGTCAACCGAAGGGCCGATCCGCACGGGGCTCTCGTACTCCCCAAGGTGGAGGCAGTGATCATTTGTGCGCCTCGCCCCACCGGGCGGACCCTAGTCTGTCGGGGTGACGGAAGACCCGGCGGACAGCCCCGAGCGCACCACGGCGGACGGCCCCGAGCGCACCCCCGCGCGCGCCACGGCGCAGAGCGCGGCGGGCGGCCGGGCCGAGGAGTGGCGCGGCTGGCGGCCAGCGGCCGAGGAGGCCCTGTACGGGCCGGACGGCTTCTACCGGCGGCCCGAGGGCCCGGCCGGCCACTTCCGTACGTCCGTGCACGCCTCGCCGCTGTTCGCGGCGGCCGTGGCGCGGCTGCTGTGCCGGGTCGACCGGGCGCTGGGCCGCCCGGCGGCGCTCGACTTCGTCGACATGGCGGCCGGGCGGGGCGAGCTGGCGGCGGGCGTGCTCGCCGCGCTGCCCGCGGACGTGGCGGCACGCACGCGCGTGCACGCGGTCGAGATCGCCGCCCGGCCGGAGGGCCTGGACGGCCGGATCGCGTGGTCGGAGCAGCCACCGCGGGGGATCACCGGGCTGCTGTTCGCCAACGAGTGGCTGGACAACGTGCCGGTGGAGGTCGTGGAGGTGGACTCCGCGGGCGTGCCCCGGCAGGTCCTCGTACGGCGGGACGGCGCCGAACGGCTCGGGGAGCCGGTGACGGGAGCGCGGGCGCGGTGGCTGGACCGGTGGTGGCCGCTGGCCGCCGAGCAGGGCCTGCGCGCGGAGATCGGGCTGCCCCGCGACACCGCCTGGGCCGCCGCGGTCTCGCGGGTCGAACGGGGCCTCGCGGTCGCCGTCGACTACGCGCACACGGCCGGGGCGCGACCGCCCTTCGGAACGCTCACGGGCTTCCGGGAGGGCCGGGAGACGGCACCGGTGCCGGACGGGTCGTGCGACATCACGGCGCACGTGGCCCTGGACGCCTGCGCCGCGAGCGCGCCTGAGGGCGCCCGGCTGCTGACACAGCGCGAGGCCCTGCACGCCCTGGGAGTCACCGGCGCACGCCCCCCGCTCAGCCTCGCCTCCACGCGCCCCTCGGAGTACGTACGCTCCCTCGCGCGCGCCGGGGAGGCCGCCGAACTCACCGCGCCGGGCGGGCTCGGCGACTTCGGCTGGCTGGCGCACCCGGCCGGCCTCGCGGAGGCGGACGCGGCGGCCCTATTTGTCGATGTCCCCGACCACGAAGAACATTGACCCCAGGATGGCCACCATGTCCGCCACCAGCGTGCCCGGCAGCAGCTCGGTGAGCGCCTGGATGTTGTTGTACGACGCCGAACGCAGCTTCAGCCGGTACGGCGTCTTCTCACCCTTGCTGACCAGGTAGTAGCCGTTGATGCCGAGCGGGTTCTCGGTCCACGCGTACGTGTGCCCCTCGGGCGCCTTGAGGACCTTGGGCAGCCGCTGGTTGATCGGGCCGGGCGGCAGCTCGGCCATCCGGTCCAGACAGGCGTCGGCGAGGTCCAGCGCGTTGTGGGTCTGCTCCAGCAGGCACTCGAAGCGGGCCAGGCAGTCGCCCTCCTGCCGGGTGACCACCTTCAAGGTGTCCTGGAGCTCTCCGTACGCCAGGTACGGCTCGTCGCGGCGCAGGTCGAAGTCGACGCCCGCCCCGCGCGCGATCGGACCGCTCACGCCGTAGGCGTGCACGGCCCGCGGTGTCAGGACGCCCACGCCCCGGGTGCGTCCGCGGAAGATCTCGTTGCCGAGCACCAGGTCGTCGAAGACGTCCATGCGCGAGCGTACGGCGGCCACCGCGGCACGCGCGCGCGTGGACCAGCCGGCCGGCAGGTCCTCCTTCAGGCCGCCGACCCGGTTGAACATGTAGTGCATCCGGCCGCCGGAGACCTCCTCCATGACGTTCTGGAGGACCTCGCGCTCCCGGAACGCGTAGAAGACCGGGGTGATGCCGCCCAGCTCCAGCGGGTAGGAGCCGAGGAACATCAGGTGGTTGAGCACCCGGTTCAGCTCGGCGAGCAGGGTGCGCGTCCACACCGCGCGCGCGGGCACCTCCATGCCGAGCATCCGCTCCACGGCGAGGACCACGCCCAGCTCGTTGGAGAAGGCCGACAGCCAGTCGTGGCGGTTGGCCAGCATGATGATCTGGCGGTAGTCCCGTGCCTCGAACAGCTTCTCCGCGCCGCGGTGCATATAGCCGATCACCGGCTCCGCGCGCTTGATGCGCTCGCCGTCCAGCACCAGCTTCAGCCGCAGCACACCGTGCGTGGACGGGTGTTGCGGCCCGATGTTCAGCACCATGTCGGTGCTCTCCGCGGCGCCGCCGATCCCGACCGTGGTCTCCGTCGTAGGAGTCATGGACACAGTCTCTCGTACGTACGCTTGCCCCATGGAAACGGGGAGCCGGGAGGACGAGCGGGCTGCGGCCGGGGACGAACCGGTGTGGCGGGCACTGCCGCGCGGCCTGCTGCGGATGCGCCGGCTGTTGCTGGTGGTGTGGCTGGGCCTGTTCGCCCTGGCCGCGGGGCTGCTGCCGGGCCTGCTGGCCGGCCTCGCCTGGTCGGCGTTCGCCCTGCTGCCGCTGGCGCTGATGGCGTGGGGCTGGGTGCTGCTCGGCCGCAACTGGCGCTCGTGGCGGTACGCCGAGCGCGCCGACGACCTGCTGATCAGCCGGGGCGTGCTGTGGCGCGAGGAGACCGTGGTGCCCTACGGGCGGATGCAGCTCGTCGAGGTCACCTCCGGGCCCGTGGAGCGGCACTTCGGGCTGGCCACCGTGCAGCTGCACACGGCTGCCGCCGCGACCGACGCGATCATCCCCGGCCTCGACCCGGCCGAGGCGGAACGGCTGCGTGACCGGCTCACCGAACTCGGCGAGGCACGATCGGCGGGGCTGTGACGGCGGCGGAGGGCGACGAGGCCGTACGCGGGGAAGCCATACGCGGGAAAGCCATATGTGGGGAAGCCGTGCCCGGACAGGCCGCGTCCGAAGAGGCTGTGAGCGACGGCGGCATATCCGAACAGGCCGTGAACGACGCGGCCGTACCCGGCGGGCTGCCCGTGACCGAGCGGCGGCTGCATCCCGTCACGCCCCTGAGACGGGCGTGGGCGCCGGTCGCCGTGCTCACGGGCTGGGCCGTGCACGACCCCGACCAGGCGCAGCGGCACCTGACGCGGCTGACGACGACCACGCTGGTGACCGGGCTCGCGCTCGTCATACCCCTGGCCGCCCTCTACGGCTTCCTGTCCTGGTGGTTCACACACTTCGCGGTGACCGACACCGAACTGCGCATCCGCACCGGGCTGTTCTTCCGCCGCACCGCGCACATCCGGCTGGAGCGGATCCAGGCCGTCGACGTCACCCGGCCGCTGCTCGCCCGGGTCGCGGGCGTGGCCAAGCTGAAACTCGACGTCGTAGGGACGGACAAGAAGGACGAACTCGCCTTCCTCGGCGAGGAGGAGGCGCGGGCGCTGCGCGCCGAACTGCTCGCGCGTGCGGCCGGGTTCGCACCGGAGACGGCGCGCGAGGTCGGTGAGGCACCCGCGCGGGAACTGGTCCGTGTACCCGGGCGCCTGATCGCCGTCTCGCTGCTGCTGACCGGCGCGACCTGGGTGTCGCTGGTCGCCGCCGCCGTCGTACCGCCGCTGCTGTGGCTGGCCACCCACAGCCTGTGGACAGTGCTCGCCTCCGTCCTGCCGCTGCTCGGCAGCGCCGTGGCGAACAGCGCGGGACGCTTCGCCGCCGAGTACGACTGGGTGGTGGGCGAATCGCCCGACGGGCTGCGGATCGACCGGGGGCTGCTGGACCGCACGCACGAGACGGTGCCGCCGGGGCGGGTGCAGACCGTACGGATCGTGGAGCCGCTGCTGTGGCGGTGGCGCGGCTGGGTGCGGGTCGAGCTGGACGTCGCCGGGTCGTCGAACACCTTGCTGCTGCCGGTCGCTCCGCGGGAGGTCGCCGAGTCGGTGATCGCCCGGGTTCTGCCCGGGGTGACGGTGCCTCAGGCCTCCGGCCTGCTCCGGCCGCCGCGGCGCGCCCGGTGGTGCGCGCCGGTGTGGTGGCGCGGCCACGGGATCGCCGTCACCGACGCGGTGTTCGCCGCGCGGCACGGACTGCTGCGGCGCCGGCTCGCACTGGTGCCGCACGCGAAAGTGCAGAGCGTACGGCTGCGGCAGGGGCCCTGGCAGCGTGTGTGGGGCCTCGCCGGCGTGCACGTGGACAACGGGGCCGGCCGGACCGTGACGGCCCGGCTGCGGGACGCGCGGGAGGCGGACCGGCTGCTGCGGGCCCAGGCGGAGAGGTCGCGCACGGGCCGCCGGAGCGCGCGGCCGGACCGGTGGATGACCTGACCGGTGGGCGACCCTGGTGCGACGCCGGGCGCGTGCCCGGCGTCGCGGAGGACGGGCCTCAGGAGGCCGCGGTGCGCAGCCCCGGAAGGGTGATCTGTTCCGTCTCGTCGTGGGCCGTCAGGTCGATGATCTGATGGCCGGCGGCCGGCGCGTCGGCGTCGGCCGGCTTGTACTGGGACTCGGCCTCCGCCTTGTGCGGGGCGAGCGACTCCTGGCCCACCACGTCGCCGAGGCCGTCGTTCCGTACGGTGTCCGACTCGGTGGCCGAACCGTCCCCCTTCGTGCCGAAGAAGTCGAAGCCGCCCTCGACCAGCGGGCGCCGCGTGGGCGCGGCCGGTACGACGGCCACCGCGGTCGGCACGGTGAAGTGCCCGGAGGGCAGCCGAGGCGCGGGCTTGGCCGACTCGACCTCCTTGGCGGAGGAAGCCGGCACGGCGGGGGCGGGTGCGGAGGAGGCAGGTGCGGCCAGCTCACCCGAATCGACCGCGGCCGCGGCCGCGATGGACAGGTCGACCGGCTCGGCGGGCTCAACCGCCTCGGTCGCCCCGGTCGACTCCGCGGAGTCCTCCCGGTCGGCGGGCTCGGCGGTCTCGGCGGGCTCGGTCTCCGTACCCGCCTCGTCCGTGGCCGCCGCGCGCTCGTGCGCCTCGTCCGTCTCGTCCGTCGCGGACTCCCGCGCGGACTCCGGGTCGGCGTCGCCGTCCGCCGGTACGGACGCTTCCCGCACCGGGTCGGTCTCCGACGCCGTGTCAGCTTCCGCCGAGGTACCCGCCTTGGCCGCCTCGTCCGTCCTCGCCGCCCGGGCGCCGTCGTTGCCCAACCGCGACAGGGCAGCCTCGGCGCGCAGGTACAGCTCGGACCCCTCCGGGGAGAACGCGCCGGGCGCCGTGGCCCCCGGCCTCTTCTCGGCCGGCCCGGTCGCGGGAGCCGCGGACTCGTGCGTCTCCGCACCCTCGACGTCCGCGACGTCGACGTCTGCACCCTCGCCGTCCGTGACATCCGCCGCGTCCACGGCGTCCGTCGGTGCGGCAGGCAGCGCGAGCACGTCGGGGCCGGTCTCGATCTCCAGCAGGCGGCGGCCCTCCAGCGCGCTCGCGCGCTCTGTCTCCGCCGTGGCGTACCGCCGCAGCAGTGCCGCGTGCTCGTTGCGCAGCCCCGCGAGTTCCGTGCGCCGGGCGCGCAGCTTCTCCTCAAGGCGGCCGCGCAGTTCGCGTGACTCCTCGAGGTCGGTCTCGAGTTCGGCGATCCGTTCCTCGAATCGCCACTCGTCGCTCACACGCGCGCGCGTGAGGTCGGCTACCTGCCGTCCGGCCTGCGCGTCCCAGCGGCGCATGACGACCGCGCCGAGAACAGCGGTCACCGCAGCGGTCCCGGCGAGCAACCGCAGCACCGCCGCGTCCGTGAACGCCCAGGGGCCCAGGGCGCAGACGACGGAGACGCCGGCGATCACCGAAGACGGCAACAGCCTGTGCAGGGGTGGGGAATGGCGATGACGTCCACGTGACATGGCCAGAAACTTACCGCGCGTACCTGAATCATGTCGGGCCGCCCCACAAAAAGACAGCCATAACGAAACCTTCATGCGCCGAAGGGAGTTCCGGCCGCGTTTCCCTCCCCTTCAAAGATCATTTTCAGCGGTCGCCCAGCAGGCCGCTCATCCACTGCAACGTCGCCGGGATCTCGCGCCGCCAGGTGTTGAAGTTGTGGCCGCCGCTGTCGAGGATGATGGACGCGATCCGCGTCCTGTTCGTCGCCTTCACCGCGTCGATGAACCTGAGCGTCGACCTGTAGTTGCCCTCGCCGAGCCTGCTGCTGGTGACGAGCAGCGAAGTGTCGGGCGCCGGCAGGTGCTTGACGCTCCACAGCAGATCGGCACGGTTCCGGAGATTCCTGTCTCCCTGGAAAAGATCACCCGTGGTCGGATCGATGGGCGCCCTGTAGTACGGGGACAGGCCCGCACCCGCGGCATACACCTCGGGATGGTGAAGGGCGAGTTTCAGTGCGCAGTAACCGCCCGTGGAATCGCCGACAATGCCCCAGCTGCCCGGCTTCCTTCCGACCCGGTAGTGCGCGAGGAGCGCGTCCGGCAGGTCCTTGGCGAAGAACGTCTCGGTCTGCGGACCGCCCGGGACGTCCACGCACTCCGTGTCCCGCGGCGGCGCCACCGTGGGCCGCAGCATCACCAGGATCATCGGCTGCACCCGCCCGGTCCTGGCCAGCTCCTGCGCGGTGTGCGGGTAGCGCAGCTTGCTGATCAGCGCCTGCGCGGTGCCCGGGTAGCCGGTGAGGACCACGGCCGCCGGGAAGGTACGGGTCCGGTACTGCGGCTGGAAGTACTCCGGCGGCAGGTAGACGAACGCGGGCGAGGCGATGTGTGTCGTACGGCCCACGATGCCGACCTGCTGGATCTGGCCGGAGACGTGGGGCCGGTCGCCGTCGCCCAGCCGCACCTGCTGGGTGCCGATCACCTGGAGGGGGCCTCCGGAGCGGCCGTGCGCGGAGTTGTCGACGACGACCCCCGGCGCGTTCTCCCGCCCGAACAGGTCCGCCCAGCTGGCGTAGAAGCCGAAGGCCTGGTTGGCGGCGAGTGCGACGCAGACGAAGATCGCCACCTGGGTGGCCAGCAGCATGCCGACGCGTCCGGTCACCGCGTGCCAGGTACGGCGGGCCAGACGCGGCCAGAGCCACACCGTGCCGGCGAACAGCAGCACGGCGAGGAGAATCGCCAGTACCAGCACCTTGTTGCTCGTGAGACCCATGGGCTTCCCTGCCTGCACTTCCCGCCTCAGGGCCCGCCGACGCTTCCTTGCGAGGGCTTGCCCTGGGCTTTCCCTGCCCTTTGACCCGACTTTCCGGCGGGGAGTGAACCTCTCTCCCCGAGACACCGTCCTAGAGGGCGCAATGTCGCCGGATGCCCGGATCGGCACCGGATTCAAGGTCTCTCGCAGAACTACGGGATGCGATGTCTGTCAGGATAGATGGGGAATTGTCGGACGGGGTTCCGGACCGATCCAGCAGGATGCGGCGCATACTGCGCGGCCCGCGCCCCGAGGCCGTCCCCGCGCTGGTCGCCAGGGCCTGCGCGGTCGTCGGCCTCCTGGACATCGCCGCGGGCGTCTTCCCGCGCTTCCGGCACAGCCGGATGCACGCCATGGCCGAGGTGCTGCCGGGCTCGTTCGGGCCGTTCGCCGCGGCGCTCTCGCTCAGCGTGGGCGTGCTGCTGCTGTTGCTCGCGCACGGCCTGAGGCGGCGCAAGCGCCGGGCCTGGCGCGCGGCCGTGGCCCTGCTGCCGGCCGGCGCGGCCGCGGAGTTCGTCTACCGGCACTCCGTGGTCGGGTTGGTCATCTCGCTGGCGCTGCTCGCGCCGCTGCTGTTCCACCGCGGCGAGTTCGCCGCGCTGCCGGACCCGCGCAGCCGCTGGCGGGCGCTGGCCAACTTCGTCCTCATGAGCGCCGGCTCACTGGCCCTGGGCATGATCATCGTCAGCGTGCACACGCACCGCATGGTCGGCGACCCCAGCGTGGCGGACCGGCTGACCCATGTCGTCTACGGCCTGATCGGCTTCGAGGGCCCGGTGGACTACCAGGGCAACACCTCCTGGACCGTCGCCTTCTCCCTCGGCGCCCTCGGCTGGCTCACCGCCGTCACCACCGTCTACCTGGCCTTCCGCCCCGAGCACCCGGCGGCACGCCTGACCGAGGAGGACGAGAGCAGGCTGCGCGAGCTGCTGGCCCGGCACGGCGGCCGCGACTCCCTCGGCCACTTCGCGCTGCGCCGTGACAAGGCCGTCGTGTTCTCCCCCAGCGGCAAGGCGGCGGTGACGTACCGCGTCGTCTCCGGCGTGATGCTCGCCAGCGGCGACCCGATCGGCGACGTCGAGGCCTGGCCGGGCGCCATCGAGCGCTTCATGGACGAGGCCAGGGCCCACTCCTGGACGCCCGCCGTGATGGGCTGCTCCGAGACCGGCGGCGAGGTGTGGACCCGGGAGACCGGCCTGGACGCGCTGGAACTGGGCGACGAGGCGGTGGTCGACGTCGCGGATTTCTCGCTCGCCGGACGCGCGATGCGCAACGTCCGCCAGATGGTCAAGCGCATCGAGCGAGCCGGCTACGAAACCCGGGTGCGGCGCATCCGTGACCTCGGCGCCACCGAGCTGGAGCGGGTCCGGCGGGCCGCCGAGGACTGGCGCGGCACCGACACCGAACGCGGCTTCTCCATGGCGCTCGGCCGCATCGGCGACCCGGCCGACGGCGACTGCCTCATCGCCACCGCCCACAAGCAGGACGCGGAGCCGGGCGAGTACGGCGATCTGAAGGCGATCCTGCACTTCGTGCCCTGGGGCGAGGACGGCGTGTCCCTGGACCTGATGCGGCGCGACCGCTCGGCCGACCCCGGCATGAACGAACTGCTGATCGTGGCGGCGCTCCAGGCCGCCCCGAAATTCGGCATCACCCGTATATCGCTGAACTTCGCGATGTTCCGCTCGGCGCTGGCGCGGGGCGAGAAGATCGGCGCCGGCCCGGTGCTGCGCGCCTGGCGCGGGCTGCTGGTCTTCCTCTCCCGCTGGTTCCAGATCGAGTCGCTGTACAAGTTCAACGCCAAGTTCCAGCCCCGCTGGGAGCCGCGGTTCGTCGTCTACCGCGCCTCCTCCGACCTGCCCCGCATCGGCTTCGCCGCCATGCAGGCCGAGGGCTTCGTCCACCTCGCCCTGCCGCTGCCGCGCTTCCTGCGCCGCCGTTCCGCCGCCCAGAGCCCCTGCGCTCACTCGGTGGCGGAACCGGACGTCCGCGCGGCATGACCCGGGACCGGCCCGGGCGGAACCCCCATCCCCTCCAGCACAGGGGGGTTCCGTCCGGGCCACGGCACGAAGGCCCAGGAGGCGGGGCCTACGCTGAACGTATGAGCAACTTCAGCGGGCGCGGCCGCGTGGCGGGCCTTCCGGCGTGGGGCCGGTGCGCGGTCATGGGGGTCGTGAACGTGACCCCCGACTCCTTCTCCGACGGAGGCCGCTGGTTCGACACGACCATCGCCGTCAAGCACGGCCTGGACCTGGTCGCCCAGGGCGCGGACCTGGTCGACGTCGGCGGCGAGTCCACCCGGCCCGGCGCCAGCCGCGTCGACGAGGCGGAGGAGCTGCGGCGCGTCATCCCCGTGGTGCGCGGCCTCGCCGCCGAGGGCGTCACGATCTCCGTCGACACCATGCGCGCCCGCGTCGCCGAGCAGGCGCTCGCGGCCGGTGCCGCCCTCGTCAACGACGTCAGCGGCGGCCTCGCGGATCCCGCGATGATCCCCGTGGTCGCGGACGCGGGCGCGCCCTTCGTTGTCATGCACTGGCGCGGCTTCCTGGAGGGCGGCAACGTCCGCGGGGTGTACGAGGACGTCGTCACCGAGGTCGTCGACGAGCTCCACGCGCGCGTGGAGGCCGTCCTGGAGGGCGGGATCGCCGCCGACCGCGTCGTCGTCGACCCCGGCCTCGGCTTCTCCAAGGAGGCCGGGCACGACCTCGCGCTCCTGGCCCGCCTCGACCGCCTGCGCGGGCTCGGCCACCCCGTGCTGGTCGCCGCCTCCCGCAAGCGCTTCCTCGGGCAGGTGCTGGCCGGCCCGGAGGGCGCGCCCCCGCCCGCGCGCGAGCGCGACGCCGCCACCGCCGCCGTCTCCGCCCTCGCCGCGCACGCCGGCGCCTGGGCCGTCCGCGTCCACGAGGTCCGCGCCACGGCGGACGCGGTACGCGTCGCCCGCGCCGTGGAACAGGCACGCACCCCCGCGGGCCCGGCGGACAGGCCCGCCGAAGGAGACCGGTGAGCGCGCCCCACACCGACGTCGAACAGGTGGAGGCCGCCAACACCGCCTACTACGAGGCCCTGGAGCGAGGTGATTTCGAGGAGCTGTCCGCGCTCTGGCTCACCCCCTCCGACCTGGGCGTCGACGAGGAGTACCACGACCCGGCCGACACCGGGGTGGTCTCCTGCGTGCACCCCGGCTGGCCCGTGCTCACCGGACGGGGCGAGGTGCTGCGCTCCTACGCGCTGATCATGGCGAACACCGACTACATCCAGTTCTTCCTCACCGACGTGCACGTCTCGGTGACCGGCGACACCGCCCTGGTGAACTGCACGGAGAACATCCTCAGCGGCGGCCCCGCCCCGGCGGCCGGCGGCGAGCTCGGCCCGCTGGTGGGACAGCTCGTCGTCGCCACCAATGTCTTCCGGCGCACCGGCATCGGCTGGAAGCTCTGGTCCCATCACGCCTCCCCGGTTCTGGCCGAAAACGACGGTGCCGAGGACGACGACACACCCGCCTGAGTGGGTAGGCGCCTGAGCAGGAACGCGGAGTGGCCGGAATCACGGACTGCGGGAGAAGGGCCGCCCACCGGTCCGTGAGCATCCGGGTTCTCCAGGGGAAACACACGGTGAAACCTGCCGGGTCCGGCTCGCCCCGCCTCCCCGCGGCCCGGCTCCGTCAGTGCCCGCAGGTAGATTCGTGCCAGGCCGGTGTGCCGCCCGTACGCGGCAGGGACCGGTCGCCGCCGACGATTGCAGGAGTGATTCGCGTGGATCGTGTCGCGCTGCGCGGCCTGAGGGCCCGCGGGCACCACGGTGTGTTCCCCAAGGAACGCGAGGAGGGCCAGACCTTCCTCGTGGACATCGTCCTGGGAGTCGACACCCGGCCGGCCGCGGCCGACGACGACCTGGCGAAGACCGTGCACTACGGCATCGTGGCCGAGGAGGTCGTGGCCGTGGTGGAGGGCGAGCCCGTGAACCTCATCGAGACGCTCGCCGAGCGCATCGCCCAGGTCTGTCTGAAGCACGGCGGGGTCCTGGAGGTCGAGGTCTGCGTCCACAAGCCGGACGCCCCGATCACCGTGCCCTTCGACGACGTGACCGTCACCATCACCCGGAGCCGAGTATGAACGTGCCTTTCACCAAAGGGCCCACCGACCCGACCGTCCAGCCGGTGCCCGCCTCGGTCGTCGAGAAGGTCGACGCCGCCGACACCACCCTGCAGAACCCCAAGCGAGCCGTGATCTCGATCGGCTCCAACCTCGGCAACCGCCTGGAGACCCTCCAGGGTGCCGTCGACGCCCTGGAGGACACCCCCGGCGTCCGCATCAAGGCCGTCTCCCCGGTCTACGAGACGGAGCCGTGGGGCGTCGAGCCCGGCTCCCAGCCGTCGTACTTCAACGCGGTGGTGGTCCTGAAGACCACGCTGCCGCCGTCCTCCCTGCTGGAGCGCGCCCACGCCATCGAGGAGGCCTTCAGTCGGGTCCGCGACGAGCGCTGGGGTCCGCGCACCCTCGACGTCGACATCGTCGCCTACGCGGAGAACGTCTCCGACGACCCGGTTCTCACGCTCCCTCACCCGCGGGCGCACGAGCGCGCCTTCGTCCTCGCCCCGTGGTACGACGTGGACCCGGAGGCGCAGCTCGCGGGCCGCGGCGCGGTGGCCGATCTGCTGACCGCGCTCACCCGCGCGGGCGTCGAGCCGCGGGCGGACCTGGAACTCCGGCTGCCCGAGTAGTCGTTAAGGTCAGGGCGACGCAAGGTCTGCGACCGGCCCCGGTCCGGGGGAGCTGAAGGGACACTGTGAGAGAGCTGCGTATCAGGCTGCTGGCAGGCGTGTTCGTCGTCGCCGGAGTGCTGTCCTGGGCGGGCGCCCGGCTGTGGACCGCGGTGGGGACGCTCCCCGGCGTCCCGCTGGCCGCCCCCATCGTCCTCGCCCTGATCGCCGCGGTCCTCCTGGCCACGGCGCTCTCCCTGCGGGCCCGGCTGAAGGCACAGCGCGAGCGCAGGCCCGGCGCCAAGGGTGTCGACCCCATGATGGCCGCCCGCGCGGTCGTCTTCGGCCAGGCCAGTGCCCTGGTCGCCGCCCTTGTCGCCGGCGTGTACGGCGGCACGGGCGTCGCCCTGCTGGAACTCCTCGACATCCCCGCCCGCCGCGACCAGGCCTTCTACGCCGGTTTCTCGGTCCTCGCCGGGATCGCGGTGATAGCGGCCGCCCTGTTCCTCGAACGGGTCTGCAAGCTGCCCGAGGACGACGACCAGAACCCGCCGGGGGCGCAGCCGACGGCATGAGCCGGGCGGACGGCGTACGCCGGCTGGGCGGGCGGGCGCGGCCGGGCGCCGGGCGCCGGGCGCGTCAGCGCGCCATGATGAGGCTCATCGCCTCGTTCCGCGTCGCCGCGTCCCGCAACTGACCGCGCACCGCCGAGGTGATGGTCTTCGCGCCGGGCTTGCGGATGCCCCGCATCGACATGCACATGTGCTCGCACTCCACCACGACGATCACACCGCGCGGCTCCAGGATGTCCATCAGCGAGTCCGCGATCTGGGTGGTGAGCCGCTCCTGCACCTGAGGGCGGCGGGCGTAGACGTCCACGAGCCGGGCCAGCTTCGAAAGCCCCGTGATCTTCCCGTTGGTGGACGGGATGTAGCCGACGTGCGCGACGCCACGGAACGGCACGAGGTGGTGCTCGCAGGTCGAGAACACCTCGATGTCCTTGACCAGCACCATCTCGTCGTGACCCAGGTCGAACGTCGTCGTCAGCACGTCCTCGGGCTGCTGCCACAGGCCCGCGAATATCTCCTTGTACGCCCGGGCCACCCGTGCCGGTGTCTCCCGCAGGCCTTCACGGTCCGGGTCCTCGCCGACCGCGATGAGGAGTTCGCGCACGGCGTTCTCGGCGCGCTTCTCGTCGAACTCGCCGAGGAAGCCCTCGCCGTCCAGCGTCACGGGGTCGGTCATGTGAAGCCTCGTTCCTGTGTGTCTGATCTGCGGGCATGCATTCCGGGGCAGGTGGACCCTGCGCGGGCCTCCGGTCAGTTGTCCGGACGGTCCTCCGGCACCTGCTCCGTGGCCGGGGCGGGCTCCGTCGCCGTGGACTTGACGGTGCTGATCGCCGCCGTCGAGCCGTTGGCTCCGTTCGTCAGCGCGAGCTCCTTCGGGGAGAGCACGGGCGGGCGGGTCGACGGGGTCCGGCGGGACGAGCCGGTCCACGCGGGCCGCGGCGGCCGCTTGACGATCTGGGAGAAGACCTCGGCGATCTCCTCCTTGCCCAGGGTCTCCTTCTCGAGGAGGGCCAGGACGAGGTTGTCGAGGACGTCGCGGTTCTCGACCAGGATCTCCCAGGCCTCGTTGTGCGCGTTCTCGATGAGCTTCTTGACTTCCTCGTCCACCAGCGCGGCGACCTCTTCCGAGTAGTCGCGCTGGTGAGCCATCTCACGTCCGAGGAACGGCTCGGTGTTGTCGCCGCCGAACTTGATCGCGCCCAGCCGCTCGGTCATGCCGTACTGGGTGACCATCGCACGGGCCGTGGTGGTGGCCTTCTCGATGTCGTTCGCCGCGCCCGTCGTCGGGTCGTGGAAGACCAGCTCCTCGGCCGCGCGGCCGCCCAGCATGTAGGCGAGCTGGTCCAGCATCTCGTTGCGGGTCGTGGAGTACTTGTCCTCGTCGGGCAGGACCATCGTGTAGCCGAGGGCCCGGCCGCGGGACAGGATCGTGATCTTGTGGACCGGGTCGGAGTTCGGCGAGGCCGCCGCGACCAGGGCGTGACCGCCCTCGTGGTACGCGGTGATCTTCTTCTCCTTGTCCGACATGATCCGGGTCCGCTTCTGCGGGCCCGCGACCACGCGGTCGATCGCCTCGTCCAGCATGTGGTTGTCGATCAGCTTCTTGTCACTGCGGGCCGTGAGCAGCGCGGCCTCGTTCAGGACGTTGGACAGATCGGCACCCGTGAAGCCGGGGGTGCGGCGGGCGACGGCGGACAGGTCGACGTCGGGCGCGACCGGCTTGCCCTTCTGGTGGACCTTGAGGATCTCCAGACGGCCCTGCATGTCGGGGCGGTCCACGGCGATCTGCCGGTCGAAGCGGCCCGGACGCAGCAGCGCCGGGTCGAGGATGTCGGGCCGGTTGGTGGCCGCGATCAGGATCACGCCGCCCTTGACGTCGAAGCCGTCCATCTCGACCAGCAGCTGGTTCAGCGTCTGCTCGCGCTCGTCGTGACCGCCGCCGAGGCCGGCGCCGCGGTGGCGGCCGACCGCGTCGATCTCGTCGACGAAGACGATCGCCGGGGCGTTCGCCTTGGCCTGCTCGAACAGGTCGCGGACACGGGAGGCGCCGACGCCGACGAACATCTCGACGAAGTCGGAACCGGAGATCGAGTAGAACGGAACGCCGGCCTCGCCCGCGACAGCACGCGCGAGCAGGGTCTTGCCGGTGCCGGGCGGGCCGTAGAGCAGCACGCCCTTGGGGATCTTCGCCCCGACGGCCTGGAACTTGGCCGGCTCCTGGAGGAACTCCTTGATCTCGTGGAGCTCCTCGACGGCCTCGTCCGCGCCCGCGACGTCCGCGAACGTCGTCTTCGGGGTGTCCTTGGTGATGAGCTTGGCCTTCGACTTGCCGAAGTTCATCACCCGGGAGCCGCCGCCCTGCATCTGATTCATCAGGAACAGGAAGACGACCACGATGAGGACGAAGGGGAGCAGCGTGAGCAGGATGCCGACGAAGGGGCTCTGCTTCGACGGCGAGACCGTGTAGCCCTTCGGGATCTGCTTGTCCTGGTACTTGGTCTGCAGCGTGTTGGCGATGGTCACGCCCTGGTCGCCGATGTAGCTCGCCTGGATCTTCGAGCTGCCGTCGACCTTCAGGCCGTCCTTGAGCTCGACCTTGATGGTCTGCTCGTCGCCCGTGACCAGCTTGGCCTGCTGGACCCTGTTGTCATTGATCGCCGCAACGACCTTGCCCGTGTCAACCGTCTTGTAGCCGCCGGACTGACCGACGACATTCATCAACACGACCACGGCAAGGACGGCCAGCACGATCCACATGACCGGCCCACGGAAGTATCGCTTCACGTCCATCCATACGGAGCGGTGCCGCCCCGTCCCTCCTGCCACAGTGAGTTTGATAAGACAGTTCTTCTGACGGTACCCCAGCATCGGGGCTCGAAGCCGCACGGTAGGGCCGACGTATCCGTCTGCTTGCTCCAACGGCTCCGGCGCCGCCGGGGTTCCCGATCACGTTCCGCGCTTGAGCCCTTCGGGGTCAGCCGCCGTAGACGTGGGGTGCGAGCGTACCGACGAACGGCAGGTTCCGGTACTTCTCGGCGTAGTCCAGGCCATAGCCGACCACGAACTCGTTCGGGATGTCGAAACCGACCCACTCCACGTCGATGGCGACCTTCGCCGCCTCCGGCTTGCGGAGCAGCGTGCACACCTTCAGGGAGGCGGGCTCGCGCGAACCGAGGTTGGAGATCAGCCAGGAGAGGGTCAGGCCGGAGTCGATGATGTCCTCGACGATCAGGACGTGCCGGCCCTTGATGTCGGTGTCGAGGTCCTTGAGGATCCGCACCACGCCGGAGGACTGGGTGCCCGCGCCGTAGGACGACACGGCCATCCAGTCCATGGTGAGCGGGGTGGACAGCGCCCGGGCGAGGTCCGCCATGACCATCACCGCGCCCTTGAGGACGCCGACGATCAGCAGGTCCTTGCCCGCGTACTCCGCGTCGATCTTCGCCGCCAGCTCAGCCAGCTTCGCGTCGATCTCTTCCCTGGTGATGAGCACCTTCTCGAGGTCGGCACCCATGTCTTTCGCGTCCACCCGCATCACTTTCGGTCGTCTCACCGGCGTCGACGGCCCTCCTCCGGACTCCGCGTCAGCGGACCGGCGGGAGGGGCCCTGTTCAGCCTTGCCGAATCACCAGTCTGCCACCCTGCCGCTGGGCAACCACCCTGCCGGGCAGGTTGATGGCCTTCTGCCCGCGCCAGCCGGTGATCAGCCGGTCGACCTCCTCGATGTGCCGGGCGAACAGCGACCCGGCCGGAGCGCCGGCGTCGATGGCGGCCCGGCGCAGGATGCGGCGGCGCACGGCGGGCGGCAGGGCGTACAGCTTGGCGCACTCCAGGCGGCCGGCGTCGTCGCGGACGGTGGCCTCGGCCTGGCCCGCCCAGGCGTCGAGGGCGTCGGCGTCGTCGCGGGAGAGCTGGGCGGTACGCGCGAGTGCCTCCACGACGCCCTTGCCGAGGGCCTTCTCCAGGGCGGGGAGGCCCTCGTGGCGCAGCCGGGAGCGGGTGTAGGCCGGGTCGGTGTTGTGCGGGTCGTCCCAGACGGGCAGGGACTGGACCATGCAGGCCTTGCGGGCGGTCTGCCGGTCGATGTGCAGGAAGGGGCGGCGGTAACGGCCGCCGGCCCCCGAGACCGCGGCCATTCCGGACAGGGAGCGGATGCCGGAGCCGCGGGCGAGGCCGAGGAGCACCGTCTCGGCCTGGTCGTCGCGGGTGTGGCCGAGCAGGACGGCGTGGGCGCCGTGGCGCTCGACCGCGGCGTCGAGGGCGGCGTAGCGGGCGTCGCGGGCGGCGGCTTCCGGACCGCCGTCGCGGCCGACGGTGACGGCGACGGCCTCGACCGGGTCGAGGCCGAGGGCACGCAGCCGCTGGGCGACCTCGTCGGCGCGCATCTCGGAGCCTGCCTGCAGGCCGTGGTCGACGGTGACACCGCCGGCCCGGACGCCGAGCCTGGGGGCCTCGAAGGCGAGGGCGGAGGCGAGCGCCATGGAGTCGGCGCCGCCGGAGCAGGCCACGAGCACGAGCGGCGACGGCGGACGCTCGTACGGGGCCGGTGTGTCCGGGGCGGCCCGTGTGTCCGGGGCGGCATGCGCCGCCGGTGCGGCGTGGGCGGCCGGCGAGCCGTGGGCGGCCTGCGCGGCGGTCGCCCGGACGCGGCCCGGCTTCGACGCGCCGAGCGGGGGCTGCCCGGGGAGTTGCGCGGCCAGGGGGCCGGGCCGAGCGTGCGCGGCCGGTTGCGCGGGGTGGGGCGAGAGCTGTTCGTCGAGGATGTCGTGGAGGACGCGGCGTACCGCCAGGCGTATCGCCGCGACCGCAGGATGGGGACCCATGTCCGGTTCCCTTCACGGAGTCTTCGGGGGGTGAGCCCGATATCGGTCACTCAGAGTGCGTCGATGGTGACAGAAACAGGCCGTTCCCCGAGCATTGCACGCCTACGCATGGCTCACGGTCCCTCGGACGAGTGATTGAAGCGGCGTTCGCCTGCCGTAGGCCGGATTCCTCGTCCGGACGTCGCACACATGGTCACGGTTCGGCCCTGCGGTGCACCCGTGCGATCCAGTCCGCCGGCTTCGAGATCTCCCCCTTGGTGGGGAGGGTGTTGGGGGAGGTCCACACCCGGTTGAAGCCGTCCATGCCGACCTGCTCGACGACCGCGCGCACGAAGCGCTCGCCGTCGCGGTACTGGCGCAGCTTGGCGTCCAGGCCGAGCAGCTTGCGCAGGGCCATGTCCAGGCGGGAGGCGCCCTTGGCACGGCGCTGCTGGAACTTCTCGCGGATCTCCGCCACGGACGGCACGACGTCCGGGCCGACGCCGTCCATCACGAAGTCGGCGTGGCCCTCCAGGAGGGACATCACGGCGGTGAGGCGGCCGAGGATCTCGCGCTGGGCCGAGGACTGGACCATCTCGACCAGGGAGTGGCCGCCGTCGTCCTCCTCGGCCTCGGGGCGGCCGCCCGCCAGGGACTGGGCGGCCTCGCGGATGCGCTCCAGGAGGGCCATGGGGTCGACGTCCGTCTCCGCCAGGAAGGACTGGATCTCGCCCTCGAGGTGGTCGCGCAGCCAGGGCACGGCGGTGAACTGCGTGCGGTGGGTCTCCTCGTGCAGGCACACCCACAGCCGGAAATCGTGGGGGTCGACGTCGAGTTCGCGCTCGACGTGGACGATGTTGGGGGCGACGAGCAGCAGCCGGCCGCCGCCGGGCGAGCCGTCACCGGCCGACAGTTCGCGGGTGGCGGGGGCGAAGGTCTCGTACTGGCCGAGGACGCGGGAGGCGAGGAAGGACAGCAGCATCCCGAGTTCCACGCCGGTGACCTTGCCGCCGACGGCGCCGAGGACCGCGCCGCCGGGGGTACCGCCGCGCCGCTCCTGCATCTTGTCCAGGAGCGGTTTGAGGATCTCCCGGAAACCGGCGACGTTCGCCCGGATCCAGCCGGGGCGGTCGACCACGAGCACGGGGGTGTCGTCCGTCCCGCGCGTACCCAGGCGGGTGAAGCCGCGCACGTGCCCCTCGGACGCCTTGGCGTGCCGGCGCAGTTCCGCGACGACCGCCCGGGCCTCGTCCCGGCTCACCTCGGGCCCCGGCCGCACCAGCCGGGTCGCGGTCGCGACCGCGAGATTCCAGTCGACCATCCCGGAACTTGCCGCACCACCGATGCTCGTCATGTGTCAACGGTACGTGAGCCCCGCCACTCGGGGCAGGCCGTGACGCTGGGCGAATGTGCCCTTTGTGTGCCGGCCGTGCCCCCGGTGCACCGAGTCGCCCCTCGGGACGCCCGGGTCTGCAGGGACCCGGCTCGGGGCAGGACCGCGCCACCCGTGCGGCCGTGGCAGAGGGCCGGTACGAAACCGGCGGGACCCGCCGCGCCCGGGCCGGGTCGTCAGGTGCAGGCGCAGGTAGCCAGGGTGGTGGCCGCGTGGTCCAGGGCCGTCTGGGCCGCTTCCGGGGCCGTGGTGTCCTCCGCGAGGAAGGCGAAGGCCAGGAGGTGGCCGTTGCGGGCGACGAGCGTGCCCGCGAGGGTGTTGACGCCCGTCAGCGTGCCCGTCTTGGCCCGTACGAGCCCGGCCGCGCCGTCCGCGTAGCGGCTGGTCAGGGTGCCGGTGAAGCCGGCGACGGGGAGGCCGGTGAGGACCGGGCGGAGGGCGGGGTCGGCCGGGTCGGCCGCCTTGGCCAGCAGGGCCGTGAGCAGCTCCGCGGTGAGCCGGTCGGCGCGGTCGAGTCCACTGCCGTCGTGGAAGTCGGCGCCCGTCAGGGGCAGGCCCAGCTTCTTCAGCTGGGCGGTGATCGCGGCGGCGCCCCCGGCGAAGTCGGGCCGCCCGCCCGTCGCGGTGGCCGTCTGGCGGGCCAGGGCCTCGGCGATGTCGTTGTCGCTGTTGGTGAGCATCCGTTCGACCAGGCTCGACAGCGGGGGCGAGGAGACGGTGGCCAGGGTCTCCGCGCGGCCCGTCGCCCCGGCCGCGCCGGCGACCGTGGTCCGTACGCCGTGGCCGGACAGCAGGTCGGCGAAGGCGCGGGCCGCGTCCGCCGCCGGGTCGGCCACGCGCGGGGCCGGGCCGCTGGTCGAGTCGCCGGTGCGGCCCTCGTCGGCCATCAGGGCGGTGACCGGGGCGAGGTTGTCGTTCACGCCGATGGGGTGCAGGGAGGTACCGGCGTACAGGGTGGTGTCGTAGGAGAGCGTCACCTCGGTCACATGCCGCTTGCTCAGCGCGGTCGCCGTGTCGGCCGCGAGGGTGCGCAGGCTGGCCAGGTTCCCGGCGTCCTTGCGTGCGGTGAGCGTGGGGTCGCCGCCCCCGATCAGGACGAGTTTCCCGGTGCCGGGTTCCAGGGCGGCGCGGGTGGTGAGCCGGTGGTCGGCGCCGAGGGCGGACAGCGCGGCGACGGCGGTGGCGATCTTGGTGGTGGAGGCGGGGACGTGCGGGTCTCCGGCGGCCTGGCCGTAGAGCCGCTCGCCGGTGGTGACGTCGAGGACGGCCGCCGCGTGGCGGGTGCCGAGGGCGGAGTCCCGCAGCAGCGGGTCCAGGGCGGCCGCGAGGGCCGAGGCGTCCGACGCAGGCCGCGCCGGGTCGCCTGCCCCGCCGAGGCCCACCAGCACCGGGACGGCACTGGGCGCGGGCTTCGCCCCGCCGTCCAACCCGGACACATCGGACGCATCCGACGGATCCGGCGTACCGGTCCGGCGACCGTGATCTGCGCCACCCGTGCGCCCCAGGGCCGCGGCCCGGTCCCGCTCGGCCGTACGCTGGCCGGAGGAGTCCCAGGGCCCGGCGGCGGTCACCACACCGGCGGCGAGCGCCAGCCCGGCCGTGGCGGCACCCGCGGTGTAGTGCCAGGTCTTCGGCTTGGTGAGCCGCGTTCCGGCGGCCTCCGTGAGTTGCGCGACCCGCGGTCTCACGGTCCGCGCGGCCCGTACGAGCCGCGGCCGTGCGGCCCGTGCGAGACGGGCCAGGCGCGGTCTCGCGGCCCGCCAGGCTCTCAGCTCCGGCACGACCACCAGCCCCTTTCGCGATCACACACCTGCGTGAGGGACACTTAATCACCAGAACTATGTGCTGATCATGGAGGAGCCACCGGTGGAGTTCGACGTCACGATCGAGATTCCGAAGGGTTCGCGGAACAAGTACGAGGTGGACCACGAGACCGGTCGTATCCGCCTGGACCGTCGACTCTTCACTTCGACCAGCTACCCGGCGGACTACGGCTTCGTCGAGAACACCCTCGGCGAGGACGGCGACCCGCTGGACGCGCTGGTCATCCTGGACGAGCCGACCTTCCCCGGCTGCCTCATCAAGTGCCGCGCGATCGGCATGTTCCGGATGACCGACGAGGCCGGCGGCGACGACAAGCTGCTGTGCGTGCCGGCGTCCGACCCGCGTGTGGAGCACCTGCGGGACATCCACCACGTGTCGGAGTTCGACCGCCTGGAGATCCAGCACTTCTTCGAGGTCTACAAGGACCTGGAGCCCGGCAAGTCCGTCGAGGGCGCCGACTGGGTGGGCCGCTCCGACGCCGAGGCGGAGATCGAGCGTTCCATCAAGCGTTTCCAGGAGCACGGCGGTCACTGAGCCCCGCGCCTCCCACGCGCCGCACCGTCCCCACGGGGGCGGTGCGGCCGTTCGCATACCGGTGCCTCCGTCTGCGCATACTGAGGCAGACGGAAGGTGTCGTTCAGGGAGCGTTTCTCAGTGACGGACGCGGAGGACCGCAAGCCGCAGTCGGACGAGGCGCGGAGTGCCTTCAGGGTTCCCGCCGGGTCGTCGGTGACCCAGGTGACCCAGATGATCCCGGTCGTACCGGCGGCCGAGGCGGAGTCGTCCACGACGTCCGAGTTCGCCGTGCCCGAGGGGCTGACGGCGCCCAGGACGGGGACCGCCGAGTCGGAGACCACGTCCGAGTTCGCCGTGCCGAACGGCTTCGACGTCACTCCGGCGCCCGTGGTGGAGCCGGAGGGATCCGCCTTCAGCCTGCCGAGCACCTACAGCGCCAGCCAGGCCCCGCCCGCCTTCACCCCGGCGGGCGGCACCCCGGCGGTCAACCTGCCCAATGACGTCCCCTGGCAGGACCGGATGCGCACCATGCTGCGCATGTCGGTGGCCGACCGGCCCGCGCCCGAACCGGTGCACAAGGCGGCGGAGGAGGGCGGCCCCGCCGTCCCACGCGTGCTCGACCTGACCCTGCGTATCGGCGAGCTGCTGCTCGCGGGCGGTGAGGGCGCCGAGGACGTGGAGGCGGCGATGTTCGCGGTCTGCCGTTCCTACGGCCTGGACCGCTGCGAGCCGAACGTCACCTTCACCCTGCTGTCGATCTCCCACCAGCCGTCCCTGGTCGACGACCCCGTGACGGCGTCGAGGACGGTACGCCGCCGGGGCACCGACTACACGCGCCTGGCGGCCGTCTTCCGGCTCGTCGACGACCTGAGCGATCCGGAGAACCACCTCTCCCTGGAGGAGGCGTACCGGCGGCTGGCGGAGATCCGCCGCAACCGGCACCCCTACCCCGGCTGGGCGCTGACCGCGGCCGCCGGGCTGCTCGCGGGCACGGCCTCCGTCCTGGTCGGCGGCGATCTGATCGTCTTCGTGGCCGCGGCGCTCGGCGCGATGCTCGGCGACCGGCTGGCGTGGCTGTGCGCGGGGCGCGGACTGCCGGAGTTCTACCAGTTCACGGTCGCCGCGATGCCGCCGGCCGCGCTCGGCGTCGCGCTCACCGTGGGGCACGTCGACGTGAAGGCGTCCGCCGTCATCACCGGTGGACTGTTCGCGCTGCTGCCGGGGCGGGCGCTGGTGGCGGGCGTGCAGGACGGCCTGACCGGCTTCTACATCACCGCCTCGGCGCGCCTGCTGGAGGTCATGTACTTCTTCGTCGGCATCGTCACCGGCGTGCTGCTGGTCCTGTACTTCGGTGTGAAGCTGGGCGCCGCCCTCGACCCGGACGCCGCGCTCGCCATGAGCCGGCGGCCGGTGCTCCAGATCGTCGCGGCGATGCTGCTGTCGCTGACCTTCGCCGTGCTGTTGCAGCAGGAGCGGTCCACCGTGCTCCTTGTGACGCTCAACGGCGGTGTCGCGTGGTCGGTGTACGGCGCGATGCACGACGTCGGCAACATCTCCCCGGTGGCGTCCACGGCCGTGGCGGCGGGCCTGGTGGGCCTGTTCGGGCAGTTGCTGTCCCGCTACCGGTTCGCGTCCGCGCTGCCGTACACGACCGCCGCGATCGGGCCGCTGCTACCGGGTTCGGCGACGTACTTCGGCCTGCTGTCGATCGCGCAGAACCATGTCGACAACGGGCTGGTGTCGCTGGCCAAGGCGGTGTCGCTCGCCATGGCCATCGCGATCGGGGTGAACCTCGGCTCGGAGATCTCCCGGCTGTTCCTGAAGATGCCGGGCGCCGCCTCCGCCGCGGGGCGCAGGGCCGCGAAGCGGACCCGCGGGTTCTGACCCGCGGGCGCCCGGCTCCCGCACTTTCTACGGGGACTTCCTACGGGGACTTCCTACGGGGCGCGGTAGTAGCCGCCGTTGTCCGGGTACTGCGGGTTCTGGTCGTAGCCGCCCTGGCCCTGCTGCTCGCCGTAGGGCTGCTGCGGATACGGCTGCGCGTACTGCTGGCCGTAGCCGTACTGCTGCTGCTCCTGCGGGGGCTGGTTCTGCCCGCCGTACTGGTGCGGCGGCTCGATGCGGCGCAGGCGGGTCGTGGCGTCGTCCATGACCGGCTGCTGGAACTGCTGCGGCTGCTGCCCGTACGGGGCGGCGGCGGCCTCCGGGGCCGGGGCGGCCGACTCCTCGGGGGCGTTCTTCGCCTTGGAGCGGGCGCGCAGGAACTCGATGATGATCGGGACCACCGAGACGAGGACGATCAGGATGAGGATCGCCTCGATGTTGGCCTTGACGAAGCCGATGTTGCCCAGCCAGGAGCCCAGGAGCGTCACGCCCGCGCCCCACAGCACACCGCCGATGACGTTGAAGACCAGGAACGAGCGGTACCGCATGCCGCTGACGCCCGCGATGATCGGCGTGAACGTGCGCACGATGGGCACGAAGCGGGCCAGGACCAGGGACTTCGGGCCGTACTTCTCGAAGAACTCGTGCGCCTTGGTGACGTTCTCCTGCTTGAACAGGCGGGAGTCGGGCCGGTTGAAGAGCGACGGCCCGACCTTCTTGCCGAACATGTAGCCCGCCTGGTCGCCCAGGACCGCGGCGAGGCAGATCAGGGCGATGGCGCCCCACAGCGGGAAGTCCAGCTGCTTCGACGTGATCAGCAGACCGCAGGTGAACAGCAGGGAGTCACCCGGCAGGAAGAAGCCGATGAGCAGGCCCGACTCGGCGAAGACGATGAGGAGCAGGCCCCAGATACCGAAGGAGTTGAGCAGGTGGTTCGGATCCAGCCAGCTCGGGCCGAGGGCAAGCGTCGTCACGGTTCCGGACTCCTGAGGGGTGGGGTGGTACGGCGTCGGGGGCGAGGCGAAGCCTCGTGCGGTGCCGCACAAAGCTACCAACGCAAGGTATACGCCCAAGGTTCCATGAGTGCCCGGGGGATGGCGCCGCACGGTCCGCTCACGCCAAGCTTGCGCCATGAACATCGAGGAATACGGCGGCGGCCAGGAGCCCGAGCCGGACGTGCTGGTCGTGACGACGAACGACGTACCCGGCCACCGGGTGGAGAAGGTCATCGGCGAGGTCTTCGGGCTGACGGTCCGGTCCCGGCATCTGGGCAGCCAGATCGGGGCGGGTCTGAAGTCGATGATCGGCGGTGAGCTCAAGGGACTCACCAAGACGCTGGTGCAGACCCGCAACCAGGCCATGGAGCGGCTCGTCGAGCAGGCACGCGCGCGGGGGGCCAACGCGGTGCTGGCCTTCCGCTTCGACGTGACCGAGGCGGCGGACGCCGGCACGGAGGTGTGCGCCTACGGCACGGCCGTGGTCCTGGTCCGGGAGTGACCGCCCGGGGCCCGGGTGCCGGGCACCCGGGCCCCTCTTTTTTCCTCCGGCGTTCCCGCGGCGTTCCTACGACGTGTGCCGCTCGGCGTTGGCGAGGATCGCGTCGTGCAGGTACGCGGCCAGGCCCGGCCGGATCTTCTCGTAGGTGGCGGTGAAGCGCGGGTCGGCGACGTACATCTGCGCCAGGCAGCTGTGCATCTCGTGCCCGCAGTCGTAGTAGCTGCCGGAGATGAACCGGCGGTGCGCCTCGGCCACGTCCATGGCGGCCTCGGAACGGGCCGGTGTGCCCGCGTCGAGCAGCTCCGCCATGCGCCGGTGGATCGCGTCCTGCTCCACGGTGAGCCGCTTCCAGTCCTCCTTGGTGTACGAGGCGGTACGGCGCTGGGACTGCCGGTAGGCCTCCGTGCCGCCCCAGCGCTGCCGGACCTCGTCGGCGTATTTCTCGGGGTCGTGGTCGCCGAAGACCTCGAACCGCTCCTCCGGGGTGAGATCGATGCCCATCCTGCGTGCCTCCATGGCGTGCTCCACGGCCGCGGCCATCTCCTTCAGCTTCTCGATCCGGGCGGTCAGCAGTTCGTGCCGGCGGCGCAGGTGCGCGGCCGGATCCGCCTCCGGGTCGTCGAGCAGGGCCGCGACCTCCTCGAGCGGGAAGCCGAGCTCCCGGTAGAACAGGATCTGCTGCAGCCGGTCGAGATCCGCGTCGCCGTAGCGCCGGTGGCCCGCGTGGCTGCGCTCGCCCGGGACGAGCAGGCCGATGTCGTCGTAGTGGTGCAGGGTGCGCACCGTCACTCCGGCGAATCCGGCGACCTGTCCCACGGAGTAGCTCACTTCCGCTCCTTTCTCGGTACGTGGTCCACGGTGGCTCCTCACGCCGCGTGAGGTGCAAGCGTGTTTCGTTCCGGATGTTGTGTCGCTTTCGTCCGCTTATCGTGAGCCCGTGGCCCAGGACACCGCGCAGCAGGCACCGACCGCCCCGGCGGCCCCGGCCCGCGCCCTGCTGCCGCTGATCCTGCCCGCACTGGTCGTCGGGGTCGGCTCCAGTCTGCTGTTCCTGCTGGTGAGCGGGGTGGCGGAACGGTTACAGGCGGTTCTGTGGGGGAGCCTGCCCGATGCCCTGGGCATCGGGCGCTACTCGGTCGCCTGGATGCTGGTCGTGCTCACCGCGACCGGCGTCCTGGTGGGACTGGTGGTGTGGAGGGCGCCGGGGCACGCCGGACCGGACCCGGCGACGCTGGGTCTGACGGCCGCCCCGGTGGCGCCGGCCGTGCTGCCGGGGCTGCTGGTGGCCGCCGTGCTCATGCTGGCCGGCGGGCCGAGCCTCGGCCCCGAGAACCCCCTCATCATGGCGAACGTGGCTCTGGCGTTCGCGCTGGGCCGCCGGCTGCTGCCCCGGCTGCCGGGCGCGCTGTGGCCGGTGCTGGCGGAGGCGGCGACGATCGGCGCCCTGTTCGGCACCCCGGTGGCCGCCGCGCTCGTCGTCTCCGAGGCGCTGGCCGGGCGGCCGGCCAAGGGGGCGCTGTGGGACAACCTCTTCGCGCCGCTGGCCGCCGGGACCGCGGGCGCACTGACGACCGCGCTGGTCGCCCGCCCCACCTTCGACCTGGGTCTGCCTCCCCTCGGCCGGCCGCACTGGGGCGACCTCCTGGCCGCGCTGGTGACCGCCTTCGCGGCCGCGCTGCTCGGCCTGCTCGCCGTGTACGCCTTCCCCTACGTCCACCGTGCCTTCTCCCGGCTCGGGCATCCGATGCTGGTCCTTCCCGCCGGTGGGCTCGTGCTCGGTCTGCTGGCGGTGCTCGGCGGTCCCCTCACGCTCTTCAAGGGGCTGTCGGAGGTCGCGGAACTGGCCCGCGATCCCGGGGCCTGGACGGCGGGGCAGTTCGCGACCATGACCGTGGTGAAGCTGGCCGCGCTGCTGGTCGCCGCGTCCTGCGGGTTCCGCGGCGGGCGGATCTTCCCGTCCGTGTTCGTCGGCGCCGCCTTCGGGCTGACCGCGCACGCCCTCGTGCCCGCGGTGCCCGAGTCGCTCGGCGTGGCGGCGGGCGTGCTGGGCATGCTCCTGGCCGTCACCCGACAGGGCTGGGTGAGCCTGTTCACGGCCGCGGTGCTCGTGTCCTCGCCGGCCGTCCTCGCTCTGCTGTGCGCCGCCTCACTGCCGGCCTGGCTGCTGGTGACCGGCAGGCCGCTGATGCAGCTCGGGAAGGACGGTACGGCGATCCGCTGACCCCGCAGCCCCTCCCCCGCCTCCTCGAACCCCCCGGCCCCAGGAACCCATCGATCGCGTCGATCCCGCAGGAGACAGCCCATGCCGCTGCACCGAGGACACGAGAAGCCCGACGAGCGCCCCCTGTCGGTCAATCCCTTCTACGGAGAGGCGAATCCGGCCGTCGAGATGGCCGAGGCGCCGCCCAAGCACCGGCTCGGCGACACGCCCCTGCCGCCCTCGACGGCGTACCAGCTCGTGCACGACGAGCTGATGCTGGACGGCAACTCCCGGCTGAATCTGGCCACGTTCGTCACGACCTGGATGGAGCCGCAGGCCGACGTCCTGATGAACGAGTGCCGCGACAAGAACATGATCGACAAGGACGAGTACCCGCGCACCGCCGAACTGGAGCGGCGCTGTGTGGCGATGCTCGCCGACCTGTGGAACGCGCCGGACCCCTCGGCCGCCGTGGGTTGTTCGACGACCGGGTCGAGCGAGGCGTGCATGCTCGCCGGGATGGCGCTCAAGCGGCGCTGGGCGCGGCGCAACGCCGACCGCTACCCCGGGCGGGATGCCCGTCCGAACCTCGTCATGGGCGTCAACGTCCAGGTGTGCTGGGAGAAGTTCTGCAACTTCTGGGAGGTCGAGGCCCGTCAGGTCCCCATGGACGGCGACCGCTACCACCTCGACCCGCAGACCGCCGCCGAGCTGTGCGACGAGAACACCATCGGGGTCGTCGGCATCCTCGGCTCCACCTTCGACGGCTCCTACGAGCCGATCGCCGACCTGTGCGCGGCCCTGGACGCCTTCCAGGAGCGCACGGGCCTCGACATCCCGGTGCACGTCGACGGCGCCTCGGGCGGCATGATCGCGCCCTTCCTCGACGAGGACCTGGTGTGGGACTTCCGGCTCCCGCGGGTGGCCTCGATCAACACCTCGGGCCACAAGTACGGGCTGGTGTACCCGGGTGTCGGCTGGGCGCTGTGGCGGGACGGCGAGGCGCTGCCCGAGGAGCTGGTCTTCCGGGTCAACTACCTGGGCGGTGACATGCCGACCTTCGCGCTGAACTTCTCCCGGCCCGGCGCGCAGGTGGTGGCGCAGTACTACTCGTTCCTGCGGCTGGCCCGCGAGGGCTACCGGCTGGTGCAGCAGTGCACCCGGGACGTGGCCCGCCACCTCGCCGAACGGGTCGAGGCGCTCGGCGACTTCCGGCTGCTGACCCGCGGCGACCAGCTGCCGGTGTTCGCCTTCACCACGGCGCCGGAAGTCGAGGCCTACGACGTGTTCGACGTCTCCCGGCGGCTGCGCGAGAACGGCTGGCTGGTGCCCGCGTACACCTTCCCGCCGAACCGGGAGGACCTGTCAGTCCTTCGCGTGGTCTGCCGCAACGGGTTCTCGGCCGACCTCGCCGAGCTGTTCCTCGACGACCTCGGCCGCCTGCTGCCCCAACTGCGCCGCCAGCCGCACCCGCTGACCCGGGACAAGAACGCGGCCACCGGGTTCCACCACTAGAGCCTGCCGCGACCCTAGAACGGGAAGCCGCTCCGGCCGTGCTGGACCGAGATCCACTTCAGCGTGGTGAAGGCGTCCAGGGTCGTCTCGCCGTTCAGACGGCCGATGCCGGAGTGCTTCTCGCCGCCGAAGGGGACGAGCGGCTCGTCGTGGACGGTGCCGTCGTTCACGTGGAACATGCCTGTGTCGATCCGCCGGGCGAAGGCGACGCCCCGTTCGACATCCGCCGTGTGGACGGCGCCGCTGAGGCCGTACGGCGTGTCGTTGACGATCCGGACCGCCTCCTCCTCGCCGTCGAACGGGACGACGAAGGCGACCGGTCCGAAGACCTCCTGGCGGAGCAGGGCGGAGTCGGCGGGCAGGTCCGTCAGGACCGACGGCTCGACGAGGTTGTCGGTGGTGGCGCCGCGCAGCAGGGCGGTGGCCCCCTCGGCGATCGCCTGCTGGACGACGCCCGACAGCGCGTACGCCTGCGTGGAGTTGATCACCGGGCCGATGACGGTCTCCGGGTCGCGCGGGTCGCCGACCTTCAGCGAACCGACCTTGACGACGAACTTCGCGGTGAACTCCTCGGCGACCGAGCGGTCCACCAGGATCCGGTTCGCGGCCATGCAGACCTGGCCCTGGTGGACGTACCGGCTGAAGACGGCCGCGTCGACCGCGTAGTCGAGGTCGGCGTCGTCCAGGACCACGACCGCGCTGTTGCCGCCGAGTTCCAGGACCGAGCGCTTGAAGTGGGAGGCGCAGACGGTGGCGACGTGCCGGCCGACCTGGTCGGAGCCGGTGAAGGAGATGACCTCGGGGACGGGGTGCTCGATGAAGGCGTCGCCGATCTCGGCTATGTCCGTGATGACGACGTTGAGCAGACCGGCCGGCAGACCCGCGTCCTCGAAGATCTTCGCGATCAGGGAGCCGCCGGTGACCGGGGTGTCCTGGTGCGGCTTGAGCACCACGCCGTTGCCGAGGGCGAGCGCCGGGGCGACCGACTTCAGGGACAGCAGGAAGGGGAAGTTGAAGGGGCTGATGACGCCCACGACACCGACCGGCACCCGGTAGAGGCGGTTCTCCTTGCCGTCGACCGGGGAGGGCAGGATCTTCCCCTCGGGGCGCAGCGCCAGGTGGATCGACTCGCGCAGGAACTCCTTGGCGAGGTGTAGTTCGAAAGCTGCCTTCAGACGGGTGCCGCCGAGCTCGGCGATGATCACGTCGGTGATCTCCGGCTCCCGCTCCTCGACCAGTCGCAGCGCCCTCTCGAAGACGGTCCTGCGGGCGTAGGCGTTGGTCGCGGCCCATTCCTTCTGGGCGCGGGCGGCCGCGCGGTAGGCCTGGTCCACCTCGTCGACCGTGGCTATGGTGATCGAGGCCAGCTTCTCCCCGTCGTAGGGATTGAAGTCGATGATGTCCCAGGAGCCGGTCCCCGGGCGCCACTCGCCGTCGATGTACTGCTGGGCCAGTTCGGTGAAGTAGGACGACATGCGCTCCTCGATCCCCTGCCGCGAGACGGTCGAAGCAGTCGGAGCCCCGGATCAACCCCCGATCACTTCTTCATGGTCTGATCGCGTGTCATCGTACTTGCGAGCGAGGCGAGTTGGGCGTCCGATGCGTGTTTCCGGGGGGGGTTTCCCTACGACAGCTGGAGCAGCCCGCGCAGCAGGTCGCGGCTCTCGTCCGGGCCGGGTCCGTCGTGCTGGAGTTCCTCCAGCGTCCGCTCGTACTGGGCGACGTCCTCGGGCTTGTCCAGGTAGAGGGCGCTGGTGAGCTGCTCCAGGTAGACCACGTCCGACAGGTCCGACTCGGGGAAGCTGAGGATGGTGAAGGCCCCGGACTCGCCGGCGTGCCCGCCGAGGCTGAACGGCATGATCTGCAGCCGTACGCTGGGCCGCTCGGACATCTCGATCAGATGCTGCAACTGCCCGCGCATCACGTCACGGTCGCCGTGGGGACGGCGCAGGGCGGCCTCGTCCAGGACGATGTGGAGGTCGGGCGCGTTCTCCGAGACGAGGTACTTCTGCCGCTCCATGCGCAGCGCCACCCGCCGCTCCACGTCGGCCTCGCTCGCGCCCTGCATACCGCGCCGGACCACCGCACGGGCGTACGCCTCGGTCTGCAGCAGTCCGTGCACGAACTGCACCTCGTAGACGCGGATCAGCGACGCCGCGCCCTCCAGTCCCACATAGGTGGGGAACCAGTTCGGCAGGACGTCGGAGTAACTGTGCCACCAGCCCGCGACATTGGCCTCCCTGGCGAGGGAGACCAGCGAGGTGCGCTCCGTCTCGTCCGTGATGCCGTACAGGGTCAAGAGGTCTTCCACGTCTCGGGTCTTGAAGCTCACCCGACCCAACTCCATCCGGCTGATCTTCGATTCCGAGGCGCGGATCGAGTACCCGGCCGCCTCGCGCGTGATCCCCCGCGCTTCCCGCAGCCGCCTGAGTTGCGAGCCGAGCAGCATGCGCCGCACCACCGATCCTGGCTCTCCCGCGCTCACGTTCGCCAGCCTCCCCAACCGTCTTCAAGGCCCGCAGTCTGCCACTAATTCACTCCGAGCTGTACTCGCGCGATTACGGAAACGGAAAGAGATCAAGGAATATGCGCGGGCGCCCGCCGGGCGGGAGACCGGCGGATGACAGGAAGATGGCGGAAAAAATGGCCAGTAAGCGGTACGGGGAGGAGCATTTCGGTCGCGTGCACGTGCATCTGCCCTTGCATCTGCTCTGCGCATCCGAAACCATGGTCTCGCGCCACCGCTGCATCGCAACGACCGCGGATTACCGGGAGTGCCTCGCATGGGGACGAATGGATCGACCATGCTCGAGCCGTTACGGCTGGGCCTTCCCCCGCTGGATCCCGCGGCCGTGGCCAGCGCGGCCTCCTGCGCGCTGCCCGCCCGCTACGAAGCGGTGCGCGAGGCGAGACGGTTCACCCGCACGACCCTTGACCACTGGGAGCTGGACGACCGGTTCGAGGACGTCTGTCTGGTGGTCTCCGAACTGGTCACCAACGCCCTGCGGCACGGACTGCCGGAGCCTGCGCCGGAGCCCGCGTGCGACCACGACTCGCCCGTGCGGCTGCATCTGCTGCGCTGGACGGGGCGGCTGGTGTGCGCGGTGCGCGACCCCAGCCGGGAGAGCCCGGTCGCCCGCGAGACGGACGACTTCTCGGCGGAGTCGGGCCGCGGCCTCTTCCTCGTCGACTCCTTCAGCGACGGCTGGGGCTGGCACCCGCTGACAGGCACCCTGGACGGCAAGGTGGTCTGGGCACTCTTCCGGCTGCCGCCCGCCGAATGACGAACCGCGGCCCTCTTCTGCGCCGCGGTTCTACGCGCGTCACCGCGTGTCGCGCTCCTGTCGCCCGGGGTCACGCGCACGACCGAGGGGCACGTCAGCCCGCTATCAGGTGGTCGAACTCCCCGTCCTTGATACCGAGGAGCATCGCCTCGATCTCCGCGCGCGTGTAGACGAGCGCGGGACCGTCGGGGAAGCGGGAGTTGCGCACCGCCACGTCTCCGCCCGGCAGTCGCGCGAACTCCACGCAGGAGCCCTGCGAGTTGCTGTGCCGGCTCTTCTGCCAGGCCACTCCGCGCAGCCCTGCCGCCGCCATGCCGTTGTACACGTCGCCCCCGTACCCGCCCTCGACGTCGTGGTCCACAGGTCGCTCCCCGGTGGTGCACTGGCTGGTATGGCCATTGATGCATCGGTCAACTGATCCGGATCATAGCCCTGTTCACATGCAAATGCGCGCGCAGATGCACGTGCACGAGGAGTGGTTCAGCGGTTACAGGCCTGCCGTCCGCCTCACCCGAGCCGCTCCAGCGTCTGCCCCAGAGCGCGCAGGACATGCGAGCGCCATCCCCCGTCCATGATCTTTCGCGCCATCATCTGTGCCGGGTCGTCCGGATCGAATCCGTCGTGCACCAGGAAGAGACGCGTCCCGCGGCCTTCCTGTTCCAACTTCCAGGTGAGTGTCCAGTCCGCGGGATTGGCCGGATCGGCGTCCCTCCAGCGGACGGACAGCATCCGCCGGACGTCGTAGGCAAGGACCTCCACGTCGATGACGCCGGAGAAGCGGGAATGGGGACGCGGAACGGAGGTCATCCGGTAGCGGTGGCCGACCTCCAGACGGAAGTCCGCGGCACCCGGCATCTGCCACTGCGCGAGGAGCGAGGGCTCGGTGAGGGCCCGCCAGACCTTGGGGAGGGGTCTCCCCTGCTCGAGCGAAGCCGAGAGCTTGGGGAAGGGTGCGGGTAGAACTGGTCGACGCGGATCGTGGTGAGGTCGTCGTGGGGGTCGGTGCTCATGTGCGATCGCCGTGGGGTGTGGGGGCCGGGGTCGGCGCTCAGGTGGGGATGTCGTCGGGCATACGGTCCAGCAGCGCGCCGAGTTCCTTCATCCGGCCGCGCCAGAACCGCTCGTACGGGTGGAGCCAGTCCTGCACCTCCGCCAGCGGGGCCGCCTCCAACCGGTAGATGCGCTGCCGTCCGGAGCGCTGTTCGGAGACGAGGCCGGCCTCCCGGAGCACCTTGAGGTGTTCCGAGAGGCTGGGGCGGCGCATGGCGAAGCGGTCGGCCAGCTCCTGGACGGGCTGGGGCCCCTCCTCGCGCAGCAGCCGCAGCACCTCGCGGCGGGTGGCGTTGGCAAGCGCGGCGAAGACGCGGTCCTCGGCGGCGGTGTCCGTCCCCTTCATGCGGTACTCGTCCCGTTCATGGCAGCGGTCAGAAGCCTTCCTTCTCCGTCAGCAGCATCAGACCGTTGCCGTCGGGGTCCGCGAAGGAGGCCATGCGGCCCCAGGGCAGGTCGTCCGGACCCTGCACCGGGATGCCCGCCTGCGCGAGCCGCGCGCAGGCGGCGTCGACATCGGTCGTGACCAACATGATCCCCCGTGCCGATCCGGGCTCGAAACCCCCCATCCCCGGCCCGGAGAGCGTGAAGACCGTCTGCGCCCCGGCGGGCGCCACCTGGAGCCAGCGCCCCTGGGGCATGTCCCGGTCGGCGACGGTCTCGAAGCCGAGGACGTCCGTGTAGAAGCGCAGCGCGCGGTCCTGGTCGCCGACGGGGAGGGTGATGAAGGAGGCGTGAGTGATGTTCATGGGGACGACTTTAGGTAGGAGATTCCCTACGCGTCAACCGTAGGGAATCTCCTACCTATCGTTCGCCGGCGCCGCCTGCCGGATCAGCGGCCGGACGAGTACGGCAGCAGCGCCATCTCCCGCGCGTTCTTGATCGCCCGCGCGAGGAGCCGCTGCTGCTGGGCCGTGACCCGGGTGACCCGGCGGCTGCGGATCTTGCCGCGGTCGGAGATGAACCTGCGCAGCAGGTCGGTGTCCTTGTAGTCGATGTACGAGATCCCGGCCTGCTCCAAGGGGTTGGGACGGGGCTTGGCGGGCTTGCGGTCGCTCTTGCGGGGCATCGGGTCAGACCTCCAGGAGGGTGTCGAAGGCGGACGCCAGGCCCCTCCAGGCCTCGCGCCCGGCGGCGTACTCGGCGTCGGTCAGCAGGCAGGACTCCAGCAGCCGTTCGAGGCCGTCGCGGTCCAGGCCGGGGGAGGTGAAGACGAGGTGCTGGCAGCGGTCGCCGTGCTCCGGGTGCCAGTCCAGCGCGGCCGCGGCCCGGCGCACCGGCGGGACCAGGTCCCAGGCCGCGTCCGGCAGGGCGGCGAGCCAGGGGCCCGCGCCCTCCACGCACAGCGCGCCGCCGGCCGCGTCCCAGTGCAGCAGCGTGTCGGGCCGGTCGGCCAGCCAGAACCGGCCGCGGCTGCGCGCGGCGGCACAGGTCAGGTCCTCGAGGGCCGTGTACAGCCGTTCCGGGTGGAAGGGGCGGTGGCGGCGCCAGACCAGCGTCGAGACACCGTGCGCGTCGGTCTCGGCGGGCAGCAGCGCGCACGCCGGATGCTGGGCCGCCGCGGCCGCCTCGACGTCGAATCCGGCGAGGGCGGCGCGGACCAGCTCCGAACGTCCGGTCCCCGCCCCCGCACGTGCGTGGGAGGTGCCCGCCGGGTCACCGTGGCCGATCGGGACCCGGCGGGCCGTCGGGTGGAGTTGTGCCAGCAGTTCGCGGTCCTCGTCGTCGGCGTCGGGGGAGTCGGCGACGGCGAGCACGGGCGCGTACTCGAGCTGCCGGGCGAAGGTGTCGGCGACGGTCCGCTGGTCGGTGGCGGCCGCGGCGAGCCCGCCGTCGGCCAGATCGTCGCCGTTGCCGAGGTACGGCAGGACCAGGGCCGGGTCGACGGCGATGACCACGCCGGTGACGGTGAGGCCGCCGGCCACCACCACCTCGGCCATCGCCTTGGGCTCCACGGAGTCCCACAGTTCGACCACCGCGAGCCGGGTGCGCCCGGCGTCGGCGATCCCGCGCAGCTCCGGCACCAGGTCCTCGCGCAGCGCGCAGCACGCGCAGTCGTTGACCAGGGGCGTCTCACCGCGGGACAGCTCCCCGGAGGCGTCCCGGACGGTCCGCACTACCGTGCCCGCGGGGGCCGTCGCCAGGTCGTGGTGGAGCGCGACGCTGCCTGGTACCTCGGCGAGGAGCCGCGCGACGGCCGCCCTCCGGGCGTCGGCGTGCAGCCCGCCGACGATCACCACCGGCAGACTCACGCCCCGCCCCGCTTCCCGTACCGGCGCTCGAAGCGCTCCACGCGCCCGGCGGTGTCGAGGACGCGGGCGGTGCCGGTGTAGAAGGGGTGGCTGACGTCGGAGATCTCGACGTCGACGACGGGGTAGGTGCGGCCGTCCTCCCACTCGATCGTCTTCTCGCCGGTCATGGTCGAGCGGGTGAGGAAGGCGTAGCCGGCGGCACGGTCACGGAAGACGACGGGCCCGTAGGCCGGATGGATTCCCTTGCGCACGGCGGCCTCAGCGCTCCTCTCGGAAGTCGACGTGCCGGCCGGCGACCGGGTCGTACTTGCGCAGGGTCAGCCGGTCCGGATCGTTGCGGCGGTTCTTGCGGGTGACGTAGGTGTAGCCGGTTCCGGCGGTGGACCGGAGTTTGACGACCGGGCGGAGTTCATTGCGTGCCATGCCGCTATGCTACTGAAAATGAATTCCATTTACATCACCGCGCGAGGAGAGGTAGGTCACCCATGTCCGCCCACTGCATGCTGACCGGCGCCCGGCCCGGCTTCGGCAACCGCGTCTCGCACTCCCACCGCCGGACCTCCCGCCGCTTCGACCCGAACATCCAGAGCAAGCGCTACTGGCTGCCGAGCGAGGGCCGCCATGTGCGGCTCCGGCTGAGCGTGAGGGCCGTCAGGACCGTCGACACGATCGGCGTCGAGGCGGCCGTGGCGCGCATCCGCGCGCGCGGAGTGAAGGTCTGAGGAACTCCGGACAACCGAGGAACAGGGAGACGCCATGGCGAAGAAGAGCAAGATCGCGAAGAACGAGCAGCGACGGCGGATCGTCGAGCGGTACGCCGCCCGGCGGGCCGAGCTGAAGGAGATCATCCGCAGGCCGTCCTCGTCACCGGACGAACGGCTCGCCGCCGAGCGGGAGTTGCGCGGGCAGCCGCGGGATGCGAGCGCCACGCGGGTGCGCAACCGCGACCAGACCGACGGCCGGCCGCGCGGTTACCTGCGCACCTTCGGCCTGTCCCGGGTGAGCCTGCGGGAGCAGGCGCACGCCGGGCATCTGCCCGGGGTCCGAAAGGCCTCCTGGTAGAGCCCGGCCTTGGTAGCTTGCCGCGGTCGTACCGGCCGCCGGACGGCCGGCCGGGCCGAGGCTGGGAGCTTTCCGATGACGACGGCGATCAAGGCGACGACGGCTGCCAGGGCGACGGGGGTGAGCGCGGCGACGCGGATCGCGGCCGCGGCCCTGCTCGGCGCGGTCGCGCTCTCCGGGTGCGACAGCGGCGGCTCCGGTGACACGGGCGGAGTCGGCGCCACCCCCGGCGCGACCGCGTCCACGACCGGCGGCGACGACGGCGGCGCGGGCGATTCGGCCGCCGATGGTGACGGCGTGGACGGCAGTTGGCTCGCCACCACCGGTGGCAGGGCCGTGGCTCTGATCGTCAACGGCAAGCAGGCAGCGCTCTTCTCGACCGGCCGGACCATCTGCACCGGAACGGGCGGCCGAGGAGGGCGCGCGGCACGTGATCCGCCTCGACGCGTGCAAGTCCCGTACGACCGGCACGGTGGACTCCGTCAACAGGACCACGCTCAGCGTTACCTGGGAGGGTGGTCTCGGCACGGAGACGTACACGCGGTCGACCGGCGGGGCACTACCGTCGGGCCTGCCAACGGCGAGCCTGGGCTCCTGACGTTCGCGAAGCCGATCGCGGGGCGGGCAACCGCGCGGCGCGCTCATGCGTGATGATCCCCGGGCATCGTCACGACCCAAGGGACCAGTTCATGCGCGCCATTCCGCTCACCGTCACCGCTCTCACCGCGGCCCTCCTGCTCACCGCCTGCGGCAGCGGCGGCGGCGACACCGGCTCCGGGGACAAGAACACCGGCAGCACGGCCTGCCGGATCGGCGGGCTCGGGGTCCAGGTCGGACCCGCCAACGCCGCGCCCGCCGCCGGGGACACGGGCGATGTGCCCGTCACCGTCACCAACCGGGGTGCCCGCTGCACCCTGGAGGGCTTCCCGGGCGTCACCCTGTCCGCCGGCAAGGCCACGGCGACCGTCCCGCAGGACACGTCCGGCAAGCCGCAGAGGCTCACCCTGGCCAAGGGCGACACGGCGTCCTTCACCCTCACCTACGTGCGGGCCAAGGAGGGCGGCACCAAGAGCCTCGCGGTGACGTCGCTGAAGCTCCGCCTGCCCGGAGCGTCCGACAGCCAGGACTTCCCGTGGTCCTACGGCCCGGTCCAGGGCAAGAAGGACGCGGGCGACCCGGACGCCTCGGTGACGGCCTTCCAGCAGGCCGGCGACTGACCGCGACGTCCTTCACACGGGTGGCGGCGGACCACGACGCCGGTCGCGCGGACGGTTCACGCGGGTGGCGACCGGCCGCGCCGCCGTCACGCGGGTGGTGCGGCCCGTCGGCCGAGTCGCGGGCGGGACTTCACCTGGGCCCGGTCCGCCGCCCGGGCCCCCTCCTCCCAGCCCTCCGTGTCGCTCACTCCGCGCAGCCGGGTGGTGGTCGTCTCCGGGAACAGGCGGTCCACGCGGTCGGTGACCGCGACGTCCCGGGTCGCCAGGACGGGCAGCAGGTCCGCGGTGACCTGGGTCTCGGCGGCCGCCGCGAGGCGGGCGCCGACCCGGTGGGCGTAGGCGGCGAGGAAGGACTGCCGGAAGGTCTTCGTCCGCTTGCGCCCGCCCGCCCGCTGGGCGGCCTCCGCCCTGGTCATCGCGGTGGTGGCCTGGACCAGCAGCGAGGCGTGGAGCAGTTCGACCGCCTCCAGGTCGGCTTCGAAGCCGACGACGGTGGAGAAACCGAGGGCCTCGTTCCACACGGCGCGGCAGTGGTTGGCGGTGGCGACGGCGTCCAGCAGCACGGCCTTGGCCTGTTCGTACGGCGCCTCGACACCGATCCGGCAGGCGCCGGGGGCGTCGGGTGCCGGGGCGCGGGCCGCGAGCAGCGCCTCGTCCACGCTGTGCCGCGCCATCAGCTCCTGCGCCTTCGCGCTGAGCGCCTCCGCCTCCTCCGGGTACCCGGTCGCCTCCGCCTTGGCGAGCAGCGCCCGGATCCGGGTGAGCATGCGGGACTCGGCCCGGGGCGCGGGCGCGGTCTCGTCCAGCGGTTCGAGCGCGGGGAGCCGCAGCAGCAGGCGGTAGAGCTCCAGGACGGTGGTGGCGTGCGAGAAGCGGTCGGCGCGGGGCGGTTCCCCGCAGGGCAGTGCGTCGAGCTGGGCTGTCCAGCGCGGGCCGCGCGGCCGGTCGTCGGCCGACTGCGCGCGGACGAGCGCCGCGAGCAACTGCGCGTGGGCCTCGTCGAGCTCCCGCCGCACGAGCCGTGCGACGTCGGCGGGCTGCCAGCCGCGCTGCCAAGCCGTCGCCACGAACTCCTGTCCGCGCCTGAGGAGTTCCGCGTCTGCCGCGGGGTCGGCCGCCAGCAGGGAGGCACCGGTGTCGAGGGCGTCGTCGGAGGGTGCGTACAGGGCGGCCCGGAAGGCGCCGTCGACGGTGTTGGACGTACTCACCGCTCGATCGTGCCATGAGCCACCCGAAACTCTGTCCACAGCCTGTGGACAACCATCCACCGCCGGAGGCGGCAGAGGTGTCAACTCAAGGTTGACACCTCTGCGGTGCGCAACCTACGGTTGACACATGACGAACCCCACCATCAGGTCGAGCGTCCGTCTGGACGACCTCATCTCGGCCATCAAGACCGTCCACCAGGAACCCCTCGAACAGCTCCAGGACGCCGTGCTCGCCGCCGAGCACCTGGGCGAGGTGGCGGACCACCTCATCGGGCACTTCGTCGACCAGGCCCGGCGCTCCGGCGCCTCCTGGACCGACATCGGCAGGAACATGGGCGTCACCCGGCAGGCCGCGCAGAAGCGGTTCGTGCCCAAGGAGTCGGCCGACCTCGATCCCAGTCAGGGCTTCAGCCGCTACACGCCCCGCGCCCGCAAGGTGGTCATGGCCGCCCACGAGGAGGCCAAGGCCGCCAGGAGCGCCGAGGGAACGCCCGCGCACCTGGTCCTCGGGCTGCTCATCGAACCGGAGGCCATGGCCGCGCAGGCCGTCGAGGCCCAGGGCGTCACCCTGGACGCCGTCCGCGAGGCCGCGACCGCCGCCCTGCCGCCGGCGTCCGACGACGCCCCCGAGCTGGTCCCCTACGGCTCGGCCGCCAAGAAGGCCCTGGAGCTCACCTTCCGCGAGGCCCTGCGCCTCGGCCACAACTACATCGGCACCGAGCACATCCTGCTGGCCCTGCTGGAGCTGGAGAACGGCGAGGGCGTCCTCAGCGGCCTCGGCCTGGACAAGACACGCACCGAGGAGTACGTGGCGGCGGCCCTGGCGGAGCTGGTGGAGGACCGGTCCCGCCAGGACGAGGACCAGGAGCCGCAGGCGGAGGGCGGACCGGAGGGCTGACCTGCCCGGACTGACATGCCCGGACGGGACGACTGGTCTCCCCGGAGAGCACGGCTGACCTCCCCGGACAAGGCGGCCGACCTGCCTGGACAAGGCTGCTGACCGCCCTCCTGAGCGGCAGGCCGGAGCCTGTTGTCAGACCTGCCTGCGACACTCGCCGACATGACCGACCGGTGGGCTCTGGCACCGGCCGAGGACGGCGGCGCCGAGGTCGCCCCCCTCGGCCGGGACGGCCTGCCCGCCGGCCCGGTGCACCGTGCCGCGGACCTCGCGGACGCGGTCCGCGGTAGGCCGGACGTCGCACGATGGGTGTGGCGGTCCACCGCCGAGGTCTATCCCCGCCTGCTCGCCGCGGGCGTGCGGGTGGAGCGGTGCTACGACATCGAGGACGCCGAGACGCTCCTCCTCGGCCACGAGGGGCGCCACGGCGAGCCCCGCTCGGCCGCCGCCGCGCTGGCCCGGCTGCGCGGCGGCCCCGTACCGGCGGACCCGCCGCACCGGTCCGCCGAACCGGGCGCGCAGTCCTCGCTCTTCGAGCCGCAGAGCGTGCGCCTGCCGCTGACGGACCTGATCACGGTCTACGCCGAGCAGCAGCGGCGGCACGAACGAGCCGAACACCCCGACCGCATGCGCCTGCTGACCGCCACCGAGTCGGCGGGCACGCTGGTGGCGGCCGAGATGAACCGCGCGGGCCTGCCCTGGCGCGCGGACGTGCACCGCGAGGTGCTGCACGAACTGCTCGGCGAGCGGTACGCGGGCGGCGGCGAGCCCCGCCGCCTGGCCGAACTCGCGGACGAGGTGTCCACGGCCTTCGGCCACCGGGTGCGGCCGGACCTGCCCGCCGACGTCGTCAAGGCCTTCGCCCGGGCCGGGATCAGGGTGAAGTCCACCCGCCGCTGGGAACTCCGGTCCGTCGACCACCCGGCCGTCGAACCCCTGCTGGAGTACAAGAGGCTGTACCGGATCTGGGTCGCCCACGGCTGGTCCTGGCTGCAGGACTGGGTGCGCGAGGGCAGGTTCAGACCGGAGTTCCTCGCCGGCGGCACGGTCACCGGCCGCTGGGTGACAAACGGCGGGGGCGCGCTCCAGATCCCGAAGGTCATCCGCCGGGCCGTGGTGGCCGACCCCGGCTGGCGGCTGGTCGTGGCCGACGCCGCCCAGATGGAGCCGCGGGTGCTGGCGGCCATCTCCCGCGACCCGGGGCTGATGGAGGTGGCGGGCCGGGACGCCGACCTCTACCAGTCGGTGTCCGACCGGGCCTTCTCCGGCGACCGCGCCCAGGCGAAACTCGCCGTGCTCGGCGCTGTCTACGGGCAGACCTCCGGCGACGGACTGAAGAACCTCGCCGCCCTCAGACGCCGCTTCCCGAAGGCGGTGGCGTACGTCGACGAGGCCGCGCGGGCCGGCGAGGAGGGCCGGCTCGTACGGACCTGGCTGGGCCGCACCTGTCCCCCGGCCGCCGGTACGGGCGAGGACGCCGACGGAGAGGCGGGCCTCCCACAGGACGACCCGGCCGCCGCGCAACCCGCCGACCAGGGCTGGATGCCGGGGTACGCCTCCACCAACTCGCGTGCCCGCGGCCGCTTCGCCCGCAACTTCGTCGTGCAGGGCAGCGCCGCCGAATGGGCCCTGCTGCTGCTCGCCGCACTGCGCCGCACCTGCCGTGACCTGGCGGCCGAGCTGGTCTTCTTCCAGCACGACGAGGTGATCGTGCACTGCCCGGAGGAGGAGACGGACGCGGTCGTCGAGGCGATCCGGCAGGCCGCGGAACTGGCGGGACGGCTGACGTTCGGCGAGACCCCGGTGCGGTTCCCGTTCACCACGGCGGTGGTGGAGTGCTACGCCGACGCGAAGTGAGCGGACCCGGCCCCCGCACCGACCCCGGCGGCCGTGTTCCGGCGGGTCGAACGGGCCGGACAGGGCCGGACAGGGCCGGACAGGGCCGGACAGGGCCGGACAGGGTCAGACGGGGCCGGACGGGGCCGGACGGGGCCGGACAGCGCCGGACGGGGTCAGACGACCGGCGGCCGGCCGAGCCGGGTCAGCCGCCACACCGTCCGCCAGCGCATGGGCCGCCGCTCCCCCGCCGGCTCGCGCAGCCCCTCCACGAACCCGCCGCACCAGGCCCGCAGTCCGGCGAGCGACCGGGTCCGCGCCAGGGTCAGGAGCGTCCACACGCCGAGGTGGACCGGGACCAGCGGAAGCGGCAGCCGCCGCCTGACCAGCCAGACCCGGTTGCGGGCGGTGACCCGGTAGTAGACGGCGTGCCGCGCGGGCGAGGTCTTCGGATGCTGCAGGAGCAGCTCGGGCGCGTAGAGGATCTTCCAGCCGGCGTCGGCGGCGCGCCAGGCCAGGTCGGTCTCCTCGTGCGCGAAGAAGAACTCCGCGGGCCAGTCCCCGGTCTGCTCCAGCATCGCCATCCGCAGGCCGTGCCCGCCGCCGAGGAACCCGGTGACGTACCCGCCCCGCATCGGATCCGACCCGCCGATCCGCGGCACGTGCCGCTGCTGGGTCTCGCCGTTCTCGTCGGCGATGCGGAAGCCGACGATGCCGAGGCGCGGGTCGGCGGCGTACAGGTCCCGTACCCGGCGCAGTACGTCGGCGTCGACCAGGAGCCCGTCGTCGTCCAGCTCCACGACCACGTCGACGTCCCCGAAATCCCGCAGCCGGGCCAGGGCGGCGTTGCGCCCGCCGGGACAGCCGAGGTTCTCGTCGAGGTCGACCGCCGTGACCTCGCCGGGCAGGGACAGCCGGCGGGCGAACTCGGGCAGCCGGCAGCCGTTGCCGACGATCACGATGCGGGCGGGCGCGAGGTCCTGCTTGGCCACGGACTCCAGCAGGGCGTCGACCTCGGCAGGCCGGTTGCCCATGGTCACCACCGCGACAGCGATCCTCGGCTCCACCACGGCCCTCATCCCATCCGACGACGGCGCCCGCGCGGCGCCCCTTGTTCACCAGGATGTCGCCTCGGCGGCGCGGGTTGCCCTGACACCACCTCACTTTGCGCGCTCTTACCCGCGCCTCACCTCAACCCACCCGGAATCGGTACGAAAACCGCACCGCATGACCTGTGTTCATCAGCCGTCCGGGTGTTGCCCGCCGAAATCCGCGCCGTCACTCGGTCGGGTACTGTCCGGCGAAAGATGTCCGGGAGAACCGCTTCAGCCGCGTTTGTTCCCCGATCATGCCCGAGTGAGCATGCAACGCCGAAGTTCCGCACGCCGCCGGGTTGTTCCGGCCGCCGTGGGCTCCCTCCTCGCCCTGTCCCTCCTGTCTGCCGTGTCCGCCGGCGCCCAGCCCGCCGCCGGAGCGCAACAGGCCGCTGAGGCGCAACCCGGCGGCGGGCTCCCGTCGCGTGCCGTGCCGCAGTCCCGGCCGGTGACGGTCGCGGAGGCCCGTACGGACGCCTACCTGAGATCGCTGCGCTCCCGGCCCGCGTCACTGCGCGGCTTCTTCGTGAGCCTGCCCAAGGGCGGGGACCTGCACAACCACCTCTCGGGCGCGGTGTCCACGGAGTATCTGATCGAGCTGGCCGCCGAGGACGGGCTGTGCGTCGAGACCGCGACGCTGACCGCCGTCGCGCCGCCGTGCGGGCCCGGCACCCGCCCCGCGGCGGACGCCCGGAGGGACCACGCCTTCCACGACGCGCTGGTCCGCGCCTGGTCCATGCAGGACTTCCCGCCCGGCGGCAACGGCCACGACCACTTCTTCGACACCTTCGGGAAGTTCGGCGAGGTGACCTGGCGGCACCGGGGCAAGCTGCTCGCCCAGGTCGCCGACCACGTCGCGGGCCAGAACCAGTTCTATCTGGAGACCATGGTCAGCCCGGCCTCCGACGGCGCGAAGCAACTGGCCGCCGAGGTCGGCTGGGACGCCGATCTCGCCGCCCTGCACCGCAAGTTGGTGGCAGGCGGCAAGCTCGACAGGCTGGTCACCGCGGCCCGCAAGGAGGCCGACGACGGCGACGCCGAGTTCCGCGCGACCGAGCATTGCGGCACCGGCCGCGCCCGGCCCGGCTGCCGGCTCACCGTCCGCTGGATCTCCCAGGCCTCCCGGGGCAGCGCCCCGGAGCGCGTCTTCACCCAACTCGCCCTGGGCATGCGGCTGGCCGAGCGCGACCCGCGCTTCGTCGCGGTCAACCTCGTCCAGCCGGAGGACGGGAACGTCGCGCTGCGCGACTACAGCCTCCAGATGCGCATGGTCCGCTATCTGCGCGGCGCGTACCCGAGGGCCCATGTCACGCTGCACGCAGGTGAGTTGTGGACCGGGCTGGTCAAGCCGCAGGACCTGGAGTTCCACATCAAGGAGGCCGTCGACGTCGCCCGCACCCAGCGCGTCGGGCACGGCGTCGACCTCGTCCACGAGGACGGCTGGCAGCGCACGGCCCGCACCATGGCCGCCCGTCAGGTCGCCGTCGAAGTGCCCTTCTCCAGCAACGCCCAGATCCTCGGCGTGAAGGGCGCCGAACACCCCTTCACCACGTACCGCCGCTACGGCGTCCCCATCGTGCTGGCCACCGACGACCCCGGCGTGTCCCGGATCGACATCAGCCACGAGTACCAGTACGCCGCCGCGACCTACGGCCTGTCCTACCCCGAGCTGAAGGACCTCGCGCGCGCCTCGCTCCAGTACGCCTTCCTGCCCGGTGCGAGCCTGTGGCAGGGCAATCCCACCACCGGGGGCTACCGGGTCGTGCCCGCCTGCCGCGGTGAACGCCCCGGCATGCCCGTACGGTCCGCGGCGTGTCAGCGTCTGCTGTACGGCAGCCCCAGGGCGGAACTCGAATGGCGCCAGGAGGCGGCCTTCGCCGCCTTCGAACGCACACACGCCCGCACGACACGCTGAACCCCACCCTCCGCGCACCCTCCCGGGTGCGCGGAGGAACAGATCCTGGGAGGCCGCCACCGTTGTCCGCGCGTGGCGCGCATGCCGCGGCCGGGCGGTGGGACTACGGCCTGCCGATCATGTACGGATCACGGCGCGTACCACCGCTCGCCGCGCTACTGCTCCGAGTCGGGCGGCAGCAGCCCGTCCACGGACAGCCCTTCCAGACCATCCAGCCCGTCCAGCCCCGCCAGTCCTGCAACGGACAGACCCTGCACCGGCGCGCCCTCCACCGGCAGGGCCAGCTCGCACCAGATGGTCTTGCCGTTGCGCGCATGGCGGGTGCCCCAGCGCTGGGTGAGCTGGGCGACCAGCATCAGGCCGCGTCCGCCCTCGTCGAAGATGCGGGCCTGGCGCAGATGCGGGGCGGTACTGCTGGCGTCGGAGACCTCGCAGATGATCGTCCGGTCGTGAATGAGCCGCATCTGTATGGGGGGCTGGCCGTAGCGGATGGCGTTGGTGACCAGCTCGCTCACCACCAGCTCGGTCACGAAGCCGATCTCCTCCAGGCCCCAGGAGGCCAGCAGGCGGGCGGTGCGAGCGCGGATCCGGGCCACTTCGGCCGGTTCCGCGGCGATGTCCCAGGTGGCGACGTGCGTCTCGTCCAGGCTGTGCGGCCGGACCAGCAGCAGTGCCGCGTCGTCGGCCGGGGGCTCGGGCAGCAGCGTCTTGACCACGTGGTCGCACAGGGCTTCCAGCGAGTCGCACGGCTCGGTCAGTGCCTGGCGCAGCTCCTCCAGACCCGCCTCCAGGTCGCGCTGCCGGGACTCGACCAGGCCGTCGGTGTAGAAGGCGAGCAGGCTGCCCTCCGGCACCTGGATCTCCGCCGTCTCGAACGGCACACCGCCGACACCGAGCGGCGGCCCGGAGGGCAGGTCGAGGAAGTCCGCGCTGCCGTCCGGGGCCACGACGATCGGCGCCGGATGGCCGGCACGGGCCAGCGCGCACCGCCCGGTCACCGGGTCGTACACCGCGTACAGGCAGGTGGTCCCGACATCGGCGGCGCCGCCGTGTGCCGGGTCGGCCCCGTCGTCGGCGCCGGATTCCGCGGACTGCCGGTTCACCAGGTCGTCCAGCCGGGTGAGCAGTTCCTCGGGAGTGGGGTCGACATCGGCGAGGGTGCGCACGGCCGTACGCAGCCTGCCCATGGCCGCGGCGGCGTGGATGCCGTGTCCGACCACGTCCCCGACCACCATGGCGACCCGGGCACCGGAGAGCCCGATCACGTCGAACCAGTCCCCGCCCACCCCGGCGCGGGCCGCGGCGGGCAGATAGCGGGAGGCGGCCGACACCGCCGAGTGCTCGGGCAGCTGCTGCGGCAGCAGACTGCTCTGCAGGGTGCGCGCGATCTCGTACTGGTTCTCCAGCGCCGCGGCCTTCTCTATGCTCGCCGAGGCCAGCTGGGCGAGCTGGACGAGGACCGCCTCGTCGTCGGCCGTGAAGTCGCCGCCGTCCGTCTTGTCCGAGAGCTGGATCAGCCCGAGGTTGCGGCCGTCGGTGCCGATCAGCGGGACGGCCAGCCAGCCGCGCATCGGCGGATGGGCCGGGGCGTAGGAGCCGAAGCCCCGCCAGGCGGGGTGCGCCTCCAGCTCGTCCTGGGTCATCCGCATCGGCCGGTTGTCCCTGCACACCAGGACGTAGATCCCCTCTCCGACCGGGGGCGCGTCGAAGAAGCGGTACTCGCCGTACTTGTCCGACAGGGAGACCGCGTTGATCGCCTGGGCCCAGCGGAGGTTCGTGGTCATGCTGGTGACCGACTGGTGCGTACCCACCAGCGCCCTGGCCTCCTCGGTGACCGTCTGGAGGGCGTAGTCCAGTGAGGGCGCGGCATTGATCCGCAGACTGGCCCGGGCCAGGTCCTGCAACTGCTGTGATCGTCTGTGCTCGAGCACGGCGGCGGCCGCGGCCCGCGCGTAGAGCCGGCTGTGCTCGGCCGCGTCCAGCCGCAACCGGATCTCGCTCATCACCGAGGCACCCAGTTGCTCCAGGGCGTGCTGCTGGTCCGGGTCCCACAGCCGGGGCATGGTGTCGATCACGTACAGCACGCCGATCGGCAGTTCCTCGAGGAGCAGCGGTACACCCAGGTAGGCGCGCATGCCCGTGGCGGCGACCGCGCGGTCGGCCCGGTGCGCGGAGTCGCAGCGGATGTCGTCGATGGCCAGCGGCCGGCCCGAGACCACCACCTCGGAACAGAAACACCAGTCGACCCGTTCCTGGTCCCCGTGCCACGGTACGACCCTGCCGTTGTCGCCCCGAAGGTACTGCTGGTCCGCCCCGGCCAGGCTGATCAGGGCCATACGGGTGTCCAGCAGCCGCACGGCCAGGTCCACGGACCGGGCGAAGGTGTCCGCGGTCAGTGCGTCGACCGCGCGGACGGCGTCCACCGCGGCCAGCCGTGCGGGCTCGTGCAGCACCGCGGCAGGGTTCGGCGGGTTGCCCGCCTTACCGAGCTCGGCCATGACCCCTCCGCGCCTGCCGTGTGAGTACGCACCCCGCTTGGATCCGGCGGTCCAGGCCTTGGCCCTGAACCCCTGGGCCGCCCGGAGATGTCGCCCGGACGTTCCAATCAGGGAGTCACCCTTGCCTGATTCCAAAAGTACGCCTGCCGCCCGCGGCGGCGAACTCGACCGGGTCCGCCGACGCGCACTGTCCCCGGCCGGTCGGGCACGCCCCCTCGGACTGGTCCAAGGCCCCCTTCCAAGCCGGCACGCTGGGGCCCACGCGGCTGCGCGGTAGTCCTGGCAGTACTGCCGGTGAACGAAAAAACCCAGCTCAGACACTGTCTGAGCTGGGTTTGGGATGGAGCCGCTTTCGGGATTCGAACCCGAGACCTACGCATTACGAGTTGTCCGATCTTGGTCCGAGGGCGTCCCCGGGAGTCCCTGAAGCAGGCATCGCACCTGCTCAGGGGCAACTTCCGACTCTGGCGGACGACAGCGGACGTGACCGGAATCGATACCGGTTGAGACCACGATTGAGACCACGGAGTCCCCCGGACGAGCTGCCTAATGCTGTGACCGAGAGTGATTCTCAACTGGCTTCGTTGAGGGAGCGCTGTCCTCTCTACTGCGGGTATCCCAGTTCGGTCATGCACTGCTGGAACGTCCTCTCGTGCATGGTGGCGGAGTACGCGTCTGTAAGAGTGTCGGCTGCGTAGTCGCCGGTGGAGGAGTTGCCGGGGTGAGCCTCGGTGGCGACGGTCTCACAGTGGGCGCGGGCTTCGGTCTGGGTGAACTGCACGTGGTCGTTGCTGTCCCGCGTAGGAATGGCTGCGGTGCCGACGGCGTCTTGCCCGTCCTTGCCAGCCGGTCCGGGCAGGCCTATCGGACCGGGGGGACCGGAGGGGCCGGGAGGGCCCGATGCCCCCGCGGGGCCCGGCTTGCTGTGCTGGTTTTGCAGGGCGCTGATCTGCGTCTGCTGGACGATGAGCGCGGTGGACTGCGCGGCAAGCACGGCGATGAGTGCCCCGACGAGCACGAGGTGTCGCCGCGGTCTTCGCGGTGCTTCATTTTCGGTGCTCACGTACCCCCCTAGGTCTGCGATGGCGAAAGCGTAAGGGAGCCCGCACGGCCTCGACCGCCAAGAACACCGCGCCGTGGGGATGCCGGTCGCGGCACCGCTCGTCCGGTCGCCATTTTCAAACAACTACCTGACGAGGCCGACAGTCCCCTACCGGCGCGTGCTTGCGCAGCTCGTACGCTGTGAACTCGGCTGCGCTACTCGTGCTACCCGTCCTGCTTGTTGCGGAGGAAGAGGCGCGGGGCGGGAGCGACCTCGCGCGATCAAGGCCAGCCCAGTACAGACCAGTAGCCGAGGGGTCGTCGTTGGGCCGCCCTTCGACGGCCCACAGACGGCCCCGCAGGGCGAGCCGGCAGATTTACAGTCCGCACAGGTTCGCATCCCTACACCTGCGGTGACCTGCGGAGACGCAACGCCATCCAGAGACACAGCCCCTCACCGTCCGCACCTCGTCCAGAACGGCGACGCTGCGACCGGCAGTGGAGCTCTCGGCGCGGTCAGCAGTCGCCTACGTGGCCTTCCGCGTCTCTGGAGTTGCCGTCGGTCATGGTCAGTCGCGGGGACTGTTGTACAGCACGGCGTGCCCGCGTTGCGCGCTCGCCGCCACCGCCGACCGGTAACGCCACAGGGCCCTCGACGCCTGATGGCGTCCGGGGCCCCTCGTTTCCCCTTCCGTCCGAGACCAGTAGTCCGAGGCGCTTGGCCTCGGCCACCTTCACGCATGGGGTCACTCAGCCATCGAGCTACGCGGGCGAACGACGATTGTGCTTTTTCCATGCCGCCACGCCGATGAGGAGCACGATCAGTGCTATCGACGTCGCGCGAACAGACTCCCAGGCCCATACCGCTGGAGATGAGGCCCTGGACGCTTCGACTTGCAACCGCATCATTGTCTCGGCAAGTGCGATAACTGGGACGAGGAGTTGAAATGGGAGGCGAATCGTGCCTTGGCGTGCCATCCAACCCGCCACGCCGAGAAGCGGTCCCAAGATTAGGCCTACGACGCACCAATACAACGTCATGCTGGCGAATTCGCCCCATGAGAAGAACTCTCTGCCGCTGGTCTCAGAGAGATCGACTGTCCTGAAATCGCCCTGCGCGGCCTTGAGTGAGTAATAGGAGACCACAGCGATGAGCAATGTAGCCGTGCCGACGGTGGCGGCCTTCAACCTGGATGTGCTTGCCATGCCGAGGCAAAAGGAGATAGCTGCGTAACACCAGCCGGCTACCAGGACTGCCCCAAGCGCGCTTGCCGATGGGCTAGCCGATGCGTCGAGGAGGGGGCCGCCGATTCCCACGGCGGCGCCCGTGACGATGGCTAACGACACAAGTGGCAGCGTGCGCATACTGGGACAACCTCGCGAGAGATGGTGGGAACGAGTGGGTGGCTCGACCACTCGAAGATGTGAGATTATAAGGGAATGAAGCACCGGCCGCAGGTCTAGGGCGGCCGGTGCTTCAGCTGGTCAGGCCGTGGTTAGACCGGCGAGATCAGTACGTGTTCCAGTAGGCGTTGCACGTGTGCGCGGCACCCGAAGTCGCGTACGCATTCGCCCAGATGTCGGCGTTCTTAATGACCTTGTCGGTCGCATTCCCTATGGACACCGAGGCCGAGTGCTGCTTGGTGGGGTGGATGTAGTTGGAGTAGCACCCCTTGTAGATGCCGTCGAGGACGGTCCCGTAGTTCCAGGTTCCGCCCCCCTTGCTCTCCTTCGTGGTGATCATGTCGTCGGAGTCGAATTCGACATCCGTCGGGAAGGTGGCCACGCCCCACTCGGTGGGAACCTCGCCGTTCGGTCCGCGCAGAAACTCGGGCGGGGCCTTTTCGGTGGACTTGTAGGTGGCGACGTGCACTTGCGGCTGTGAGGTGGCGGCGGCCGAGCCCGCCGTGGACAGAGCCCCCGTCGCAGCCATGCCGACCACGGCAGCCGATGCGAGAAGTTTTGCTGCTCTACTCATGATCTCCCCTTGTTGTGTTCCTTGCGTGTTGGCTTCAAGGAAGATCATTTGCCATTGCGGGCCGTTTGTAAAGGGTCACCAAAGACGTGCTGCGTTTTGGCGTGAATTGATTGGCTACACCTTTTCTTCCAGTAGATCACCGCTTTACCTTGTTGCTGCATTTAGCCTTTTACTCGGCTTGGTCTTGATCTTGAGGTTTCATTGCGTTCCTCTGCGAGGTCGGCGCGGGCCGTTGGCCTCTGCGTCCGCCCTCTGATGCGGCACTTCGAGGAGCGTTGTCCCATCCCCGTGGCACCCCTCGCGGGGCCCAATAGGCAAGAGGTCATGCGGCAGGGCCACCTCACCGGCCTGGCGTTGAGCGAGCCATCCCGAGCGCCTGTGGGACGGTGCCTCGGTGCGTACGTGTTGGAACCCCAACCGTTCGTAGTAGGCGTGCAGCCCGGTGTTCGTGCGCCACGTGTCGATGCGGACCCAGGTTCGTCCTTCCAGGGGCGGCGAGCCGGGACATCCAGTCGATGACCCGTGTTCCGAGCTGCCGGCCGGACGCTTCTCGGGCAACGATCAGCTTGTAGAGGTACAGCGCTGTTTCGGGACGATCGGCATCGGTCCAGAAGTCCCGGTCGACAGGGCCACGGCTGACGGTGGCGAGTACCTCGTCACCCTTGCCAACGACGACCCATGCCCGCCCCTCGTCTATGCTCGCGCGCCACTTCGAGATAGCGCGCTCGCCGGTCTCTCGGTCGCTCCACTGGTCGGTTCCCTTGGTACGCAGCCACCCTTCGGCCTCTGCACGTAGGGCCAAGAGGGCGGGTACGTCCTGCGCCGCTGCGGGGCGGAGGTACTCAGTCCGTACTGACTTCATAGAGGATCTTGTGCCTGTCTCCGGGAAGGATGGTGACCATGCAGCGGAGGGGGCGGTCGTCCGCGTCATAGCCCGTTCGGGTGTGCTCTGCGACTGGAGTGGCTGCGGGAAGGCCAAGTTGCTCCGCTTCCTGGTGAGTCGGCATACGGACTGAGATTTCGTCCACGAACTTGGCTTGCACGAGTCCCACAGACGCCAGGATGCTGCCAGGCGCTGAGACGTCTCGCGGCTCCATCAAGGGTGTGCCGACCACGAGTTCTTGAGGGAAGTACGAGTCGGCGAGTGCATAGGGCCGGTTGTCTATGAACCGGATGCGCTTGCGCGCCACAGCCAATCCGTCTGCCGGGAGCCCAAGACGCTCCCGGACGTGAGGCGGGGGCACAACGATGGAGACCGAGATCTCTTGGCGGGGAGCGTTTCCGTTCTCCGCGATTGCGCTCGCCCACTGGTCGCCGGCGGTCCGCCCTTCCACGGCATTCGCGTGGCGGCTCCGACTTTCGAGCGTCGTCCAGTTCCAGACGACAGGGGGGTAGTCCTCGCGGACGTACTTCCCTTGCCCCTGGCCGGTGACTACCAAGCCTTCCTCAATCAAGAGGCGGACGCCGGCGCGGACGGTCTCACGGCTGTAGCCGTACTGACTCATCATCCTGGATTCGCTAGGCAGGGCCTCACCCGGTGCCAGCCGGCCGGACTGGATCTGTTCGCGCAGGTCATAGGCGATTTCCTGCGCCTTCGTCATACCGCGTCGCACTGCCAAGGCATCCCCTCTGCTCCGACTCCTCCGTACAAGTTAGACCAGGGGGCTTGACTCTCCAAGCAGGACTCATGCAGTCTCTTGCTGCGACACTCCTCCAGACAAGGTGGATAGGCTGTCACGTACGGTTCAGCTGTACAGGGCGTGCCCGGAGGAAAGCCCCAGCTCAGGCGGGGTGAGTGCGAAGGAAGCACAAGTTCCTTGACAACTGAATGGGGATCACGCCGCCCCTCCTCGGCCAAGTGGGCGGCCACACGGGTTCCCCGTGTGAGGTACAGCGCGACTCAATCTCCGCAGCACCGCTGCGGCCGGTTGCCTCCGCTGCTCGTCTCGTACGAGCAGCGCTGAGGGGAGCCGGATGTTCCGACTTCAACGGCGCGCGGCCCCGGTGCGGGAACACCGGGGCCGCTGTTCGGGCCGTTCCTATGCGAGAGGAACACGACCCGATGAGTCACATCGTCACTGTTCAGGACGCTGTTACCGCGTTCGCCGACTTCATGGAGCCGACGGCCGCGGAGCTGGACGCGATCGAGTTGGAGATGCCCGTGATCCTGGCGGACGTCGACCTGCTGGACGCGCGGATCGTCACGTTGGACCGCACGCCCACCGAGCTGGACGCCCGCCGCATCCGCCGCGCCCGCCGCCGGGCGCTCTCCGCCCGCGTGGCCCTGCTCAACCGCACGGCCGGCTCGATGGTGCCCGGGGGTGCCGCGTGAGCGACACCGGCCGGAACCTGACCGCGGCGCACGCCGAGGTGAAGGCGGAGATCGCGCGGACCGACAGCAAGACCGGGCTGCTTTTGGCGTTCGTCGGCGCGGTGCTGGCCGGCGCCTGGACGGTCGCCCGCGACCTCCCCCTGACCCTGTCGGCCGCCATCGTCGGCGGGGGTGGCCTGGCGGTGCTGGTCGCCGCGGCGGGGATGCTGCTGCGTTCGGTGCGCCCGAACCTGGGCGGCCGGCACGGCTTCCCGCTGTGGGCCACCCTCACCCCCGACGAGATCACCACCACCGTCAACGGCGGGGACCTCGCGGCGGACGTCGCCGGCCTGTCGCGGCTGGCCGTCGCCAAGTTCACCTGCCTGCGCCGCGCGGTCGACCTCACCTACACCGGCGGGGCCCTGCTCATCCTCGCCGCCCTGCTCACGATCGGAGGCAGGGCATGAAGGCCAAGACCGTTCTGCCCGCCGTCGCCATGACGGCGGTGTCCATGGTGCTCACCCTGGCCGTGGTCGTGATGTGGCTGGGCACGGCGGTGCCGTGGCCGGTCGCCCTGGTCGTCGGTCTCGGCATCGACGGCGGATGGCTGGCCACCCTCGCCTATGAGCGTCGTCTGGCCGCGCAGGGCGACCACAACGGCACCGTGACCGGTGTCGGCTGGTCGTTCGGCCTCATCGCGACCGGTGTCCTGGTCGCGCACGCACTGACCGTCGAGCACGGCGCCGCCGCGTGGCTGGCCGTCGCCTGGCTGCCCGTGACTCTGCTGCGTAATTCGACTGAGTGAGCGTCGCGGGTGCGGCATGATCGCTTCTGTGGCCCTGGTCGCGTCGTGGGCCGCAGGGGGTGGAGCAGATGTCGTTGCAGCCGAAGGGGCTGCCAGAGATCCCGGCACAGACCGTGGCTGTCGCTCGGGCGGCGTTCCCTCACGGGACACTGGCGATGCGGGCGCGGGATCGGCTGGGCGAGGTGTTCGCGGACGAGCCGTTCACCGGGGCGTTCGGACGCCGTGGAGCGCCGGGCCTGCCGCCGGCGGTGTTATCGCTGGTCACGGTGCTGCAGTTCGCGGAGAACCTGACCGACCGGCAGGCCGCTGCGATGGCAGTCCGCGCGATCGACTGGAAGTACGCGATCGGCGCGGAACTGACCGATACCGGTTTCGACGCGACCGTGCTGTCCCGCTTCAGGACCCGGCTCGTGGAGCACGGCATGGAGCGGGTGGTGTTCGACCGGCTCGTGGACGTCTGCCGCGAGCAGGGCCTGGTCGGGGCCGGTGGCAAGCAGCGCACCGACTCCACCCATGTGATCAGCGCGGTCCATGACCTGAACCGAACCGAACTCGCGGGTGAGAGCGTACGGGCAGCCTTGGAGGCGCTTGCGGTCGCGGCTCCGGGCTGGCTGGCCGACGCGGTGGACGTTCCCGAGCTCGCGCACCGCTACGAGGAACGCGTCAACGGGTGGACGATGCCGTCGTCGAAGTCGAAGCGGGACCGGCTGGCCGTGGTGTTCGGGCAGGACGCGCTGGCGCTCTGCCGGGCGGTCTGGGCACCCGGGGCGCCGGGATGGCTGCGGGAGATCGAGCCGGTCGCGTTCCTGCGCAGGATGCTCGTGCAGACCTACTACGTATCCACTGACGCGCGGGGACGGGAGGTGATCGTGAAGCGGGAAGCCGACAAGGAGGGCGTCCCGCCAGGCCATCTCCGCCTGGCCTCTCCCTACGACCCTGATGCGCGGTGGGCGGCCAAGGGCGACGATCTGTTCTGGCTCGGCTACAAGGTCCACCTCACCGAAACCTGCGACACTCCCACCGAAGCCGAAGCCAAAGCCGAAGTCCAAGACCCGCAACGACATCGTCCCGGGCGTCGGCAAGCACCGCATCGACAAGCTGCAGCCGGAGCACCTGGAGCGGATGTACCGAGCGTTGCTCGATGCCGGGCACGCCCCCTCCCACGTGGTGAAGGTTCACCGCATCCTGTCGCGCGCGCTGAAGATTGCCCACCGCCGGCGCATCGTCGGCGAGAACATCGCCACGCTCGTGGACCCGCCGAGCATCGACGAGACCGAGGCGAACCCCTTCACCAAGGAAGAGGCGAAGGCGTTCCTCGAAGCGGCGGCGAAACGCCCCACCTTCATGCGGTGGATCGTGGGTGTCGGCATGGGGTTCCGGCAGGGCGAGACGCTCGGTCTGCGGTGGCCGTACGTCGACCTGGAGGCGGAGCTGTTTCGCCCGGAGTGGCAGCTCCAGCGCCTCACGTGGCGCCACGGCTGCGACGCCCCGCGAGCCTGTGGCGCCCGTCTCCACCGCTTCGAGCCGTGCCCGCCCGACTGCACCACGCACCGAAACTACAAGCGGGGTTGTCCGAAGCCCTGCCCCAAGACTTGCGCCAGGCACGCGAGCGCCTGCCCACAGCGCAAGGAGGGGGGACTCACCTTCACCCGGCCCAAGACCAAGAAAAGCCGGAACGCCGTCCCGGTCCCGCCCGTCTTCATCCCGTTCCTGCGCGATCACAAGGCACAGCCAGAGGAGATGCGAGCCGCGGCCGAGGAGCTGTGGGAGGAACACCACGTGGTGTTCTCACGCCCGGACGGGCGCCCTCTCGACCCACGACAGGACTACGAGGAATTCAAGGAGCTGCTCGCTGAGGCAGGCATCGACGACCGCCGCCTCTATGACGGGAGCCGCCACACGGCCGGCACGATCCTGAACGAACTGGGCGTCGACATGCCCACGATCATGGAGATTCTGCGGCACACCCAGATCAGCCAGACCCGCCGCTACGTGAAGGGCAGATCTCACCTGTCGAAGGACGCGATGCGGCGCATGGGCGAGTTCTTCGTACCCGCTCCCCCGGACCCCCATCCGGGCCCCACTGAGACCAGAACTGAGACCGCCGACACCCGCGCGGCCCGCTCGCGGCGGCGCCGTCGTCTCCGCTGAACGAAAAAGCCCAGCTCAGACACTGTCTGAGCTGGGCTTCGAATGGAGCCGCTTTCGGGATTCGAACCCGAGACCTACGCATTACGAGTGCGTTGCTCTGGCCATCTGAGCTAAAGCGGCGTGCTGCCGGCACCATGGTGCGATTGGCAACGTCGGTAAGTCTACACAGTATCCGGGGGTGCTTCGCACACGCCCTCGGGCGCCCCGGGGGCCGGGGCGCCCGGGGCGGGGCCGTGGTTACGAGCAGCGTTTGCCGTTCGCCGGAGGGGTCCCCTGGAGGAGATAGGTGTTGATCGCGGAGTCGATGCAGCCGCTGCCGCGGCGGTAGGCGGTGTGGCCGTCGCCGTCGAAGGTCAGCAGACGGGCCGAGACGAGCTGACGGGACAGGCCCTGGGCCCAGCGGTAGGGGGTCGCCGGGTCGCGGGTGGTGCCGACCACCACGATGGGGGCGGCGCCCCTGGCCTCGATGCGATGGGACTGGCCGGTGGGCTTCACCGGCCAGTACGCGCAGTTCAGCGTGTTCCAGGCGAGGCCGCGGCCGAAGACCGGGGAGGCCTTCTCGAAGGCGGGGAGGGCTTCCTCCACCTGCTCGGGGTCCGCGAAGGGGGCCGGCAGGTCCAGGCAGTTCACGGCGGCGTTGGCGTACATCAGGTTGGTGTAGTGGCCGCTGGAGTCGCGCTCGTAGTAGCTGTCGGCGAGGGCCAGCAGCGCGGCGCCGTCGTTCTGCTTCATCGCCGACGTCAGCGCCGCGCGCAGTTGCGGCCAGGCCGCCTGGTCGTACATCGCCGCGATCACCCCGATGGTGCCGAGGGATTCGCCGAGGCTGCGGCCGCCGGCGTCACCGGCGGGGATCGGGTGGGCGTCGAGTTTGCGGAAGAAGGTGGCGAGCTGGTCGCCGACCTGCTTCGGCGTCGCGCCGGGGCCGCCGAGGTTGCAGTCGCTCTGCCGTACGCAGTCCTTCGCGAACGACTGGAAGGCCCCGTCGAAGCCCGCCGCCTGGTCCAGGTTCATCCGGCGAGCCGACAGCGACGGGTCCATGGCACCGTCCAGGACCAGGCGGCCGACGCGTTGCGGGAACAGGCCGGCGTACGTCGCCCCGAGGAACGTCCCGTACGAGGCACCGACGTAGTTCAGCTTTCCGTCGCCCAGCACCGCGCGCAGGATGTCCATGTCGCGCGCCGCCTCCACGGTGGAGACGTGCCGCAGCAGCCGGGCGGCGTGCGCGCCGCAGCCCTCCGCGAACTTGCGGTACGCGGCGACCAGCGCGTCGGTCTCCTTGCGGTCGTCGGGCGTGAAGTCGGTCTGCGTGTACGTGTCCATGTCCCGGTCGTCGAGACACTGCACGGAGTCGCTGCGGGAGACCCCGCGCGGGTCCATCGCGACCAGGTCGTAGCGGGCGCGGACCTCCTCCGGGTAGCCGATACCCGCGTAGTGCTGGAGATATGCGATGGCCGAGCCGCCCGGCCCGCCCGGGTTCATCAGGAGCGAACCGAGCCGCTTGCCCGGGCCGGACGCCTTCTTGCGGGCCACGGCCAGCCGGACGTCACCGGCGGTGGGCCGCTCGTAGTCGAGCGGCGCCTTGACCGTGGCGCACTCGAAGCCGGCCACCCCGCAGCCGCGCCAGGACGGCTTCTGCCCGTAGTACGACGACAAGGCCGACGGCGTGGCCCGCGGCAGCGCGGCCAGCGCCGCGACCGCCGCGGGTTCGGTCCGGCGCTGCGTGGTGCCTGGGGTGCAGGCCGAGACCAGCAGGGCGGCGGCCGCCAGGAGGGTGCCGCCCGCGCGTACCGCGCGGAGGGAGGTTCGGGGCCGAGGGCCTCTGCTGCTGTTCGGACGGAGGGCGCGCCTGATGTGCATCCAGCGAGCGTAACTCTCCGCGATCGAATGAGTGCGTTACGTGCGGAGCGTTGCCCGTACGAGTGACGCCGATGTCTCGGTGCCCGGGCCTCGTCAGCCCGCTCTGAGGGCCATCGTCATCGCCTCCACCGCCAGCAGCGGGGCCACGTTGCGGTCGAGGGCGTCGCGGCAGGCCGCGATCGCCTCTATGCGGCGCAGGGTGGACTCGGGCGAGCCGTCGCGGGCGAGGCGCTCCAGGGTGTCCTCGACGTCCGCGTTGGCGATGGCGACGCGGGAGCCGAGCTGGAGGGCCAGGACGTCGCGGTAGAGGCCGGTGAGGTCGGTCAGGGCGAGGTCGAGGCTGTCGCGCTGGGTGCGGGTGCGGCGGCGCTTCTGCTTGTCCTCCAGGTCCTTCATCACGCCTGCCGTGCCTCGGGGCAGCCGGCCGCCCTGGGTCGCGCCGAGCGCCGTCTTCAGCTCCTCGGCCTCCTTGGCGTCCATCTCCTCCGCGAGCGCCTTGGCGTCGTCGGCCGCCGCGTCGACGAGTTCCTGGGCGGCTCTGAGGCAGCCGCCAATCTCGTCCACGCGCAGGGGGAGCTTCAGGACGGTGGCCCGGCGTTCGCGTGCGGCGGGGTCGGTGGCCAGGCGGCGGGCCCGCTCGATGTGGCCCTGGGTGGCGCGGGCCGCGGAGGCCGCGACGGCGGGTTCGACGCCCTCCCGGCGTACGAGCATGTCGGCCACGGCGTCCACCGACGGTGTGCGCAGGTTCACGTGCCGGCAGCGGGAGCGGATCGTGGGCAGGACGTCCTCGACCGAGGGGGCGCACAGCAGCCAGACCGTGCGCGGGGCGGGCTCCTCGACGGCCTTCAGCACGGCGTTGGCGGACTTCTCGTTCAGCCGCTCGGCGTCCTCGACGAGGATCACCTGCCAGCGGCCGGTCGCCGGGGCGGTGAACGACTTGCGCACGGTGTCCCGCATGTCGTCGGCGAGGATCTGCGTGCCCACGGCGGCGACCGTGTTGACGTCGGCGTGGGTGCCGATCAGCGCCGTGTGACAGCCGTCGCAGAAGCCGCAGCCCGGGACTCCGCCGACGGCGCGGTCGGGGCTCACGCACTGGAGGGCGGCGGCGAAGGCCCGTGCCGTCTGCGTGGTCCCCGCGCCGGGCGGTCCGGTGAACAGCCACGCGTGCGTCATCTTCGACGCCTCCGGCGGCGGCGCGCCCGTGGTGGCCGCGGTGACCAGGGCGTCGGCGTCCCGGGCAGCGGCGCTCAGCTGGTCACTGACGCGCTCCTGCCCGACGAGGTCGTCCCACACGCTCATGGGTCACGCCGCCCTCTCGTCATGTCGTCATTTTCGTCATGGTTCGTGATGCGAGAACCATTGTGCGGGGCACCACCGACAACGCGGCGGGCGGCTCCGACGAGCCCCCACGCCGACGGCCGCCTCCGAGCCCCACGCGGGCGGCCGCCTCCGGGGCGCGGGCCGGACCTCTTCGGCATGGGGGAAGTCTCGGCCCCCGTGCCGACACGAGGTTCGGCTCAGCGTCGCCGGCCCCTGCCCTCGCCGTCGTCGGGCCCGTCGCCGTCCTCGCGCGGGCCCAGCAGTTCGTCCGCCAGGGTCGGCAGGTCGTCGAGGGGCGTCTCCTCGGCCCAGTCCGGCCGCGGCCGCCGCCGGGCGACCGCCTCGGCGTCGACCTGGGGCAGCTCCCGCGTACGGTCGTCGCCGTCGTCGTGCCGAACGGCCCGCGACCGCTCGCCCCGTCCGTCCCGCTCGTCCCGGAAGAAACCGGGCGGGAACCGGTCCGCGGGGTCCTCCCCGCGCACCGGAGGCAGGACCGCCGTCTCGTCCGCGGCCCCCGGCGTGAAGGCCGGCAGCACGGCGGTCTCGTCCACGGCTCCCGGCGGGACGGGCGGCAGTACGGCCGTCTCGTCTGCGGCGCCCGGCGCCACCACGGGCTTCGGCAGCTTCGCGGTCACCTCGGACTCCGACTCACCAGCCGTCCGCGGCCGCCCCGACTCCGCCGGCCCACGCGACATCCCACGGGAGTCCTCGCCCGAGCCACGGCCCCTGGCCTGGTCCGAGCCCCGGCCCGTGCCCCGCTCCGAGCCCTCGCCCGAAGGCTCACCGGCCGGCCGCTCGTCCCGCACCGGCGGCAGCACCGCGGTCTCGTCCACGGGCCCGCCCGACGCGTTCGTCGGCGTCACCACCGGCGTCGGCACGGTCATCGCCTCCGGCGGCACCGCCGCGGCCGAGGGCTCCGTGGACCGGCGCGGACCCGTCTGCGCGGTGGCCGCTGCCTGCTCCGCCGCCCGCCGGGCCTCCTCGGCCCGGCGCAGGGCCTCCTCCGCCTTGCGCTGCTTCTCCATCCGCCGCGCCTCGGCCTCGGCGCGCAGCCGCTCCTCCTCCTCGGCCTGCAGACGCCGCTGCTCCTCCTCGGCCTTGCGGCGCGCCTCGGCCTCCGCCCGTGCCCGCTCCTCCGCGAGCAGCCGGGCCTGTTCCTCCTCGGCCTTGCGGCGGGCCTCCTCGGCGCGCAGCCGGGCCTCCTCGGCCTGCCGCTCCGCCTCGCGCCGCTGCGCCTCCTCCAGCTCGCGCCGCTTGCGCTCCTCCTCCTCGGCGCGCAGCCGGGCCAGCTGCTCCTGGCGTTCGCGCTCCTGGCGCTCCTCCTCGGCCTTGCGCCGGGCCTCCTCCTCGGCCTTGCGGCGCGCCTCCTCCTCGGCCTTCCTGCGCGCTTCCTTCTGCGCCTTCAGCTCGGCCTCGGACAGCGGCAGCATCTGGTCGAGCCGGTGCCGGACGACCGTGGTCACCGCCTCCGGCTCCTGCCCGGCGTCCACAACGAGGTAGCGGCCGGGGTCGGCGGCGGCCAGCGCCAGGAAACCGGACCGCACGCGCGCGTGGAACTCGGCCGGCTCCGACTCCAGACGGTCGGGCGCCTCCGTGAACCGCTCCCGGGCGGTCTCCGGCGAGACGTCCAGCAGGACCGTCAGATGCGGCACAAGACCGTTCGTCGCCCAGCGGGAGATCCGCGCGATCTCGGTCGGGGACAGGTCGCGGCCCGCGCCCTGGTAGGCGACGGAGGAGTCGATGTACCGGTCGGTGATCACCACGGCGCCCCGCTTCAGCGCGGGCCGTACGACCGTGTCGACGTGCTCCGCGCGGTCGGCGGCGTACAGCAGGGCCTCCGCGCGGTGGGACAGCCCCTGCGAGGACACGTCCAGCAGGATCGAGCGCAGCCGCTTGCCCACAGGAGTGGCACCCGGCTCGCGGGTGAGGACGACCTCGTGGCCCTTGGACCTGATCCAGTCGGCGAGCGCCTCGGCCTGCGTGGACTTGCCGGCGCCGTCACCGCCCTCCAGGGCGATGAAGAACCCGGACTCCGCCGGGGCCGTCACCGGGTCGTCGCCGCCCCGCAGGGCGTCGACGAGGTCCTGCCGCAGCGGTACGCCGGAGCGGTCGTCGACCTTGGCGAGGACCAGCGCGGCCACCGGCAGCAGCAGCGCGCCGACCAGCATCAGCGTGAACGCGGCGCCGCCGTGCGCGAACACGAACCGGCCGTCCTGGAGCCGGTGCGGGCCGATCCCGGCCGCGACCACGGGGGCGAGCACGACACCGAGCGCCACGAAGACGCGCACCACCGCGTGCAGGTGCTCGGTCATGCGCGGCTTGCGGTAGTCCTCGGCCTCCTGGTCGAGCAGCGTGTGCCCGGTGTTGGCGGCGGCGCCCGCGCTCACGCCGGCCAGCGCGAGGATCAGCAGGACCGTGGTGACGTCGGGGACCAGCCCGGCGGCGAGCAGGGCGACGCCGGTGAGGGCGATCGTCAGGGCCAGCAGCCGTCGCCGCGACAGGGAGACCAGCGCCTTCGGCGCCGTACGGATGCCGACCGCGACACCACCGGTCAGGGCGAGCACCGCCAGCCCGTACAGCACCGGACCGCCGTGCAGGTCCGTGGCGTGCAGCACGCAGACGGCGACGGCGGCCGCGATGGCCCCGGCGACGGACGCGCAGGCGAGCACGAGAAGCGGCACGGCACCCGTGCGGCCCTTGTCGACACCTGAACCCGTCTTCGGGCGGCGCAGTCCCTCCAGCGGCGAGCGCGGGCGCGGGGTGCGGGTACCCGGCAGTTCCAGGTAGGTCAGCACGGACAGGGAGGCGGCGAACAGTCCGGCCGCGACGTACGCGCCGAGGGCCGCCTGGTGCTGGTCGAACCAGGCGACTGCGGTGCCCAGGAGGTTGTTGACCAGGGAGGCGGCGATCAGGGCAGCGGCCGCCAGCGGGACCGCCAGGAAGGTGGTCCGCAGCGACAGGCGGCGCAGGGCGTCCATGTGGTCCGGCAGCGGGCGCACCGTGGCGCCCTCCGGGGGCGGGGCGGGCAGCAGCGCGGGGGCCGCGCCGTCCCGACACACGCTCCAGAGGCGCTCGGCGGCCCCGGTCACGAAGGCGGTGACCAGGAGGAGGACCAGGGCGTTGTCCGGCGTCCAGTCGATCCACAGCGGGGCGACGATCAGCAGGGCGGCACGCAGGCCGTCGGCGCCGACCATGGTCCAGCGCCGGTCGAGCGGCCCCTCCTGGGAGGTGAGCGAGGTGAGCGGTCCGAGGAGGACCGCGCCGAAGAACAGCGTCGCCAGGACGCGCACTCCGAAGACCGTCGCCACTGCGAAGGCCACGCCCCGGTAGCCACCGCCGAAAGAGCCGGTGACGGCCGCCGCCTGGAGGGCGAGGACGACCAGGACCAGGAGCGCGAGGGTGTCCCCGACGCCTTCGGCCAGTTGGGCGCTCCACAGCCGCCGCAACTGCGGCCGACGCAGCAGGGCGCGGACGGCACGCTCGCGGGAATCGGTGAGGAGCGCGTCGTCGGGTGTGGAGGTGTGGGCCGTTGGCTGCTCGGCTCGCGTCATGCGTTCAGCCTATCGGGACGCACCGACAGCTCGGAGTGACCGACCGGAGGTGCGCACGCCCCGACACCAAAGTGATGCCGGGGCGTGCCTTTTGCAAAGGAGCCGTGAGGGATCCGTGGTGCGACCGGTCCTCCGGAGAGGAGCCGTGACGGATCCGCCGCGCGATCAGTCCTCCGCCGCCTCGGCGGCCGTCGCCTTCGCGGTGGTCTTCTTCGCGGTGGTCTTCTTCGCGGTGGTCTTCTTCGCCACCGTCTTCTTGGCGGTGGTCGTCTTCTTCGCCGCGGTCTTCTTCGCCGCCGTGGACGCCGTCTTCTTCGCCGTCGTCTTCTTGGCGGCGGCCTTCTTCGCGGTCTTCTTGGCCGGGCTCTTCGCGCGCTTCTCGGCGAGGAGCTCGAAACCGCGCTCCGGGGTGATCGCCTCGACGCTGTCGCCGGAGCGCAGAGTCGCGTTGGTCTCGCCGTCGGTGACGTACGGGCCGAAGCGGCCGTCCTTCACCACGACCGGCTTGCCGCTGACCGGGTCGGCGCCGAGCTCCTTCAGCGGCGGCTTGGCGGCCGCGCGGCCCCGCTGCTTGGGCTGGGCGTAGATCGCCAGCGCCTCTTCCAGCGTGATCGTGAAGAGCTGGTCCTCGGACTGCAGGGAACGCGAGTCCGTTCCCTTCTTCAGGTACGGACCGTAGCGGCCGTTCTGCGCGGTGATCTCCTGGCCCTCCGCGTCGGCGCCGACGACACGCGGCAGCGACATGAGCTTCAGGGCGTCGTCCAGGGTGACCGTGTCCAGGGACATCGACTTGAACAGCGAGGCCGTACGCGCCTTGACCGCGTTCTTGCCGGTCTTCCGGGTGCCCTCGGGGAGCACCTCGGTGACGTACGGGCCGTAGCGGCCGTCCTTGGCGACGATCGTGTGGCCGGTGGCCGGGTCGGCGCCCAGTTCGAAGTCGCCGCTCGGCCTGGCGAGCAGTTCCTCGGCGAACTCGACGGACAGCTCGTCGGGGGCCAGGTCGTCCGGGATGTCGGCGCGCTGGTGGGTGTCGGTCTCCTTCTCACCGCGCTCGATGTACGGGCCGTATCGGCCGACCCGCAGCACGATGTCGTTGCCGACCGGGAACGACGACACCTCGCGCGCGTCGATGGCGCCCAGGTCCGTCACCAGCTCCTTGAGGCCGCCGAGGTGGTCCCCGTCGCCGTTGCCGGCCTCGGCGGCGCCGCCGGGGCCGCTGCCGGACGCCGTCTCGCCGAAGTAGAAGCGCTTCAGCCACGGCACGGCCTTCGCCTCACCGCGCGCGATGCGGTCGAGGTCGTCCTCCATCCTGGCGGTGAAGTCGTAGTCGACGAGCCGCCCGAAGTGCTTCTCCAGGAGGTTGACCACGGCGAAGGACAGGAAGGACGGCACGAGAGCCGTGCCCTTCTTGAAGACGTAGCCGCGGTCGAGGATCGTGCCGATGATCGACGCGTACGTCGACGGGCGGCCGATCTCGCGCTCCTCCAGCTCCTTGACCAGGCTGGCCTCGGTGTAACGGGCCGGGGGCTTGGTGGCGTGGCCGTCGACCGTGATCTCCTCGGCCGTGAGCGCGTCGCCCTCGCCGACCTGGGGCAGCCGGCGCTCGCGGTCGTCGAGCTCGGCGTTGGGGTCGTCGGCGCCCTCGACGTACGCCTTGAGGAAGCCGTGGAAGGTGATCGTCTTGCCGGAGGCGCTGAACTCCACGTCCCGGCCGTCGGCCGCGGTGCCGCCGATCCGCACGGTCACGCTGTTGCCGGTCGCGTCCTTCATCTGGGAGGCGACCGTCCGCTTCCAGATCAGCTCGTAGAGCTTGAACTGGTCGCCGGTCAGGGACGTCTCGGCGGGCGTGCGGAAACGATCACCCGAAGGACGGATCGCCTCGTGCGCCTCCTGCGCGTTCTTGACCTTGCCGGCGTACGTACGGGGCTGCGGCGGCAGGTAGTCGGCGCCGTAGAGGTGGGTGACCTGGGCGCGCGCGGCGGCGATCGCCGTGTCGCTCAGGGTCGTGGAGTCCGTACGCATGTACGTGATGAAGCCGTTCTCGTACAGCTTCTGCGCGATCTGCATGGTCGCCTTCGCCCCGAAGCCGAGCTTGCGGCTGGCCTCCTGCTGGAGCGTCGTCGTACGGAACGGGGCGTACGGCGAGCGGCGGTACGGCTTGGACTCGACCGAGCGGACGGAGAAGCGGGTGTCCTCCAGGGCGGCGGCTAGCGCACGGGCGTTCGCCTCGTCGAGGTGGAGGATGCTCTCGTTCTTGAGCCGGCCCAGGGAGTCGAAGTCGCGGCCCTGCGCGACGCGCCTGCCGTCGACGGTCTGCAGGCGTGCGACCAGCGACGACGGGTCGCTCGGGTCGCCCGCGCGGCCGGTCGCGAAGGTGCCGGTCAGGTCCCAGTACGCGGCGGAGCGGAACGCCATGCGCTCGCGCTCCCGCTCGACCACGAGCCGTGTCGCGACGGACTGGACCCGGCCCGCCGACAGCCGCGGCATGACCTTCTTCCACAGCACGGGCGAGACCTCGTAGCCGTAGAGGCGGTCGAGGATGCGCCGGGTCTCCTGGGCGTCGACCAGCCGCTGGTTGAGCTGGCGCGGGTTGGCGACCGCCTCCCGGATGGCGTCCTTGGTGATCTCGTGGAAGACCATCCGCTTGACCGGGATCTTCGGCTTGAGCACCTCCTGAAGGTGCCAGGCGATGGCCTCGCCCTCGCGGTCCTCATCGGTGGCGAGGAACAGCTCGTCGGACTCCTTCAGCAGATCCTTGAGCTTCTTGACCTGGGCCTTCTTGTCCGCGTTGACGACATAGATCGGCTGGAAGTCGTGTTCCACGTCCACACCGAGGCGGCGGACCTCGCCGGTGTACTTCTCGGGCACCTCCGCGGCGCCGCTGGGAAGGTCGCGGATGTGCCCGACGCTCGCCTCGACGATGTAGCCGGGGCCGAGGTAGCCCTTGATCGTCTTCGCCTTGGCAGGCGACTCGACGATGACGAGTCGGCGGCCGCCCTGTGCGGTCTCGCTGGTCGGGGACAACTTCGCTCTTCTCTCCGGTCGACGCTGGGGCCTCCCCAGGCCTTGATTTCCCGGGGGTCGGGTCGTGGTGACGCTGCGGAGTGTGACGGTACATCCCGCCCCCGTGTCAAACGGGAAAAGCCCGCAACGGCCACTCGAACGGTAACCCGACTACCCCCCTTCCTGCCGCCCGGAGTGCTCACCAGGCCGTTCGCGCTGATGCGGAGGGTGATTTCTCAGTTACGGAGACCGGACAGGCGCCGCGGCTCTCACAGCCGCCCGAAGCACCACACGCCGAGGGTCAGGGCGGTCACGGCGGCCAGGGTCGCGACGGTCGCCGACGCGGTGCGCGGCAGGCCGGCGGCGATGGTCTCCCGGTGCCGGACCCGGACCGCCGTCCACCCCAACAAGGCTGCTCCGAACAGGGAGAACACCGTTCCCGTGAAGATCGCCGGACCGCTCTCCATGTACGTGCTCTCCCGTCCCCGCGTGCCCCGGTACGGGAGGCTGACAGCCGCGGGCGACGACGGCACGAACCCGCGGTGAACACGAGTCGGCCCGCTTCCCGGGGCGGTGCTCCCACCCCTTCCGCACGTGACGGGAATCAAGTTCTCCGCTTTTTTTTCCGCCTTTTCCCGCCCGACCCCAGGCAAGGATCGAAAAGCATGGCCGAGCCCGATCGAAACGGACTGACAGGCCGCGGAAACGACGAGAACTCGCCGTCGCCCCCGCAGCCTCACCGGTCGCTCGAACCGATCACTGATCCGGTCGCCGAACCGGTCACTGAGCCGGTTCTTCCCCCGGTTTCTGCGCCGGTTCGATGAAACCCTGCTCCACCAACAGGCGGATCTGGGCCGGTGTGCGGTCGCGCAGGAGAAGCGGACTCTCGCCCATCAGCTGGGCGATGGCGTCCAGGATGCGGCCGGCGCTCAGCGTGCCGTCGCAGACACCGGCGAAGCCGGCGCCCACCGTGTCCACCGCGGTGGCCCGGCGCATCCCCCGGTTCTGGCGCAGCACGACATGCTCGGGGTCCTCGGCGCCGGGCAGTCCGACCTGCTCCTGGACCACCTCGCGCACGAGCCGGAAGTGACCGTCGAGCAGGGCGGCGTCGTCGTGTTCCCGCAGGTAGTCGACGCGGGCGAAGTGCGCCTGGACGGTGTCGCCGAGCGGCTGCTCCACCGGGTGCGGCCACTCCTCCACGGTGATCGAGGGCGTCGCGGAGCTTGTCCTGCGCAGCGTGATCCAGCCAAAGCCCACGGCCCTGACCTTGCGCGCCTCGAACTCCTCCAGCCAGACGTCGTACCGCTCCTGGTACTCCGCGGCGTCACCGCGGTGGTCGCCCGCGTCCCTCAGCCACAGCTCGGCGTACTGCGTGACGTCCTGCACCTCGCGCTGCACGATCCACGCGTCGCACCCGCGGGGCACCCAGGACCTGAGCCTGTCCTGCCAGTCCTCGCCCTCGACGTGCTGCCAGTTGGCGAGGAACTGCGCGAATCCGCCCTCGTTCAGCCGGTCGCCCGCCTCCTGGACGAGCGTGCGGCACAGATCGTCCCCAGCCATCCCGCCGTCGCGGTACGTCAGCCGGGCGCCCGGGGAGATCACGAAGGGCGGGTTCGACACGATCAGGTCGAACCGCTCGTCGTCATGGACCGGCTCGAACAGCGAGCCCTGGCGCAGATCGGCGGCCCGCGCGCCGGACAGCGCCAGCGTCAGGGCGGTGATGTGCAGCGCGCGCGGATTGACGTCGGTCGCGGTCACGCGCGTGGCGTGCCGGCCGGCGTGCAGCGCCTGGATGCCGGAGCCGGTGCCGAGGTCGAGCGCGGAGCCGACCGGCGTGCGGACCGTGATGCCGGCCAGGGTCGTGGAGGCGCCGCCGACGCCGAGGACGACCCCCTCGTCCCGGCTGCCGATCCCGCCCGCGCCGCCCACCGCACAGCCCAGGTCGGACACGATGAACCAGTCCTCGCCGTCGAGTCCGCCGTAGGGCCGGACGTCCACGGCCGCGGCTACCTCGTCCGCGCCGACGCGCACCAGCCAGCCGGTCTCCAGGCACGCCTCGGCGGGCAGGACGTCCGCCACGCGCGCGTACGGCACCGGCTGCTGGAGCAGGAACAGCCGGACCAGAAGCTCCAGCGGCGTGTCGCCGCGTGTGGCCCGCATCGCGGGTACGGTCTCGCTGCGCGCCAGCGCGGCGTACGCGGGCGCGCCGAGCAGTTCGAGCAGTCCGTCGGCGGTGAAGGAGGCGCCGAGCAGGGCGTCCCTGAGCCGGGCGGCGACGTCCGGTCGGTCGGAGGCGGGCAGTGCGGGCAGGCTGGTGTCACTCACGCCCCCCATTGTGTCGGCTCACTCCGACAGCGCACGCGCGCGTCTCGGCGCGCGTCGTGCGTCTGCGTACGTCAGCCGTTCGTCGCCGGGGACGAGGCGGAACCGGACGGGGTGGCTGAGGCGGACTTGCAGCTCGGCTGCTGGGCCATCGCCCTGCCGACGTCGCCCTCCTCGAGGTTCTTCAGCGCGTCGTTCCCGGTCCGGCTCAGCTTGTCCAGCCGGGTGGCGATGTCCTTGAGGCCGTCCGCGAACTTGGCCTGGTTCTTGGTGTCGAGCTTGTCCACCTGCTCCTTCAGGGAGGTGTACGAGGCCGACAGGCCGTTGAGCTCCTTGACCGCGTCCTGCTGCTTCTTCTGGCCGTTGTCGACCTCGGGCGCGCCGGCCGTGTTCACGGCCTGCCCGATGGCCTTGTAGGCGTCGGCCATGTCCTGGAAGGCCTGCGCGTCGGTCTTCTGGACCTGGGCCGGCGCGCTGTTGTCCGAGGTCTCCTTCTGGATGGCGGTGTTCGCGGCCTCGATCTTCTTCGCCTGCGGCTGCACCGCGTCGCACACCTGCTTGGCCCAGGCGTTCAGCGCGTCGCTCTTGCTGTCGGCAGCGCTGTTGGTGCAGCCCGTCAGTGCCAGCACGAGTACCGCACCGCCGGACAATGCGGCCGCGAGCTTCTTGTTCACCGGTTTGGTCCCTTCCATGGCCCTCGGCCCCGGAACATACACGCCGTGTCGGCCGCACCAGCGAGTCGGTCGCCCCTTGTGTGGTGTCTTGAGGCCATTTGCACCAAGCGAGAGAAGGCTCACTGGGAGCGTCCGCACACGCGGCGGGCGGGCGACGCGTCGTACGCGCCGCCCGCCCGTCTCCTGAGCTGGGCCCGGGATGAGACCGTCTACGACACCACCGCGGCATCGGCTGACTTGGAGACCGTTTCGGAGTCGTCGTCCCCCACGGCGATGCCGCGCCGCTTGGAGATGTAGACCGCGCCGACGATCACGGCCAGCGACAGGACCGCGACCGCGATCCGCACTCCGAGGCTCTTGTCGCTGCCGTAGGAGAACTTGATGACCGCGGGCGCGATGAGCAGCGACACCAGGTTCATCACCTTCAGCAGCGGGTTGATCGCGGGGCCGGCGGTGTCCTTGAAGGGATCGCCCACCGTGTCCCCGATCACCGTGGCCTCATGGGCCACGCTGCCCTTGCCGCCGTGGTGGCCGTCCTCGACGAGCTTCTTGGCGTTGTCCCAGGCGCCACCGGAGTTGGCGAGGAACACCGCCATCAGCGTGCCCGCGCCGATCGCGCCCGCGAGGTAGGCGCCCAGCGCACCGACCCCGAGCGTGAACCCGATGAAGATGGGCGCCATGACGGCGAGCAGCCCGGGCGTGGCGAGTTCGCGCAGGGCGTCCTTGGTGCAGATGTCGACGACCTTGCCGTACTCCGGCTTCTCGCTGAAGTCCATGATCCCGGGCTTCTCGCGGAACTGCCGGCGCACCTCGAACACCACCGAACCGGCCGACCGGGACACCGCGTTGATCGCCAGCCCCGAGAAGAGGAAGACGACCGCCGCGCCGGCGATGAGGCCGACCAGGTTGTTGGGCTGCGAGATGTCCATGGTCAGCGTCATCGGCGCGCCCGAGCCGGTCAGTTTCTCCCCGACGTCACGCGCGCCTGTGGTGATGGCGTCCCGGTACGACCCGAAGAGCGCCGAGGCCGCGAGCACGGCGGTGGCGATGGCGATGCCCTTGGTGATGGCCTTGGTGGTGTTGCCCACCGCGTCCAGGTTGGTGAGCACCTGGGCGCCCGCGCCCTCGACGTCGCCGGACATCTCGGCGATGCCCTGGGCGTTGTCGGAGACCGGGCCGAAGGTGTCCATGGCGACGATCACGCCGACCGTGGTGAGCAGTCCGGTGCCGGCCAGCGCCACCGCGAACAGTGCCAGCATGATCGACGTACCGCCGAGCAGGAAGGCCCCGTACACGCTGAGGCCGATCAGCAGGGCGGTGTAGACCGCCGACTCCAGGCCGACGGAGACACCGGCGAGGACGACCGTGGCCGGGCCGGTGAGCGAGGTCTTGCCGATGTCTCTGACCGGCCGCCGGGTGGTCTCGGTGAAGTAGCCGGTCAGCTGCTGGATCACCGCGGCCAGCAGGATGCCGATCCCGACCGCGACCAGGGCGAGGATCCGCGGGTCGCCGTCCTTGCCCCTGATCGTCGCGTCGGTGACGCCGGTGAGACCGGAGTACGTCGACGGCAGGTAGAGGAAGACGGCGACCGCGACCAGGGCGAGTGAGATCACCGCGGAGATGAAGAAGCCGCGGTTGATCGCGCTCATGCCGCTGCGGTCGGCGCGGCGCGGCGCCACCGCGAAGATCCCGATCATCGCGGTGATCACGCCGATGGCCGGCACCAGCAGCGGGAAGGCGAGTCCGTCGTTGCCGAAGGCCGCCTTGCCCAGGATGAGCGCGGCGACCAGCGTGACGGCGTACGACTCGAAGAGGTCGGCCGCCATGCCCGCGCAGTCGCCGACGTTGTCGCCCACGTTGTCGGCGATGGTCGCGGCATTGCGAGGATCATCCTCCGGAATGCCCTGCTCGACCTTGCCGACCAGGTCGGCGCCGACGTCGGCGGCCTTGGTGAAGATGCCGCCGCCCACCCGCATGAACATCGCGATCAGCGCGGCACCGAGGCCGAAGCCCTCCAGCACCTTCGGCGCGTCGGCCGCGTACACCAGCACCACACAGGAGGCGCCGAGCAGGCCGAGCCCCACCGTGAACATGCCGACGACACCGCCGGTGCGAAAAGCGATCTTCATGGCCTTGTGCGAGACGGCGGTGAGATCCTTTTCCGGCTCACCCGCCGAAGGGGTCGCTTCCCGGGCCGCCGCGGCGACACGTACATTGCTGCGCACGGCGAGCCACATGCCGATATAGCCGGTCGCCGCCGAGAAGGCGGCTCCGATCAGAAAGAACACCGATCGTCCGGCGCGCTGATTCCAGTCGTCCGCAGGCAGCAGCAAGAGCAGGAAGAAAACGATCACGGCGAATACGCCGAGCGTGCGCAGCTGACGGCCCAGATAGGCGTTCGCGCCTTCCTGGACCGCTTCCGCGATCTTCTTCATGCTGCTGGTGCCCTCGCCCGCTGCCAGCACCTGGCGCACCAGGATGCCCGCGACCACGAGCGCGGCCAGCGCGACGGCTGCGATGACCGCCACGATGATCCGATTGTCATTGGTCAACACTGCAGCTGCGAAGGTTGTGGGGTGACCTGACTGCTGAGGGGTAGAAAGCCCCGCCATTCGTCCTCCTTGACGCTTGGGCTGAGCTCAAGATGTGGACGGATTGTAGGTAGCGGAACCTGATCAAAACAGAGCGCGGCGAACCGAATTGCCCTTCACCTGCTCTTCAGCAAATGATCGACGTCACGCCACGGAACCCGAAAGAGGTAATGGTTCAAAACCATTGACCCGCGATCAATGATTGATCAAATGATCTGCCGACAGGTCGTGAATTCATTCACGAATTCAAATGTACCTGGTGGAGGCGGTCACGCAACAAGAAGGGCCCTGCGAAGCAGGGCCCTCATGTAGTGCGCCGAACGGGTGAGGTGGGTCAGGGGAGCGTCGCGACCGGCGGCGGCGTGGTCGGCCAGGTCATCTTGATCAGCCCGCCATGCTCCCCTGCAGAGACCTCCACATCGTCGACGAGGCCGCTGATGACCGCGAGGCCCATCTCGTCCTCCTCGGCTTCAGCCTCGTCCACCACGCCCGGGGCATCCCCGGCGTGGAACGGCGCGTGCCGGGCCTCGTCGCCGACCTCGATGGAGAACTGCTTCTCCTCCTCGGTCAGCATCACCTTCACCGGTGCCGAGATCCCGCTGTTGCGATGCAGCCCCACAGCCCGCGTGCAGGCCTCGCCGACGGCGAGTCTGACCTCGTCGAGGACGGCCTCGTCCACTCCGGCCCTGCGCGCCACCGCTGCCGCCACCAGACGGGCGGTCCTGACGTGCTCGGGCAGCGCGCTGAAACGGAGTTCGACGGTGGCCATGCATCCCCCTCGGAGCTACGGGCGTGCTGCCGGAGGGCCGGGCCGCCGAAATGCCCGGCCTCCGCTTGGACTCTTCCGCCCCGGTCACCGGCCCGGGGCCGGCGGTCAGTCGGTGGCTGCCACCGCTTCGTCCACCGAGGTGTGGATCGGGAACACCTTGGTGAGACCGGTGATACGGAAGATCTTGAGAATGCGCTCCTGGTTGCACACCAGGCGCAGCGAGCCCTCATGGGCACGCACTCGCTTCAGGCCACCGACCAGTACGCCGAGCCCGGTGGAGTCGAGGAAGTCCACGCCCTCCATGTCGACGACGAGGTGGAAATTCCCGTCGTTCACAAGCTCGACCAGCTGCTCGCGCAGCTTGGGCGCGGTATATACGTCGATTTCGCCACCGACCTCGACGACCGTACGATCGCCGACGGTACGGGTCGACAGGGACAGGTCCACGGATCCTCCAGCACCTTGCTATCGAGCGGTCGCCCCTCAGGACACCTCGGCTTGAAGCCCCCGGGACGGTTCGCCAGCCGCGATGGCATTCAATCACTTACCGGCAGGCGTGCACGACGCCTTGGTCCCATTGTCCTGCACGTCGGTGACAGACTCGGTGCCGATGGCCAAGAATCACCGATCCGATCGATCCCCGGCTGCCCCCGTCACCCGCCTGGCGCCGGGCACGGTCCTCGACCGGCTCGCCGCGGGGCAGAGCCGGGCTGCGCGCATCACTCATACGGAGCACTTGCCCCCGCGCGCGGGGCGCCATGCCGTCTGGCCCGACCGGATTCGGCCGGAGGTGATCGCGGCGGTCCAGGCGTGCGGGATCGAGCACCCGTGGGCGCACCAGGCGCGCGCCGCGGAACACGCCCTGGACGGTGACTCCGTCGTCGTCGCCACCGGCACCGCGTCCGGCAAGTCTCTGGCCTACCTCGTCCCGGTGCTCTCGACGCTGCTGGACGGTTCCGAGGCGGCCAACGGCCGCGGCGCCACCACCCTGTACCTGGCCCCCACCAAGGCCCTCGCGGCCGACCAGTGCCGCGCGGTGAAGGAACTCGCCCGGCCGCTGGGCAAGGCCGTACGCCCCGCGGTGTACGACGGCGACACCCCGCCCGAGGAACGCGAGTGGATCCGCCAGTACGCCAACCACGTCCTGACCAACCCCGACATGCTGCACCGCGGGATCCTGCCCTCGCACCCGCGCTGGTCCTCCTTCCTGCGGGCCCTGAAGTACGTCGTCATCGACGAGTGCCACACCTACCGCGGCGTCTTCGGCTCCCATGTCGCCCAGGTCCTGCGCCGACTGCGCCGGCTGTGCGCGCGCTACGGCGCCTCTCCGGTCTTCCTGCTGGCCTCGGCGACCGCGGCGGAGCCCGCGGTGGCCGCACGCCGTCTCACCGGCGTGCCCGTGGTGGAGGTGGCCGACGACGCCTCACCCCGCGGTGAACTGGTGTTCGCCCTCTGGGAGCCCCCGCTGACCGAGCTGCGGGGCGAACGGGGCGCGCCCGTCCGGCGTACCGCCACCGCCGAGACGGCGGACCTGCTGACCGACCTCGCCCTCCAGGGCGTGCGTTCGGTCGCCTTCGTACGGTCCCGGCGCGGCGCCGAGCTGATCTCGGTGATCGCCCAGGAGCGGCTGGCCGAGATCGACCGGCCGCTCTCCCGGCGTGTCGCGGCCTACCGGGGCGGCTACCTGCCCGAGGAGCGTCGCGCCCTGGAACGCGCCCTGCACTCCGGCGAACTCCTGGGCCTGGCCGCCACGACCGCCCTGGAACTGGGCGTGGACGTGTCCGGCCTGGACGCCGTGCTGATCGCCGGTTACCCGGGCACCCGCGCCTCCCTGTGGCAGCAGGCGGGCCGCGCGGGACGCTCCGGTCAGGGCGCCCTCGCTGTGCTGGTCGCCCGCGACGACCCGTTGGACACCTTCCTCGTCCACCATCCCGAGGCCCTGTTCGACCAGCCGGTCGAGTCCACGGTCCTCGACCCCGACAACCCGTACGTCCTCGCCCCGCACCTGTGCGCGGCCGCCGCCGAGCTGCCGCTCACCGACGAGGACACCGAACTGTTCGGCCCGGCCTGCGCCGAGCTGCTGCCGCAGCTGGAGGCCGCGAAGCTGCTGCGCCGCCGGACGAAGGCCTGGCACTGGACCCGCCGGGAACGGGCCGCGGACCTCACCGACATCCGCGGCGAGGGCGGACGGCCGGTGCAGATCGTCGAGTCCGGCACCGGCCGGCTGCTCGGCACGGTCGACGCGGGCGCCGCGCACACCTCGGTCCACGAGGGCGCGGTCCATCTGCACCAGGGCCGCACGTACCTGGTGCGCTCCCTCGACCTGGACGACTCGGTCGCCCTGGTCGAGGAGGCCGCCCCGCCGTACACCACGGTCGCCCGCGACACGACGGCGATCTCCGTCCTGGAGACGGACACCGAGGTGCCCTGGGGCGACGGCCGCCTGTGCTACGGCTCCGTCGAGGTCACCAACCAGGTGGTCTCCTTCCTGCGCAGACGTGTCATCACCGGCGAAGTGCTCGGCGAGACGAAACTCGACCTCCCTCCTCGTACGCTGCGCACCCGCGCGGTGTGGTGGACGGTCACCGAGGACCAGCTCGACGAGGCCCGCGTCAACCCGGAGATCCTCGGCGGCGCCCTGCACGCGGCGGAGCACGCGTCGATCGGCATGCTGCCCCTGTTCGCCACCTGCGACCGCTGGGACATCGGCGGCGTGTCCGTCCCGCTGCACCCCGACACGCGGCTGCCCACGGTCTTCGTCTACGACGGCCATCCGGGCGGCGCGGGCTTCGCCGAGCGCGCCTTCCACACCGCGCGCGCCTGGCTCTCCGCCACCCGCGAGGCCATCGCCTCCTGCGAGTGCGACTCCGGCTGCCCGTCCTGCATCCAGTCCCCCAAGTGCGGCAACGGCAACGACCCGCTGCACAAGAGGGGGGCGGTACGTCTGCTGACGGTGCTGCTGAAGGCGGCTCCGGAGGAAGAGACGGAGGAGGCGGAGGCGGGGGCGGAGACGAGGCCTCAGATCGGAGCGGAGACCGAGGCCTAGGCGGATGCCCGGGCGAAGGCGGGGGCTTGGTCCACGCGGGTGAAAGGTGGCGGCGCGGTGGATCCGGCGGGAGCCGTGGGCCCGGCTATGGAGCCCGCAGGGGGCGTGAGGCCGGCTGTACCTGCCGTGGATCCCGCAGGGGCCCTGGACCCTGCCCTGGCTCATGCCGTGGGCCCTCCAGGCCGCACGGACCCTGCTGCCGGCTCCCCTGGCACCGTCGCCCCCGCTGCCGGCTCCCCTGACCCCGCCGCGCCTGCCGCGCGTTCCCCGGGCCCCGCAGGGGTGTCCGATGGGGCAACCGGTCCCGCTGGAGCGTCCGCCGGGGTCGCCGGACCCGCTCTCGCCCTCACCTCCGCGGTGAAGGGCCCCCGTTGCGCCGCCGCCGTGACGTCCGAGGTGTCGCCCACGATCGCGCACCGGACGAGCCGGGCGCCCTGTGCCCTGGCCACCTTCTCCGCCCGGGCACAGGCGACGGCGCCGCCCTCGGCCCAGTGGCCCGCCGCCGCCAGAGCGGCGAGGTCGGCCGCGCCGGCCGCGCGGTGCCGGTCAACTACCGCCTCCCCCAGAGCGAGACCGATGCCGAACACCACGCACAGCAGGGCGATCGCGCCGACGCTCCACACGGTGGCGGAACCACGGTCCGACAGACGGCGCCCTCGACACCCGCCACGGATGAGCCGGCGGAAGCGGCGGAACCCCGGAATGCGGCCCCTCACGTCCCCGTCCTCCGTTTCACGTCCCCGCTCCCCGCTGGGCGCGCGTCCCGACCATGTCCTCCGCCTCCGCCACGGCTTCCTCCCTCAGTTGGAAGGGCAGCACGCCCAGCCCCGGCGGGTCGGCCACGACGACCACGTGCACGTGGTCTCCCCGGCGGATCACCGTGACCTTCGCACCGTGCGGTGCCACGTCCCGGGCCACTCGGGTCACCGAGCCCTCGGGGTCCTGGCGGGCGGCGGCCCGGGCTCCCGCCCGTGCCGCGTCCACGCACTGGATCTGCGCGAGCACCACCAGCAGGACCCAGACAAGCGTCGTCACCACGAGCACCAGCACGGGCAGGACCATGGCGGCCTCCGCAGTCACGAACCCCGCGTCGGCGCCCACCCGTTCGGCTCGGCGTGCCCGCGCCCATGCCCGTGCCCGATCACATCCGCGCACTGAGCGCTCGCTTCACGATGTTCTGCAACTCCGTCTTGACCTGGCCGCTCGTCACCACCTCGTAGAGCAGGACGGCGAACGCCACCGCCGCGATGATCCCCATCGCGTACTCGGACGTCACCATCCCCGCGTCCCGGCACATCAGGGCACGCAGCCGTGCCCATACCTTTCCGTACATATCAACCCCCGTGAGGTCTTGGTCTGTTGCTTGGTCCGTTGCTTGCCTGTTGGTTCTCTGTCGGTTCGGTTCCGCCGCCGCCCTCAGCCACCACCTCCGCTCAGCAGTCCGCCCGCGAGGCCGATCAGCACGGGCAGCACGCCCACCGCGACGAAGGCGGGCAGGAAGCACAGCCCCACCGGTGCGGTGACCAGTACGGCCGCCCGGCGTGCCCTGGCCGTCGCGGTGCGCGCCCGGTCGGCGCGGACGTCGGCCGCGAGACGGGCGGCCGGGCCCGCGGCGGGAAGGCCCGACTCGTCGGCCCGCTCCAGCAGCCGCGCCAGGGCCGCGGCTCCCGGTATCGAGGCGAGTCCGCGCCAGGCGTCTGCCGGCGGCCCGCCGAGCCGGACCTGGGCGGCTCCCTGGGCCAGCGCGTCCCCGACGGGGCCGCCCAGGGCCTCTCCGACGGCCTGGGCGGCGATCACCGGGCCGCCACCGGCCGCGACACAGGCCGCCAGCAGGTCGGCCGCGAGCGGGAGTTGACGGGCGGCTTCGGCCGCGTCGGACTCCGCTTCGGGACGGCTCGCCGTCCGCCGCCGCCACTGCCACATCCCGGCCGCCCCGGCGAGCCCGAGCACGAGCCCGGTCAGCCCGCCGACCAGCACCCACCCGGCCCCGGCGACACCCACCGCCGGCAAGCACTGCCGCAGGCCACTTGTCGCACGGAGCCGTGCACGCGAGCGCCGTGCCTCCTCCGCCGTCCGCTCCGTCCCCAGCAGCGCGGCCGTACGCCGCCGTGCGCTCCGCTCCCGGCCCATCGCCTCCAGCCATCTCACCGTCAGCCACAGGAGCGCCGCCGCCCCCGCGACCGTCCCCAGCCTGTGGACAACACCGCCCGCGCTCACATCGCCTCCGCCGCTCGCACGATCCGCAAGGCCCACCACAGGCCCGCGCCCTCCAGCACGCCACCGATGACCAGGCAGCCCAGCCCCGCTCCCGTGTGCAGCAGCACCCGCAGGGGGTCGGCCCCCATGGCCTCGCCCAGCAGGAGTCCGAGGGCCGGCAGACCGGCGAGCATGACGGCCGTGGCCCTGGCCCCCGACAGCTGAGCCCGCAGATCGGCACGTTGGTCGCGCTCCGCCCGCAGTGCCCCTTCGAGCCGGTCCAGGCCTGCCGCCAGGCCCGCGCCCTGGTCCACGGCCACCCGCCAGCAGGCCGCGAGGCCGCGCAGGCCCTCGGCCCCCGGCTGCCGGGCCGCCCCGGCCAGCGCGGCGGGCACGTCCCCGCCGAACCGGGCCGCCGCCAGCACCGCCGCCTGCGCGTCGCCGAGCCCGCCCGAGTCCCGCGCGGCGCACAGCAGCGCCTCTCCCGGCTGCCGACCGGCCCGCACCTCTCCGGCGAGGGCCCCGCACAGGGCGATCACCGCGTCCGCCTGCCGCTCCTGCCGTCGGCGTGCCGCCCGGGCGAGCCGGGTGCGGCGCAGCAGCGGCACCCCGACCGCCCCCGCGACGACCGGCAGCACCGAGGCGCCCAGCACCGCGAGCACCAGCCCGGCGGCCGGTGCCCACCATTCGGCGCGCAACCGTCCGCTGACCTGGGTCAGTTGGCGAAGGATCCGGTCGGAGGGTGGCTGTCCCGGGCCCTCCGGCCCGCCGCCGGCGAACAGCACCCGCGCCCGCCGTGCCGCGGAGTGCCACCCGCCCAACAGCAACACGGCCAGCAGCCACACGGCCGCCCCCGCACACACCGCGCCCGCGGCCACCCGGACCGAGCCCCAGAACCCCTCATCCATCGCGGTCCTCGCCCCCTCTCCCGCTCTCCCTCCGGAGCAGCCCCCGCAGCCGCTCCCACCCCGGTTCCGCCACGAAAGCCTCCGCACCCCAGCGCAGCGCCGGCACGGTCCGCACCAGTCCCGAGGCATCCCGCTCCAGCACCCGCACCTCGGCGATCCGCCGCCTCCCGGAACGGTCCCGCACGAGGTGCAGCACCACCGACAGCGCGGCTGCCAACTGGCTGTGCAGCGCTGCCCGGTCGAGCCCGGCGGCGGTACCCAGCGCCTCCAGCCGGGCGGGGACGTCCGCGGCGGCGTTGGCGTGCACTGTGCAGCAGCCGCCTTCGTGGCCGGTGTTGAGGGCGGCCAGAAGGTGGACCACCTCGCCGCCGCGCACCTCGCCCACGACCAGTCGGTCCGGCCGCATCCGCAGTGCCTGCCGCACCAGGTCCTCGAGGGTGACCAGGCCCGCGCCCTCCTGGTTGGCGGGTCTGGTCTCCAGGCGGACGACGTGCGGGTGGTCGGGTCGCAGCTCCGCGGAGTCCTCGGCGAGGACGATCCGCTCACCGGACCCCGCAAGCCCGAGCAGTGCGCTGAGTAGCGTGGTCTTCCCGGTTCCGGTCCCTCCGCTGATGAGGAAGGACAGCCGGGCCTCGATCAGCGCCCGCAGTACGCGGTCCCCGCCGGGCGGCACCGTGCCCGCCGCGACCAGTTCCTCCAGCGTGAACGCGCGTGGCCGTACGACCCGCAGGGACAGGCAGGTGCAGCCGACGGCGACGGGAGGCAGCACGGCGTGCAGCCGGGTGCCGTCGGGCAGCCGGGCGTCGACCCATGGCCGGGCGTCGTCCAGCCGTCGGCCGGCCACGGCGGCCAGGCGCTGCGCGAGGCGCCGTACGGCAGCCGCGTCCGGGAAGGCAACGGCGGCCCGCTCCAGTCCGCCGCCCCGGTCCACCCACACCCGGTCCGGGGCCGACACGAGGACGTCGGTCACCGACGGATCGGCCAGCAACGGCTCCAGCGGACCGCTGCCGATCAGTTCGGAGCGCAACCGCTCTGCCGCGCCGAGCACTTCCGCGTCCCCGAGCACCCGGCCCTGTTCGCGCAGGGCCTGCGCGACCCGCGCGGGCGTCGGCTCGGCCCCGCTCTCGGCGAGCCACTGCCGTACGCCGTCCAGCAACTCCACCGGCATCCGAGGCCCGTTGGCGGGCGCGGGCTCGCGCAGCGCGTCCGCGGGCGCCGTCCGCAGGTGTTCGGCAACCGTCCTCATGCGGCCGCCGCCTCGATCAGCGCCCGCTCCCAGAAGGCGGTGCAGAAACGGGCGAGCGGTCCGCGCGCCACCGCGCCGGGCGGGGTCCTGCCCTCGCCGGAGCGCCGCAGCGCCGACTCCACGGGCACCTCGCCCGCCAGCGGCAGGCCGAGCAGCCTGGCCACCTCACGGTCGTCGAGCCCGGGCGCGTACGGCCCCCGGACCGCCACCCGCAGATCGCGCAGGACCATGCCGGCCGCGGACGCCACCCGTGCCGCGGCCGCCACGGCGCGCAGTTCGGCGGGGACCACGAGCAGGCCGAGGTCGATCTGGGCGAGGGCCTCGGCGACCCCTTCGTCGACGCGGCGGGGCAGGTCGACCACCACGGCGCCGCCGCGCCGACGGGCGGCGGCCAGCACCGCCCGGACAGCCTGCGGCGGGACGGCAACGCAGTCGCCGCGGTCCCAGCTGAGCACGCGCAGCGAGTGCAGTTCGGGCAGCGACTCCTCCAGGGCGCCGCCGCCGACTCTTCCGCGCGAGGCGGCGAACGCGGGCCAGCGCAGTCCCTCGGCCGTCTCCCCGCCCAGCAGGACGTCGAGGCCGCCGCCCAGCGGATCCGCGTCCACGAGCAGGGTGCGCAGGCCCTCCCGGGCGGCGGTGACGGCGAGGGCGCAGGCCAGGGTGGACGCGCCCGCTCCGCCGCGGCCGCCGATGACGCCCACGGTGAGCGCGGGTCGGCCGACGCCCTCGGCGACGTCGGCGATGCGGTCGACCAGCCACTGCTCGCCGTCGGGCAGCACCAGCACGTGGTCGGCGCCGATCTCGATGGCGCGCCGCCAGATCCCGGGGTCGTCCTGGTCCCGGCCGACCAGCACCACTCCGCGCCGGCGGGCGGCCCCGCGCACCCGCCGGGCGGCGTCGTCGCCGACCAGCACCAGCGGTGCCGTCTCCCAGCCGCCTCTGCGCTCGGGCAGGCCGTGATGGACCTCGGGTGTGGCGCCGGCCGCCGCGCACAGGCGCAGCAGGTCGTCGAGGAGTCCGGCGTCCTCGGTGACGATCAGTGGTCTGCCCTGCAACCCTCCGGCCTCGGGCGGTGGATCGTGTGTGACGGTTCCGGCCACGGGTCGGACCCCCTTCGCTGCTTCGTGCGCGTGGCTCGTGCGGCCCCGCGAATCCCGAACATGAGAAGAACCGGCGATCGGCCTTCCTTTGGGCGGCCGATACGGAACCGGCCGCACGCGCGCGCCCGGACAATCGGAACCGGCCAAGAACTCGCCGGGAGCGGTGCGCGTCGGAATCACGGTGCAGTGATCCGGAAAATCGTGTGGATCTTGGTCAAAAACTGTGGACGACTCGATGGCTGTGAATATCGCCGTCACCCATACCGGTGACCCGTGTACTGGTTCCCGTGCGACTTCCACAGAGCAGCGACACAACTACGCACGGTGACAGATCATGGAGATGGCCCAACCCGCGTGATGCGGCCGATTCGGCTCGGCAACCACGGACAGAAAGGGAGAAACCCACCCGGACATGCGACGACCCCCGCCGGGGGGGAGAGCGGGGGTCGTCTTCACGGCCGACTCGGGGGGGGAGGAGTCGGACCGCGTTGGCACGGTCGCGAACGATCCGTGACTTCCATGGTGTACCCGAGAGCCTTCTCAGGCAAACCCACACGCCCACCTTACGCCGAATGGGCTGCCCCTATGCTCAGGGGCGTGGAAAACCACTCCTTGCCCCGCACAGCGGCCTTCTTCGATCTGGACAAGACGGTCATTGCGAAGTCGAGCACGCTCACCTTCAGCAAGTCGTTCTACCAAGGCGGACTGATCAACCGCAGGGCCGTGTTGCGAACGGCGTACGCCCAGTTCGTCTTCCTCGCCGGCGGCGCCGACCACGACCAGATGGAGCGCATGCGCGAGTACCTGTCCGCGCTGTGCCGCGGCTGGAACGTGCGGCAGGTCAAGGAGATCGTCGCCGAGACGCTGCACGACCTGATCGACCCGATCATCTACGACGAGGCCGCCTCCCTCATCGAGGAGCACCACACCGCCGGCCGCGACGTGGTCATCGTGTCCACGTCGGGCGCGGAGGTGGTCGAGCCGATCGGCGAACTGCTGGGCGCGGACCGCGTGGTGGCCACCCGGATGGTGGTGGGAGAGGACGGCTGCTTCACCGGCGAGGTGGAGTACTACGCCTACGGCCCGACGAAGGCGGAGGCGATCCGCGAGCTGGCCGAGTCCGAGGGGTACGACCTCAGCCGCTGCTACGCCTACAGCGACTCGGTGACCGATCTGCCGATGCTGGAGTCGGTTGGGCATCCGCACGCCGTGAACCCCGACCGGGCGCTGCGCCGGGAGGCCGTCGCGCGTGCGTGGCCGGTTCTCGACTTCCACCGGCCGGTGCGGCTCAAGCAACGGCTGCCCGCCTTCTCGGTGCCGCCGCGTCCGGCCCTGGTCGCGATGGCAGCCATAGGCGCGGCAGCGGCCACCGCGGGACTCGTCTGGTACACGAGCCGGCGCCGGAACTCGATCGCCTGATCCGCCGCTCGGCCGCCTTGAAATGCCGCACGGCACCAGCGCGCCCGTTTAGCTCCTGTTTGAACCTGAAAGTAAAGAAGTGCAGCCGGGGGTTCCGCTTGTACCCCGCTTGCAGTACAAAGGATTCGACGGCCCGCGAGACCGAAGGACATCCGCAAGGATCACCTTTAACAGCGCTATTGGCCCCACGGACCGAGCATGAACACCGGGCACCCACGCGACGTCGACCCGTCGATTACGGGCCAGCCGCACCAGGTGACGGGCAAAGATCCCGGCCTGATGGGCGACATATCGAGGACGCTTGGTAACTCGGTGCTCATGCCAGCGGCGGTACGAGTTCTCGTACCGCCGCAACCCTGTGTCCGGGTCCGTCACGCCGCCCCGCGCTGAAGCGCCTCACACACCGCTGTGGACTCGCGCGCTCCCAGTTCCACCGCCCTGGCACAGTGGGCGATCCAGGCCGCCATGCCCTCCGGGGTGCCGGAGACATAGCCGTCGAGGGCGGCCAGGTAGGCCGCGCGGCCCAGTTCGGCGTGGCCGACCTCGGCGGGGCAGACCGACTTGGGGTCGAGACCGCTGCCGACCAGGACGATGCGCTCGGCTGCCCGGGCGATCAGCCCGTTGTGGGAGACGAAGGGCCGCAGCGCCAGAAGCTCGCCATGCACCACGGCCGCCGTCACCAGGGCGGGCGCGGAGCCGCCGGCGATGATCAGTTCCGACAGCCCCTCCAGGCGCCCGGAGACCTCATCGGCGCTCGGCGGCGCCAGTTCGATCAGCGGCTCGCCGACACTCTCACCCGCCTGGCGCGGCCGCCCGACCGCGCCCTCCTGGCTCGCGGCGGCGACCAGGTGCAGCCGGGCCAGCACCCGCAGGGGCGACTGCCGCCAGATGGACAGCAGTTGCCCGGCCTCGGCCGTCAGTCTCAGGGCGGCGCCCATCACCCGCGCCTCGCCGTCACCGCTGAAGTCGGAGCGGCGCCGCACCTCCTCCAGGGCCCAGTCCGCACCGGACAGCGCCCCGGAGCCGCGCGCAGCACGCAGCGCCGCCTCGGAGGTGACCTCGTTGCTCCTGCGCCGCATGACCCGGTGCCCGTACACCCGGTCCACGGCCTTGCGTACGGACTCCACGGACTCGGCCACACCGGGCAGCGCACCCAGGGCCGCAAGGGGATCCTGCCTGTTCGGGCTCGTGCGAGAGCTCGGCGGAGGCTCGGCGGTCGCGCCTGTCGTACTCATGAGTAAGACCCTACGGGCCCGAGCACCCCGCCCCACGATGGAGTGGTCTTCTTCACGCATCTCTACACCCTCAGCAATCAGGCCACTACGCTTCGTGAACATGAAAATTGCTTTCGTCGGGAAGGGCGGCAGCGGCAAGACCACTCTGTCCTCCCTGTTCATCCGGCATCTCGCGGCCACCGGCGCGCCCGTCGTGGCGATCGACGCCGACATCAACCAGCATCTGGGGGCCGCGCTCGGCCTGGAGGAGACGCAGTCCGCCGCACTGCCGGCGATGGGCGACCATCTGCCGCTGATCAAGGACTGCCTGCGCGGCACCAACCCGCGCATCACCTCCGCCGAGACGATGATCAAGACGACCCCGCCGGGCGAGGGCTCGCGCCTGCTGCGCCTGTGCGAGGACAACCCGCTCTACGACGCCTGCGCGCACCCTGTGGAACTCGACGGCGCGGCCGTCCGTTTGATGGTCACCGGCCCCTTCACGGACGCCGACCTGGGGGTCGCCTGCTACCACTCCAAGACCGGGGCGGTGGAGCTGTTTCTGAACCACCTGGTGGACAGCCGCGACGAGTACGCCGTGGTCGACATGACGGCGGGCTCGGACTCCTTCGCCTCCGGCATGTTCACCCGCTTCGACATCACGTTCCTCGTCGCCGAGCCGACCCGGAAGGGGGTCTCCGTCTACCGCCAGTACAAGGAGTACGCCCGTGACTACGGGGTCGTGCTGCGCGTCGTCGGCAACAAGGTGCAGGGCCGGGACGACCTCGACTTCCTGCGCGCCGAGGTCGGGGACGACCTGCTCGTGACCGTCGGGCACTCCGACTGGGTGCGCGCCATGGAGAAGGGCCGGCCGCCCCGGTTCGAGTTCCTGGAGGACGCCAACCGCCGCGCCCTGCGCATGCTCCAGGTCGCCGCCGACGCCACCTACGAGCTGCGCGACTGGGACCGCTACACCCGCCAGATGGTGCACTTCCACCTGAAGAACGCCGCCTCGTGGGGAAACGAGCGGACCGGGGCCGACCTCGCGGCCCAGATCGACCCCGGCTTCGTCCTCGGCGAGGGTGTCACCGCCCCGGCGTGAGTCCCGCCACGGGCCCGAGGCCCAGCCGCGGCCGGGACTCCCGCCCCGGCACGGAGCCCGGCACTACCCACGGGCCCGCCACGGCTTGGAGTGCCGCCACGGCTTGGAGTGCCGCTACGGCTTGGGCGCGCCGGGCACGCCCTTGGGGGCCGGGGCCGGGCGCGACGACAGGAAGGACGCCCAGCCCTGCTTCGGGGCCTCGCCGACCTCGAGGGTCCGCAGCCGGTCGAGGGTCCGCGGGTCCTGGGCGTCCAGCCAGTCGGCCAGCTGGTGGAAGGAGACGCAGCGCACGTCGGGCTTGTTGCACACCTGCTTCACGACGTCCTCGACGGCGCGCATGTAGGTGCCGCCGTTCCAGGACTCGAAGTGGTTGCCGATCACCAGCGGGGCGCGGTTGCCGTCGTAGGCCCGCTGGAAGCCCTTGAGCAGGCCGTCACGCATCTGGTTGCCCCAGTAGCCGAACTTCGCGGGGTCGCCCTGGGTCTGCGTGCCGGACTGGTTGACCATGAAGTTGTAGTCCATGGTCAGCTGCTCGAAGGTGTGCCCGGGGAAGGGCACCAACTGCATCGACAGGTCCCACAGACCGTCCTTCTTCTTGGGCCACTCCTGGTTGTTGACGCCGCTGCTGTCGTAACGGAAGCCCAGCCGGCTCGCCGCCTTGACGAAGTTCTTCTGGCCCTCCAGGCACGGGGTGCGGCCGCCGATGAGCTCCTTGTCGTAGTCGAAGGGCAGCGAGGCGGCGCTCTTCATGCCTGTATTGGTCTTCCAGGTCTTCACGAACTGCTTGGCCTGGGAGATCTCGCTCTTCCACTCGTCGACCGACCAATTTCCGACCCCGCCGTCGGGGCCGCAGAAGTGACCGTTGAAGTGGGTGCCGATCTCATTGCCCTCCAGCCAAGCCAGCCGTGCCTGCTCGACCGTGTCGGCGATGCCCTGCGCGTCATTGAAGCCGATTTCGGAGCTGCCGGGGGCGTGCTGCGGCGGCCGGTACAGGTCACGCTTCTCCTGCGGAAGCAGGTACACGCCGCTGAGGAAGAAGGTCATGGTCGCGTTGTTGGCCTTGGCCACCTGGCGGAAGCGGGAGAACAGCTTCTGACTGTCCTCCCCGGCCCCGTCCCAGGAGAAAACGACGAACTGCGGCGGCTTCTCACCGGCCTTGAGCCGCTCCGGCCTGGGCAGGTGCGGCTGCGCGCCGGTGTACGCGGTGGACCCGTCGCCGATCAGGCGGACGACACTGCCGGGCAGTTGGGGGCCCTTCTGCGGGGCGCCGGGCGCGCCCTGCCTCGGCGCCTGGTCGCTCGCGCAACCCGCGAGCGACGAGGCGCAGACCGCGGCGACGGCGACGCCCACGGCGATCCTCTGGGTGGCGGCCATGTTCCGCCCACCTTCTTCCTTCTCTCGTCCAACGCCGAGACGGCGTGTGCTGGTGATGTGCCGGACGGGCCGACAGTGCCGTCAAGATCGCACGGACCGGAGAAGGAATTAGTAGGACAAGCCGGTAAAAAGTCCACTTCACTCAACGAGGTGATTTGCTGCCCCGTTTGAGCAGACGGTCTAGGCATGGGCTTTACGCGGCATTACGATCGCTTTACCAATCGTTGAATCCGCCGTTCCCGCTGAATCCCTTTGATTCAGCCGCAAGTTCCGCGCCCGCGCCATCCCGAGGAGACGGTGAACATGCCGGCCTGCGCCCCCGACGACACCGCGAAATCCGCCCGCACCGAGCGTGCGCACCCGCCCCACAGCCCGCCCCGGCGCCCACGCCGCCTCCGCCTCACGGGCGCCGACGTGTCGGCCTCCGTCGCGGTTTTCCTGATCGCCCTGCCCCTCTCCCTCGGTATCGCCCTGGCCACCGGCGCTCCGCTGCGGGCCGGCCTCGTGGCCGCAGCCGTGGGCGGACTCGTCGCCGGGCGGCTCGGCGGCTCACCGCTCCAGGTCAGCGGCCCCGCCGCCGGACTCACCGTCGTGACCGCCGATCTGATCCACCGTTATGGATGGCGTACGACCTGCGCGATCACCGTTCTCGCCGGTCTCGCCCAACTCGCCCTCGGCTGCCTGCGCGTGGCCCGCGGCGCGCTCGCCGTCAGCCCCGCCGTCGTGCACGGCATGCTCGCCGGGATCGGGGTGACCATCGCCGTCGCCCAGGTGCACATCGCCCTCGGCGGCAGCCCGCAGAGCTCCGTCGTCGACAACCTCCGAGCCATACCCGCCCAGTTGACCGCTCTCGACCCGGCGGCCCTCGCGGTGAGCGCGCTGACCCTGGCGGTGCTGCTGTCCTGGCCACGCCTGCCCGGTCGGCCAGGCCGCCTGCTGGGCAGGGTGCCGGCCGCGCTCGTCGCCGTCGCCGCGGCCACCGCCGTCGCCTCCCTCACCGGGCTGGTACTGCCCAGGGTCGATCTGCCGTCCTGGCGCAGCCACGCCCTGGCCGGACTGCCCCAGGGGCCGGTGCTCGGGCTCGTCGCCGCGGTGCTCGGCACCACGCTGGTGTGCAGCGTGCAGTCGCTGCTCGGCGCAGTCGCCGTGGACAAGCTGGTCGCGGGCCGCGCGGGACCGGCCCCCCGGGCCGGCCGCTCGGACCTGGACCGGGAACTGCTCGGCCAGGGCGCCGCCAACGTCGTCTCCGGCGCGCTCGGTGGCCTGCCGGTCGCCGGGGTGGCCGTGCGAAGTACGGCGAATGTGCGCGCGGGCGCCGTGAGCCGGAACTCCACGATGCTGCACGGCCTTCTCGTAGTGATCGCCGCGCTGCTGATGGTCCCGGTGCTGGAGTTCGTCCCGCTCGCCTCGCTCGCCGCCCTGGTGATGGCCGTCGGCCTCCAGATGGTGTCCCCGCACCACATCCGCACGGTGACCCGCCACCGGGAGACCCCGGTGTACGCCGCCACCGCCCTCGGCGTGGTGGTCCTCGGCATTCTGCAGGGCGTGGCTCTCGGCATCGCCGTAGCCGTCGCCGTCGCCCTGCGCCGCCTCGCCCGCACCCGCATCACGCACGAAGAGCGGAAGGGAGTCCATCACCTGGACGTACGGGGGCAGTTGACGTTCCTCGCGGTGCCCCAGCTCAGCCGGGCCCTGCATCTCGTGCCGCCGGGAACCACCGTGGTCGTCCGGCTGGACGGCTCGTTCATGGATCACGCGGCGTACGAGTCACTGCGGGACTGGCAGCGGACGCACACCGCTCAAGGCGGCTCGGTCGAGCTCAGCGGCTGTCGTCACCCGGAATCCTTCACCCGGACCGACGTGACGGAGACGCCGCAGGCTGGGGTACCTTCCCTTGCGGTCAGTGACAATCAGAGCGCGCTGAGCAAGAAAGGAGTCCAGGAGTGAACCTCCGGGGACCGTCGCGCGTGACCCGTGAATGAGCGGGTGTCAGGATAAGAGGGGTTGACCGACACCCTGGGGCCCTCGGAGAATCGGGCGCATTAATTGGTCTAAACCACTGGGACGGTGTGCGACGATGGCAGACAACGAGCGTTCTTCACTCTCCAACCTCCTGAAGGAGGAGCGACGTTTCGCGCCCCCCGCCGACCTGGCCGCGAACGCCAACGTCACGTCGGACGCGTACGAGCAGGCCAAGGCCGACCGGCTCGGCTTCTGGGCGGAGCAGGCCCGCCGGCTGACCTGGGCCGTGGAGCCGACCGAGACGCTCGACTGGTCGAACCCGCCGTTCGCCAAGTGGTTCAAGGACGGCACGCTCAACGTGGCGTACAACTGCGTCGACCGGCATGTCGAGGCCGGACACGGCGACCGGGTCGCGATCCACTTCGAGGGTGAGCCCGGCGACCACCGCGCCATCACCTACGCCGAACTCAAGGACGAGGTCTCCAAGGCCGCCAACGCCCTGCTCGAACTGGGCGTCCGAAAGGGCGACCGGGTCGCGATCTACATGCCGATGATCCCGGAGACCGCGGTCGCGATGCTGGCCTGCGCCAGGATCGGCGCCACGCACTCGGTGGTCTTCGGCGGCTTCTCCGCGGACGCGCTCGCCACCCGCATCAAGGACGCCGACGCCCGGGTCGTGATCACCGCCGACGGCGGTTACCGCCGCGGCAAGCCCTCCGCGCTCAAGCCGGCCGTCGACGAGGCGGTCGGGCGCGTGGACAACGTCGACCACGTGCTCGTGGTCCGCCGCACCGGCCAGGAGGTCGCCTGGACCGAGGGCCGGGACCTGTGGTGGCACGAGATCGTCGACCGCCAGCCGGCCGAGCACACCCCGGAGGCGTTCGAGGCGGAGCACCCGCTGTTCATCCTGTACACCTCGGGCACCACGGGGAAGCCGAAGGGCATCCTGCACACCTCCGGCGGCTACCTCACGCAGGTCGCGTACACGCACTGGTCGGTCTTCGACCTCAAGCCGGAGACCGACGTGTTCTGGTGCACCGCCGACGTCGGCTGGGTCACCGGCCACTCGTACATCGTGTACGGACCGCTGGCCAACGGCGCGACGCAGGTCATGTACGAGGGCACGCCGGACACCCCGCACCAGGGCCGCTTCTGGGAGGTCGTCCAGAAGTACGGCGTGACGATCCTCTACACGGCGCCGACCGCGATCCGTACGTTCATGAAGTGGGGCGACGACATCCCCGCGAAGTTCGACCTGTCCTCCCTGCGCATCCTCGGCTCGGTCGGTGAGCCGATCAACCCGGAGGCGTGGATCTGGTACCGCAAGAACATCGGCGGCGACCGCACCCCGGTCGTCGACACCTGGTGGCAGACGGAGACCGGCGGCATCATGATCTCCCCGCTGCCGGGGGTGACCGACGCCAAGCCCGGCTCGGCCCAGCGGCCGCTGCCCGGCATCTCCGCCACCGTGGTGGACGACGAGGCGAACGAGGTGCCCAACGGCGGCGGTGGCTACCTGGTGCTCACCGAGCCGTGGCCGTCGATGCTGCGCACCATCTGGGGCGACGACCAGCGGTTCATCGACACCTACTGGTCGCGGTTCGAGGGCCGGTACTTCGCCGGTGACGGCGCGAAGAAGGACGACGACGGCGACATCTGGCTGCTCGGCCGCGTGGATGACGTGATGCTCGTGTCCGGGCACAACATCTCCACCACCGAGGTCGAGTCCGCCCTCGTCTCCCACCCGTCGGTCGCCGAGGCGGCCGTGGTCGGCGCGACGGACGAGACCACCGGACAGGCGATCGTCGCCTTCGTGATCCTGCGCGGCGCGGTCACGGAGACCGAGAACCTGGTCGGCGAGCTGCGCGACCACGTCGGTTCGACCCTCGGCCCGATCGCCAAGCCCAAACGGATCCTGCCGGTGGCGGAGCTGCCGAAGACCCGCTCCGGGAAGATCATGCGGCGCCTGCTGCGTGACGTGGCGGAGAACCGGCAGCTCGGAGATGTCACGACGCTGACCGACTCCACCGTCATGGACTTCATCCAGGCCAAGCTGCCCACGTCGTCCAGCGAGGACTGAGCGGGGACCGCCCGGAATCCGGGCGAGGACTGACTACGGCGTCAAGGGGCACTCGGCGCGACAAGCGCCCGGTGCCCCTTCCGCACCGGCGAAAGGAACGCCGGACCCGCTCGGCCCGCCCTTGGGTATGGTGGGCGGGACAACACAACGGAACAAACCCTCAGGTGCGCCGGGAAGTCTGGTCGGCATGTGATTCGCCATGCCCACCGACCGGAGGCTCCCGTGACCGCGCCCCGCACCGACACCCCCGCACGCAAGTTCCTCGGCCGCCTGTCCCTGCCCGAGCGGAACTTCGTGGCGGACGCGCTGCGCACCGAGACCGTCGGTGGTGTGATCCTCCTGCTCGCCGCGGTCGCCGCCCTGCTCTGGGCGAACATCCCCGCCCTGCGCGGCAGCTACGAGAGCGTCGGGCACTTCCACCTGGGCCCCGCCTCCCTCGGCCTGAACCTCTCCGTGGAGCACTGGGCCGCCGACGGACTGCTCGCCGTGTTCTTCTTCGTCGCCGGGATCGAGCTCAAGCGCGAACTGGTGGCCGGGGACCTGAAAGACGCCAAGGCCGCGATCCTGCCGGTGATCGCCGCGCTGTGCGGCATGGCGGTACCGGCCGTCGTCTACGTTTTGACCAACCTCGGCTCGGGCGGCTCGCTCGGCGGCTGGGCGGTGCCGACCGCGACGGACATCGCCTTCGCGCTCGCCGTGCTCGCGGTCATCGGCACCTCGCTGCCCAGCGCCCTGCGCGCCTTCCTGCTGACGCTCGCCGTCGTCGACGACCTGTTCGCGATCCTGGTCATCGCCGTCTTCTTCACCGGCCACCTGAACTTCGCCGCGCTGGGCGGGGCGGCGGCCGGACTCGTCGTCTTCTGGCTGCTGCTGCGCAAGGGGGTGCGCGGCTGGTACGTGTACGTGCCGCTCGGCCTGGTCATCTGGGCGCTGATGTACAACAGCGGCGTGCACGCCACCATCGCGGGCGTCGCGATGGGCCTGATGCTGCGCTGCGCCCCCCACGAGAACGAGAAGGCCTCCCCGGGCGAGCGCATCGAACACCTCGTACGGCCGCTCTCAGCGGGCCTGGCGGTGCCACTGTTCGCCCTGTTCAGCGCGGGCGTCTCCCTCTCGGGCGGGGCGCTGGCCAACGTGTTCACCCGGCCCGAGACACTCGGCGTCGTCCTCGGACTGATCGTCGGCAAGACGGTCGGCATCTTCGGCGGGACCTGGCTCACCGCCCGCTTCACCAGGGCGTCGCTCAGCGAGGACCTCGCCTGGGCCGACCTGTTCGCCGTGGCCACGCTCGCCGGGATCGGCTTCACCGTCTCCCTGCTCATCGGCGAACTCGCCTTCACCGGCGACGCGGCGCTCACCGACGAGGTCAAGGCCTCCGTCCTCACCGGCTCCCTCATCGCGGCGATCCTGGCCACCGTTCTGCTGAAGATGCGCAACGCCCGGTACCGGAAGCTGTGCGAGTCCGAGGAGCGCGACGACGACCTCGACGGCATCCCGGACGTCTACGAGCAGGACGACCCCGCCTACCACCTGCGCATGGCCGAGATGCACGAGCGGAAGGCCGCCGAGCACCGCCGGCTCGCCGAGGCGAAAACGGCCGAAGGGAGCGGGAGGCTTGCCGAAGTGCCGGGCAGGGCAGGCGAGGAGGACGGCGGTCCGGCATGATCTGACGGGACGGTACAAATGACAGGAGCGTTCCCAGTCGGGCAGAAGTCAGGCAGCGGCAGCAGCCGGACGAAGACCGAGGGAACAGAGTCCGCAGTCAGGCAGGAGAGGAAGACCGCGATGAGCGCACCCGACGGCAGCCCGGTCGGCGCCGAACGCAGCATCGGCCAGCTGTTCGCCTCGGCGACCACCGAGATGTCGGCACTGGTGCACGACGAGATCGCACTGGCCAAGGCCCAGCTGCGACAGGACTTCAAGCGCGGCGCGACCAGCGGCGGGGCGTTCAGCGTGGCCGGTGCGCTGCTGCTGTTCTCCCTGCCGATGCTCAACTTCGCCCTGGCGTACGGCGTTCGGACCTGGACCAACTGGAATCTCGCCCTCTGCTTCCTGGTGTCCTTCGGGGCCAATTGCCTGATCGCCCTCGTACTGGTACTGATCGGCGTGCTCATGGCAAAGAAGGCGAAGAAGAGCCAGGGCCCGCAGAAGGTCGCCGCGTCCATGAAGGCGACGGCCGGAGTGCTCCAGAACGCCAAGCCGCACCCGCGTCCGGAGCCGGCCGCCCTGGAGGACCGCTCCCCCGCGGCCATCGAGGCTGTGGCACGCTCGACCTCATGACGGAGCCCGCCACCCCTTCGGCGCAATCGACGCCGGTCGTCCGGATCGGCCTGCCCGGCGGCAGGAAGGTGACGCACCGGGACGTCGCGGCCAACGGCGCCCGCTTCCACATCGCCGAGCTGGGCGACGGACCGCTGGTCCTGCTGCTGCACGGCTTCCCGCAGTTCTGGTGGACCTGGCGGCACCAGCTGGTCGCCCTCGCCGACGCCGGTTTCCGGGCCGTCGCGATGGACCTGCGCGGCGTGGGCGGCAGCGACCGTACGCCCCGCGGTTACGACCCGGCCAACCTCGCCCTGGACATCACCGGCGTGGTCCGCTCGCTCGGCGAGCCGGACGCCGCGCTGGTCGGCCACGACCTCGGCGGCTATCTGGCGTGGACGGCGGCCGCGATGCGCCCCAAGCTGGTGCGGCGGCTCGCGGTGGCCTCGATGCCGCACCCCAGGCGCTGGCGTTCGGCGATGCTCGGGGACGTGCGGCAGACCGCGGCGAGTTCCTACATCTGGGGGTTCCAGCGGCCCTGGATCCCCGAGCGGCAGCTCACCGCGGACAACGGCGCCCTGGTGGCCCGGCTCGTACGGGACTGGTCGGGGCCGCGGCTGCCGGCCGACGAGGCGGTGGAGACCTACCGCCGCGCCATGTGCATTCCCTCGACGGCACATTGCTCCGTCGAGCCGTACCGCTGGCTGGTGCGCTCCCTGGCACGGCCCGACGGCATCCAGTTCTACCGCCGGATGAAGCGGCCGGTGCGCGTGCCGACACTGCATCTGCACGGCTCCCTCGACCCCGTCCAGCGCACCCGCAGCGCGGCCGGCTCGGGCGAGTACGTCGAAGCCCCCTACCGCTGGCGCCTCTTCGACGGCCTCGGCCACTTCCCGCACGAAGAGGACCCGGTGGCGTTCTCGACGGAGCTGGTCAACTGGCTGAAAGACCCCGAACCGGATCGGTGACCCGGCCGATGCGCCCGGTATCCGAACGTGAACAACTGTCCTGCGAACTGCCAATTGCCCGGCGCATAGGCCAATTGGGGAGTCCGCGGGCGGTTATCGACCATGGGGCGGGGGCAGACGTCCCGGTATGGGCTGGACGCACGACTACAACGACGTAGCACGCACCCGCCGTTCGGTGAACGGTCCCAACTCCCACCAGCGCGGCACTCCGCAGCTGACGGACACGGATCCAAGGGTGGGCATTCCCCGCATCCTGCGCCGCCGAGCGCGCTGGGTCTCCGTACGCCTGCGTCACAGCCGCAGCTGACCCGGCACCGGCCGGGAGGGTCTACAGCGCGCAGTCGTCGCTGCCCACCTGCTGGTCCGCGGTACGACCCCGCGCGATGTCCTGCTGGATCTCGTCGATCGTGAGCGCGTAGCCGGTGTCGGCGTCGTCGAGGGACTTGGCGAACACCACCCCGTACACCTTGCCGTCGGTCGTGAGCAGCGGGCCGCCGGAGTTGCCCTGGCGCACGGTCGTGTACAGCGAGTAGACGTCCCGGCGCACAGTGCCGCGGTGGTAGATGTCCGGGCCGCTGGCCGTGATGCGGCCGCGCACCCGCGCGGCCCGGACGTCGTACGACCCGTTCTCCGGGAAGCCGGCGACGATCGCGCCGTCGCCGCTGTGCGCGTCCGTGCCGGTGAACTTCAGGGCCGGTGCCTTCAGGTCCGGCACGTCGAGCACGGCGATGTCGCGGTGCCAGTCGTACAGGACGACGGTGGCGTCGTACTTCCGCCCCTCGCCGCCTATCTGCACGGTGGGTTCGTCGACCCCGCCCACGACGTGCGCGTTGGTCATGACGCGGCGGTTGCCGAAGACGAAGCCGCTGCCCTCCAGCACCTTGCCGCAACTGCGCGCGGTGCCCATGACTTTGACGACGGACTGCTTGGCGCGCAGGGCGACGACGCTGTTCGCCAGCGCCGGATCCGGGGGCTGCACGTCGGTGATGGGCTCGTTGGCGAACGGGCTGAAGACCTGCGGGAAGCCGTTCTGCGCGAGGACGGAGGTGAAGTCCGCGAACCAGGTGTCGGCCTGCGCGGGCAGCACCTCGGAGACTCCGAGCAGCACCCGGGAGTTGCGCACCTCCTTGCCCAGCGTCGGTATCGTCGTGCCGCCGAGGGCCGAGCCGATCAGCCAGGCGACCAGCAGCATGGCGACGACGTTGACCAGGGCGCCGCCGGTCGCGTCCAGGGCACGGGCCGGTGACCAGGTGATGTACACGCGCAGCTTGCTGCCGAGGTGGGTGGTCAGGGCCTGGCCGATCGAGGCGCAGACGATCACGACGATGACCGCGACGACGGCCGCGGTGGTGCTGACCGGCGTGTTGTCCGTCATCGCGTCCCAGATCACCGGGAGCGTGTAGACGGCGAGGAGACCGCCGCCCAGGAAGCCGATCACCGACAGGATGCCGACGACGAATCCCTGGCGATAGCCCACGACCGCGAACCACGCGGCGGCGATCAGCAGCAGGATGTCCAGCACGTTCACCGCGTCGAGCCTCGCCTCATCATGTTCCCATCACCCCAGGCCGGCCGGTGTCTTCCTGGAGTTCCGCCCCCCGGGAGCACCGCAGCGGTGCCCACCCTGTCACGACCCCCAGTCGAGCGGGACCTGCTTGTCGCGGTCCCAGGGCAGCTCCCAGCCCGCGTAGTGGAGCACGCGGTCGATGATCCCGGCGGTGAAGCCCCACACAAGGGCCGATTCGACCAGGAATGCCGGACCTCGGTGGCCGCTGGGATGGACGGTCGTGGCCCGGTTGTCGGGGTTCGTGAGATCCGCCACGGGCACGGTGAACACGCGTGCGGTCTCCGCAGGGTCGACGACGCCCACCGGGCTGGGCTCGCGCCACCAGCCGAGCACGGGCGTGACCACGAAGCCGCTGACCGGGATGTACAGCCGGGGCAGCGCGCCGAACAGCTGGACCCCGCCCGGTTCGAGCCCGGTCTCCTCCTCGGCCTCGCGCAGTGCGGCCCGCAGCGGGCCCTCGCCCTGCGGGTCGCCGTCCTCGGGGTCGAGCGCCCCGCCGGGGAACGACGGCTGGCCGGCGTGCGAGCGCAGCGAGCTCGCCCGCTCCATGAGCAGCAGCTCGGGCCCGCGCTCGGCCTCGCCGAAGAGGATCAGGACGGCGGACTGGCGCCCCGCGCCGTCCTTCGGCGGCAGGAAGCGGCTCAACTGGACCGGCCGGACCGTCTCGGCCACACGTGCGACCGGCTCGAGCCAGCCGGGCAGCCCTTCCCTGCTGAGCGCCACCGAGCCGCCCTGCGTCCCGCTCGCCTCACTGGCCCGCGTCATCGCCACCCCCGTTCCCCTCGCCGCCCTGCCCGCCGTCCAGCAGTACCCCTCGGGGTCCTGCCGTGTCGCGCGTCCGAGCCCCTCGGCATCCCGCCGTGTCCAACGCCCGACGGCACCGAGATCGTTCCGCCGGTGTCATCCGGCCCCCAGCGGCGGTGCCGGCCGGCCGCCCGCGTCCAGGTAGGACTGCGGCGGCTTGAGGCGCTGGCCGGGGAAGCCGCCCTTCTCGTACTTCAGCAGCTTCTTCGCCTTCTCCGGGTCCGTCTCGCCCTCGCCGTAGGCCGGGCAGAGCGGGGCGATCGGGCAGGCGCCGCACGCGGGCTTGCGGGCGTGGCAGATGCGGCGGCCGTGGAAGATCACGTGGTGCGAGAGCATCGTCCAGTCGCTCTTGGGGAAGAGCGCGGCGACGGCGGCCTCGATCTTGTCGGGCTCGGTCTCCTCGGTCCACTGCCAGCGCCGCACCAGCCGCTGGAAGTGCGTGTCCACGGTCAGGCCGGGCCGGCCGAAGGCGTTGCCGAGGACCACGAAGGCGGTCTTGCGACCGACGCCGGGAAGCTTGACGAGGTCCTCGAGCCGCCCCGGGACCTCGCCGCCGAACTCCTCCGCCAGCGCCTTGGACAGGCCTATCACCGACTTGGTCTTGGCCCGGAAGAAGCCGGTGGGCCGGAGGATCTCCTCGACCTCCTCGGGGTTCGCGGCGGCGAGGTCCTCGGGGGTGGGGTACCTGGCGAACAGCCCGGGCGTGGTCTGGTTGACCCGCAGGTCCGTGGTCTGGGCCGACAGGACCGTGGCGACCAGCAGCTGGAAGGGGTTCTCGAAGTCCAGTTCCGGGTGGGCGTAGGGGTACACCTCGGCGAGCTCGCGGTTGATACGGCGGGCCCGGCGGACCAGGGCCGTGCGCGACTCGTTCTTCGGCGGCTTCGGGGCGAGCGTCTTCGCCGGCGCGGCCTTCTTGACGGCGGCGGTGGCCTTCTTCGGCGCGACCGTCACCTTCTTCGGTGCCACGGCCTTGCTGACGGGGGCCGCGCTCCTGGCGGAGGGCGCCTTCTTCCCAGCCGCACCCTTCTTCAAGGGTGCCTTTTTCGCCGCTTTTGCCATGTTCGTTCCATCGCCGGACTCTTGTTCGCCCACAGCGGAATCCTCACGTACAACCACCCGCCCAGCCCCCTCGGCCTGCGCTCTCACCGGCGATTTGGACACCCGGCCAGCCTAAAGCCCAGCACCGACATCCGCTCCGGACCCCCGAGATCGGCCCCCGATTGGCCCCCTGCCGCGTAAACGTGCACACCTGTGCGGCATCCTTGTGACAGATCACACTGTTTGGACCGTCCGGCAAAATGGGGAACACGGACCCCTGGCACACGGGGGAGCAAGATCCTCTGAGCAGGTCGACAAGGAGAGAACTCGTGGACGACGTTCTGCGGCGCAATCCGCTCTTCGCGGCGCTCGACGACGAGCAGGCCGCGGAGCTTCGCGCCTCCATGACGGAGGTGACACTCGCACGAGGCGACTCGTTGTTCCACGAGGGCGACCCGGGTGACCGGCTCTACGTGGTCACCGAGGGCAAGGTCAAGCTGCACCGCACGTCCCCGGACGGCCGCGAGAACATGCTGGCCGTCGTCGGTCCCGGCGAGCTCATCGGCGAGCTGTCGCTGTTCGACCCGGGCCCGCGCACCGCGACCGCGACCGCGCTGACCGAGGTCAAGATGCTCGCCCTCGGCCACGGCGACCTCCAGCCCTGGCTGAACGTGCGGCCCGAGGTGGCGGGCGCCCTGCTGCGCGCCGTCGCCCGGCGCCTGCGCAAGACCAACGACCAGATGTCGGACCTGGTCTTCTCCGATGTTCCGGGCCGTGTCGCCCGTGCCCTGCTGGACCTCTCCCGCCGCTTCGGCGTGCAGTCCGAGGAGGGCATCCACGTGGTGCACGACCTCACCCAGGAGGAGCTGGCCCAGCTGGTCGGCGCCTCCCGTGAGACCGTGAACAAGGCCCTGGCCGACTTCGCCCAGCGCGGCTGGCTCCGTCTGGAGGCCCGCGCGGTGATCCTGCTCGACGTGGAGCGCCTCGCGAAGCGCTCGCGCTGACCCGTTCCCGCGGTCCTCGAGGGCCCCGTCCCGGCCGGGACGGGGCCTTCGCCGTCGGCAGCGGTCCGGGGCTCGTCGCCGACCGTCAGATGAGACCGTGCCCCCGCAGGTACTCCAGCTGGGCGCGCACCGACAGCTCGGCGGCCGGCCACAGGGAGCGGTCCACGTCGGCGTACACGTGCGCGACGACCTGGGACGGGGTCCGGTGACCGGCCTCGACGGCCGTCTCGACCTGGGCGAGCCGGTGGGCCCGGTGGGCGAGGTAGAACTCGACGGCGCCCTGGGCGTCCTCCAGGACGGGCCCGTGGCCGGGCAGGACCGTGTGGACGCCGTCGTCGACCGTGAGGGACCTGAGCCGCCGCAGCGAGTCCAGGTAGTCACCGAGACGGCCGTCGGGGTGCGCGACGACGGTCGTGCCGCGGCCCAGGATCGTGTCGCCTGTGAGCACGGCGCGGTCGGCAGGCAGGTGGAAGCAGAGGGAGTCGGCGGTATGGCCCGGGGTCGGTACGACCCGCAGCTCCAGCCCGCCCACCTTGATCACGTCCCCCGCGCCCAGCCCCTCGTCGCCCAGCCGCAGGGCCGGATCGAGCGCACGCACGCGCGTACGGGTCAGCTCGGCGAAGCGGGCGGCGCCCTCGGCGTGGTCGGGATGGCCGTGCGTCAGCAGGGTCAGCGCGATCCGCTTGTCCGCTTCCTCGGCGGTGGCGGCCACCTGGGCCAGGTGGCCCTCGTCCAGCGGCCCCGGGTCGATCACGACGGCCAGGTCGGAGTCCGGCTCCGAGACGATCCAGGTGTTGGTGCCGTCCAGGGTCATGGGGGACGCGTTCGGCGCGAGGACGTTGACGGCCCGCGCGGTGGCGGGCCCGGCCAGTGCGCCGCCCCGGGGCTGTCCGGGCAGCGCTGCTGCGTCCGTCATGCGAGGAGGCCTTCCTGGACGTCGGTCCGACGGGAGCGGCGGCTCACGCGCGCGCCGTGCCGCTCGGGACGTGCTGGGTGAACTCGTCGTGCCCCGGCCAGGTCAGGACCACCTCGCCGTCCACCAGGCGGGCCTGCGCGAGCACGGGGGTCAGATCACGGGACCGTGCGGCGGCGAGCGCCTCGACGGGGCTGCCGCAGGGCATCAGCTGGCGCAGGGTGGCGATGGTGGGCGGCATCATCAGCAGCTCGCCCCGGTCGTACGCGGCCGCCGCCTCCACGGGCCTGATCCACACCGTGCGGTCGGCCTCCGTGGAGGCGTTCCGGGTGCGCTGGCCCTCGGGGAGCGCGGCCACGAAGAACCAGGTGTCGTAGCGGCGGGGCTCGAACTCGGGGGTGATCCAGCGGGTCCAGGCGCCCAGCAGGTCCGAGCGCAGGACCAGGCCCCGGCGGTCCAGGAACTCCGCGAACGACAGCTCACGGGCGACCAGGGCGGCGCGGTCGGCCTCCCAGTCGGCACCCGTGGTGTCGCCGACGACACTGTCCGCGCCGGGCCCTGCGAGCAGGACGCCGGCCTCCTCGTACGTCTCGCGGACGGCCGCGCAGACGATCGCCTGGGCCTCCTTCTCGTCGACGCCGAGGCGATCGGCCCACCACGCGCGCGAGGGCCCCGCCCAGCGGACGTGGTGGTCGTCGTCACGGGGGTCGACGCCACCGCCCGGGTACGCGTACGCGCCTCCGGCGAAGGCCATGGAGGCGCGTCTGCGCAGCATGTGCACCGCGGGGCCGGGCCCGGTCTCCTTCAGGAGCATGACGGTGGCCGCGCGCTTCGGCGTCACCGGTGTGAGGGTGCCGTCCGCGAGCGCGCGGATACGGTCCGGCCAGTCCGGGGGAAACCACTGCCCATTCGCCATGGGCGGAGGCTATCCCCTGGTGAGCGAATGTTCGAGAGGTGGCCGAGGTCAGAGCCGGTTCAGGGCTCCGCCTACGGCTCCAGCTCGACCTGGATCTCCACCTCCACGGGCGCGTCCAGCGGCAGCACCGCGACGCCGACCGCGCTGCGCGCGTGCACGCCCTTCTCCCCGAGGACCTCGGCCAGCAGCTCGCTGGCGCCGTTGACGACCCCGGGCTGGCCGGTGAAGTCCGCCGCCGAGGCGACGAAGCCCACGACCTTCACCACGCGTGCGACACGGTCCAGGTCGCCCGCGACGGACTTGACGGCCGCAAGGGCGTTGAGCGCGCAGGTGCGCGCCAGGTCCTTGGCCTCCTCCGGGGTGACCTCCAGGCCCACCTTGCCGGTGACCGGGAGCTTGCCCTCCACCATCGGCAGCTGTCCCGCGGTGTAGACGTACACGCCGGACCGCACGGCCGGCTGGTACGCGGCCAGCGGCGGCACGACCTCCGGCAGCCTCAGGCCCAACTCCGCCAGCCTCGCCTCGACCGCGCTCATGCCTGCTTCTCCCGCTTCAGGTAGGCCACCAGCTGCTCGGGGTTCGGTCCGGGCACGACCTGGACGAGCTCCCAGCCGTCCTCGCCCCAGGTGTCCAGAATCTGCTTCGTGGCATGGACGAGCAGCGGCACGGTTGCGTATTCCCACTTGGTCATGGGGCCGACTGTATCCGCTGCCTCCGGCGGCCCACGCGGCCGACCACGGCGCGGTTGTCCACAGCCTCCCGCGTGACCCGAGCGCGAACTGGTTAGTCTCGAATACGTGAGCAGGCTCCAGGTCGTCAGCGGCAAGGGCGGGACCGGAAAGACGACGGTCGCCGCCGCCCTCGCGCTGGCCCTGGCCACGGAGGGGAAGCGGACGCTCCTCGTCGAGGTCGAGGGCCGGCAGGGCATCGCACAGCTCTTCGAAACGGAGGCGCTGCCCTACGAGGAACGGAAGATCGCAGTCGCTCCCGGGGGCGGGGAGGTGTACGCGCTGGCCATAGACCCCGAACTGGCCCTGCTGGACTACCTCCAGATGTTCTACAAGCTGGGTGGTGCCGGCCGGGCCCTGAAGAAGCTCGGCGCCATCGACTTCGCCACCACCGTCGCGCCCGGACTCAGAGACGTCCTGCTGACCGGCAAGGCGTGCGAGGCGGTACGGCGCAAGGACCGCGACGGCCGGTTCGTCTACGACTACGTGATCATGGACGCGCCGCCCACCGGGCGCATCACCCGCTTCCTCAACGTCAACGACGAGGTGGCGGGCCTGGCGAAGATCGGCCCGATACACAATCAGGCCCAGGCGGTGATGCGGGTGCTGAAGTCGCCCGAGACGGCCGTGCACCTGGTGGCGCTGCTGGAGGAGATGCCGGTCCAGGAGACCGTCGACGGCATCGCCGAACTGCGCGCCGCCCGGCTGCCGGTGGGCCGCATCATCGTGAACATGGTGCGCCCGCAGATGCTGGACGCGGACGACCTGGAACTCGTACGGACCACTTCGCGCACCGCGCTCGCCCGGTCGCTGTCCTCCGCCGGGCTCGGCGGAGCGCGGCGCGGCCAGAACGCCGAGCGGCTGGTGGGACCGCTGCTGGAACAGGCCGAGGAGTACGCCGAGCGTTACACGCTGGAGGAGGAGCAGCGGTCCGTGCTGAGCGAGCTGGGTCTGCCCCTGCACGAACTGCCGCTGCTCGCCGAGGGCATGGACCTGGCGGGCCTGTACGAACTGGCGACCGAGCTGCGAAAGCAGGGGATGTCATGAGCCCGGACCCGGCACCCGAGCGGGAGGCCGCGCGCACCTCCGCCCACGCGTACGACGGCGCCCGCCGTCTGGCACCCACGCGTGTGCTGGAGATCGACCCGCTGCTCGACGACCCAGGGACGCGCATCGTGGTGTGCTGCGGCTCGGGCGGGGTCGGCAAGACCACCACCGCGGCGGCCCTCGGCCTGCGCGCCGCCGAACGCGGCCGCAAGGTGGTCGTCCTGACCATCGACCCGGCCCGCCGGCTCGCCCAGTCCATGGGCATCGATTCCCTGGACAACGTCCCGCGCCGGGTGAAGGGCACCGAGGGCGAGGGCGAGCTGCACGCCATGATGCTCGACATGAAGCGCACCTTCGACGAGGTCGTCGAGGCGCACGCGGATTCCGAGCGGGCGGCCGCGATCCTGGCCAACCCCTTCTACCAGTCGCTCTCCGCGGGCTTCGCCGGCACGCAGGAGTACATGGCGATGGAGAAGCTGGGCCAGCTGCGGGCCCGGGACGAGTGGGACCTCATCGTCGTCGACACCCCGCCCTCCCGCTCCGCCCTGGACTTCCTGGACGCGCCCAAGCGGCTCGGCTCCTTCCTCGACGGCCGGCTGATCCGGCTGCTGACCGCCCCGGCGAAGCTGGGCGGGCGCGCGGGGATGAAGTTCCTGAACGTCGGGATGTCGATGATGACCGGCACGCTCGGCAAGCTGCTGGGCGGTCAGCTGCTCAAGGACGTCCAGACGTTCGTGGCCGCGATGGACACGACCTTCGGCGGCTTCCGGACCCGCGCGGACGCCACGTACAAGCTGCTCCAGGCACCGGGAACCGCGTTCCTGGTGGTCGCGGCCCCGGAGCGGGACGCGCTGCGCGAGGCCGCGTACTTCGTGGAGCGGCTGGCCGCGGAGAAGATGCCGCTGGCCGGTCTGGTGCTCAACCGGGTGCATGGCAGCGGGGCCGGTGAGCTGTCGGCCGAGCGGGCGCTCGCCGCCGCGGAAAATCTTGAGGACTCCCGCATTGTGGATCAGCGGGACGGGAAAGCTGGACTTCGTAACTCTCCCGCAAAGTACGGCAGTTCAGGCTCTCCCGCTGCTCATCCCGATTCCGGCGCACCTCCCGCGGACCCCGAGGCGCCCGCCGACGACGGCTTCGCGCCGGAGCCGTCCGTCGACCAGGTCACCGCGGGCCTGCTGAGGCTGCATGCCGAGCGCATGCAGCTGCTCTCCCGTGAGCAGCGCACGCGTGACCGCTTCGCCGCCCGGCATCCCGAGGTGGCGGTGGCCGAAGTGGCCGCGCTGCCCGGTGACGTGCACGACCTCACGGGGCTGCGGGACATCGGAAACCGGCTCGCGGAACACCGCCACGAGCTGCCCGATCCGGGCGCCTGACAGGCGCCCGCCGGGTCATCCGCTGTCCCTCCCCGCGGCGGGACAGCCCGGGACAACCACCGGACACATGGACAACCGAAGACCGCCCAGGAGGGACGACTCAGGTACCCACGAACGCGCTCCGGCCGCCCGGAGGGACGACGCCCCAGTCCGACGCTCAGCCCACCGCCGCGTAGTCCTCGTACACCTGGTCGTCGGCGAGGGACACCAGTCCCGCGCCCCGCTCGTACTCCATGCGCGCGGTCTCCAGCAGCCGGCGCCAGGAGGTCACGGTCGGCCGCCGGCGCAGCAATGCACGACGCTCACGCTCTGTCATGCCTCCCCAGACGCCGAACTCGACACGGTTGTCGAGCGCGTCAGCGAGGCATTCGGTGCGAACCGGGCATCCGGTGCACACCGCCTTGGCCCTGTTCTGCGCTGCTCCCTGAACGAACAGTTCATCCGGATCAGTAGTGCGGCAGGCCGCCTGCGCACTCCAGTCGGTAACCCAGCCCATACCGGCGCCGTCCTCTCCCGAATCGAGGCTCCCCCACGGCGGCAGCGGCATATTCACCGCCGCCAGTTGAGGACGTTACGGAAGGTGGGCACGGCGCAACACCCCCAGCGGGCCCAATCTTGAATGGTCCGAACGGACTATGGGGAAGCGGCAGATCACCCGGGGGAGTGAGCTGACGACATGCACGACATTCCCGGCACAGCGGGGCAGTTGCCGCGTGCCGTAACGGTCACCGGATGACACACAGGGGGAATTCGGGCTCCCGTTCCACACTCTCCGGTCGCGCACCCCGACACCACCCGGACCACCCGGCCAAGAAAAGCCGAAGGGAGCCGGAACGTTTCGGGGCTGCCGGACGTATGGATACGTGGCCGTACCGCTGTGACAGTCGAGAGCAGCTTAGGCCAAGGCATATACGCGTGTCCGGCGAATGAGAACACAGGCCGGTCCGCCGCCTCGGCCACCGTTCGCGGCACCGGCGCGCCCCGCCCGGCCGCCCCCGGATGTCACGATCCTGCATTCGAACATTCCGAGACGCCCTGCTCCGTCGGAACGCTCATCACTACGGATTAGGCTGCCCTCATGCCAAAGAAGCGCTCGGGCGGTGGTCTGTCGCCAACGCAGCAGGCCGCAAAGTTCCTCGGTGTCAGTGTGCTCGCGGGAGCCGTGATGGCGGGCATCGCACTGCCCGCGGCCGGCGCGCTGGGCCTGGCCGCCAAGGGATCGGCCACGGGGTTCGACGACATCCCGGCCAACCTCAAGCGTCCGCCGCTCAGCCAGCGGACCACGATCCTGGACCGCCAGGGCAACCAGATCGCCCAGGTCTACTCCCGCGACCGTACGGTGGTCGAACTGAAGGACATCTCGCCGTACATGCAGAAGGCGATCGTCGCGATCGAGGACTCCCGCTTCTACGAGCACGGCGCGATCGACCTGAAGGGCGTGCTCCGCGCGCTCAACAAGAACGCGCAGAACGGCGGGGTCTCCGAGGGCGCCTCCACCCTCACCCAGCAGTACGTCAAGAACGTCTTCGTCGAGGAGGCCGGCGACGACCCGACGAAGGTCGCGGAGGCCACCCAGCAGACCATCGGCCGCAAGGTCAAGGAACTGAAGTTCGCGATCCAGGTGGAACAGGACCTGGGCAAGCACAAGATCCTCGCGAACTACCTCAACATCACGTACTTCGGGCAGCAGGCCTACGGCGTCGAGGCCGCCTCCCAGCGCTACTTCTCCAAGCACGCCAAGGACCTGACCCTGCCCGAGGCGGCGCTCCTCGCCGGCATCGTCCAGTCCCCGAGCCGCTACGACCCCGTCAACGACGAGGCCGAGGCCACCAAGCGGCGCAACGTCGTGCTCCAGCGGATGGCCAACGTCGGCAACATCTCACAGGCGGAGGCCGACAAGGCCGTCAAGGAGCCGCTGGGCCTGAAGGTCACCCAGCCGCGCAACGGCTGCATCACCGCGGTCAAGGGCGCCGGCTTCTTCTGCAAGTACGTCGAGCGGATCTTCCTCAACGACCCGGTCTTCGGCAAGACCCGCCAGCAGCGCGCCAAGATCTGGAACCAGGGCGGACTGACCATCCGCACGACGCTGGACCCGCAGGCCCAGCAGTCCGTGCAGGACTCGCTGAAGAAGCACGTCTACCAGTCCGACTCGGTCGCGGGCGCGGCGGTGCTGGTCGAGCCCGGCACCGGCAAGGTCCTCGCGATGGGCCAGTCCAAGCCGTACGGCTACGGCAAGAACGAGACCGAGATCAACTACTCGGTCGGCAGCGACCTCGGCGGCTCGAACTACGGCTTCCCGACCGGTTCGACGTTCAAGCCGTTCGTGGCGGCGGCCGCGCTGGAGCAGGGCAGGCCGCCGACGCAGGAGTACTCGTCGCCGTACGAGATGCCGTACCCGGATCCCGTACAGACGTGCAGCGGCAAGCCCTGGACCAACCAGAGGCACGAGAAGGTGCCCAACGAGAGCAAGTCGGAGGTCGGCCCGTACCAGCTGAAGGAGGCGATGGCCAAGTCGGTCAACACCTACTTCGTGCAGATGGTCGCCGACATCGGCCTCTGCCCGGTGATGCAGATCGTCGACAAGCTGCACGTGGTGCAGGGCAGCGGCGACAAGCTGCCCGAGGTGCCCGCGATCTCGCTCGGCTCCAGGGGCATCTCCCCGCTGACGATGGCGAGCGCCTACGCGGCCTTCGCCTCCCGCGGCACGTACTGCACGCCGGTCGCCATCGAGTCGATCACGCAGAAGATCGGCGGCCAGAAGAAGTCGCTCGCGGTGCCGAAGTCGTCCTGTACGCGGGCCATGTCCGAGACGACCGCGGACACCGTCAACACGCTGCTCCAGGGCGTGATCGACTCCGGTACGGGTTCGCAGGCGGGCCTGGCCGACCGCGCCAACGCGGGCAAGACGGGTACGACGGACGAGCGCAAGAACGCGTGGTTCGTCGGCTACACGCCGAACCTGTCGGGCGCGGTGTGGGTGGGCAGCGCGTCGCAGAGAGTCAAGATGATCAACATCAACATCGGCGGCGTCTTCAACCCCCTCGTCTACGGCGGTCAGGTGCCCGGCCCGATCTGGCGTGACGCGATGACCGGCGCCCTCGTCGGCAAGGAGGCCCCGGCCTTCAACCTCGTCAACATCCCGGACGCGCCCAAGGACGAGGACAAGCACAAGGGCAGGGACCGGGGCGACGGTCACGGGAACGGCGGCGACAACGGCGGCCCCGGCGACAACAACGGCGGCTTCCCGAACCCGTCCATCTCCTTCCCGAACGGCTTCTTCCAGGGCCCGAACGGCGGACCGCGAGGCAACGGCAACGGAGGCCGGCACGGCTGACGGACAGGCGGCGGGGGCTCGTTCCTCCGCCGCCGCCACGACGAAGGGGCGTCGGCCATCCGCCGGCGCCCCTTCGTCGTACGTGCCCGAGAACCGGCCGGGTCAGCCGGCCAGAAGCCTCTTCACCACGGCGGCGACGCGGCCGCCCTCGGCCTGGCCCGCGACCTTCGGGTTCACGATCTTCATGACCGCGCCCATGGCCCGCGGCCCCTCCGCACCGGCGGCCTTCGCCTCCTGAACGGCCTGGGCGACGATCCGCTCCAGCTCCTCGTCGGACATCTGCTTGGGCAGGTAGGTGGCGAGCAGCTCGCCCTCCGCCTTCTCCCGCTCGGCCGACTCCGTACGACCACCCTGCGCGAAGGCCTCGGCCGCCTCGCGGCGCTTCTTGGCCTCCTTGGTGATCACCTTGAGGACCTCGTCGTCGGAGAGCTCGCGCTTCTCCTTGCCCGCGACCTCCTCCTTGGTGATCGCGGTGAGCGTCAGCCGGAGCGTCGAGGAGCGGAGCTCGTCACGCTCCTTGATCGCGGCGTTGAGGTCATCGTGCAGCTTCGACTTGAGCGTGGTCATGGGTTTGATTGTCGCAGGTACGGCAAGGCACCCGCGCGTCGATTTACGGCGCCCCGGGGAAACGCCGATCTCCGGACGGGGCGCGCCTGTTGGCCCCGCGGCCGGGACCACCGGCGATTTCCACCGGACGGCACGGGCCTGAGACGATGGACCCATGCGCGCGCGATACGGAGTACCCCTGGGCATCACGGCGGTCGCGGCCGCCGGTCTCCTCTACTCGGCGGGGTTCGAAGCCCGCTCCTTCCGCCTGAGGCGGGTGACGGTCCCGGTCCTGCCCTCCGGCATGCGCCCCCTGCGGATCCTTCAGGTCTCCGACATCCACATGGTCGGCGGCCAGCGCAAGAAGCAGCGCTGGCTGCGCTCGCTCGCCGGACTGCGCCCCGACTTCGTGATCAACACCGGCGACAACCTGTCCGACCCGGAGGGCGTTCCGGAGGTCCTCGACGCCCTCGGCCCGCTGATGGAGTTCCCGGGCGCGTACGTCTTCGGGTCCAACGACTACTACGGCCCCAAGCTGCGCAACCCGGCCCGCTACCTGCTGGAGAAGACCAGCGGCCGGCACGGCCTGAACGGCAACACGCCCGCCGTGGGGGTGATCCACAACCCGTGGGAGGACCTGCGCGACGGCTTCGACGCGGCCGGCTGGCTCAACCTGACGAACACCCGCGGCACCCTCAAGCTCGAGGGCCTCTCGGTGGAGCTGACGGGCCTGGACGACCCGCACATCAAGCGGGACCGCTACGCGCGGGTGGCGGGCGGCCCGTCCACCGACGCGGACTTCTCGATGGGCGTGGTGCACGCCCCGTACCTGCGCGTCCTGGACGCCTTCACGGCCGACGACTACCCCCTGGTCCTGGCCGGCCACACCCACGGCGGCCAGCTCTGCATCCCCTTCTACGGCGCCCTGGTCACCAACTGCGACCTGGACACCGACCGGGTGAAGGGCCTGTCCACCCACAGCGCCGAGGGCCGGACGTCCTACCTGCACGTCTCGGCCGGCTGCGGCACCAACCGCTACACCCCGGTCCGCTTCGCCTGCCCCCCGGAGGCGACGCTGCTGACGCTGGTGGAACGGCCGTGACGGGATAGCGCCGCAGGCGGGGGCGGGGACGGTTTCCGCCGCACGGCCATGCCTGGCACCGTGCGGCAATCCGTAACCCATACGGGCTACCCGAATCGCCCCCTATGTCCGCCCTCCCTACCGTGAGGGCATGGCCGCCGAGACCCCCGAACTGCCCGAGGTGCCGGAGATACCTCCGACGCCTTTCATACCTCGGGACATACCGGAGCTCCCCGTGATCCCGGGCATCGTCAAGCTGATGCCCTCCTCCTTCGTCCCCCCGGCCGCCGTCATGGGGCCCACCCGCCATCTCGGGGCGGCGGTCTGCCGCCTCCTCACCGCCGCGGCGATCGTGGCCGCGGTGGCCGTGGAACTGCACCTCGGCTCCCCGGCCCGCGTCCTGAGCGCGTTCGCGATCCAGAGCAGCATCCTTCTCGCCCTGGTCCTCTGCCTCTCGGCCCGCAGGGCCTGGACGGCCCGCCGGCCGCTGCCGGCCTGGCTGACCGGAGCGACCGTCCTCTACGCCGTGATCACGGCTGTCGTGCACCACGCGCTGCTGACCCGGACCTCGCCGGCTTTCTCGATCACGGGCGAGCCCGGCATCCATCCGCTCTGGCAGAGGACGGCCACCGTGATCCTGCTGACGGCGGCCCCGATCGCCGCCCTCCTGGACTGGCTCCTGCTCACCGAGCCCGACCGCCTCCACCTGCACCAGGCCGCGCCGTGGCTGCTCTTCCCCCTGGCCTACCTGACCTTCTCCCTCACCCGCGGCGAACTGCTCCCCGCCGACACCCCCGACCGCTATCTGCACCCCTTCCTGGACGTCTCCCAGCACGGCTACAAGCACGTCCTGGCCAGCGCCCTCCTCCTGGGCCTCGCCTTCTACGCCCTGGCTCTCCTCCTCGTGGCCGTCGACCACACCCGCCCGAACCCCATCCGCCGCCGCGCCAAAACCGGATTTCACCTCTGGCCACCAGTGGGCTAAAGTAAGCGTCGTCGCCGCGACAGCAGCGACATCGGGGTGTGGCGCAGCTTGGCAGCGCGCTTCGTTCGGGACGAAGAGGTCGTGGGTTCAAATCCCGCCACCCCGACAGTGAAGTACCAGGTCAGGGGCCTGATCCGCGAGAGCGGGTCGGGCCCCTGATTGGTTCCTGGGGTCATTTTGGGAAAGGAAGCGGCGCTGCCCAGGCCCGCCGCACGCGCTGTCGCGCGATACCTTGCCGATCGCCGTGCCTACCCGGTTCTTGACGTCGTTGACGTGCTTGCAGTGCTCGCCCAGCCTGGCCTCCTGCAGACCCAGAGCACTTCCGCCGACCTCGTACGGTCTGGCGGAACGTCCGCCGACGTGATCACTTCAGCGGTGCTTGACCGAGCCCGAGGTTCCTCTCTCCCTGAACGCCCGGGGCGTGCAGCCCCAGGTATTCCGCAACCATGCCTATGCGCCCATGCGTCGCCTCTGCAGCAAGGTGTCCAACACGCGCACCGGTGACATGGGGCATATAGTCAGGCGATCCTCGACTGCAGCCTCCCACTGCTCGGTCAAACCAAGCATGAGGCGCCTGCGAATGCCGGAGGTGACGGGGGCGTAGCGAGCGGAGACGGAACTGTCGACGTGGTCCATGCGCTCGTCCATGAGGACCTTCTCGGTGCCGAGGTCCTCCATCACGGTCCGGTGGGTGTGGCGAAAGCCATGGGAGGTGAGGCTCTTGGCGATCGGCAGCCAGCAGGTATCGGCCCGCTCACCGGCGCAACGCCCTCGCGCTGGCACACGCTGACCACGTCCTTCAGGAGTGTCAGTGGTCGAACGGGGCGAAGCACAAAGCAACGTTGGCGGCCAGCCACTGTCACTGCTCACCCTTACCCTCAACTGCGCATCCCCCGAAAACACGTGAGAGGCCGCTCGACATGGTCAACGACGACGACATGTCCCCCGAAGTGCAGCGCATGCTTCAAGAAGCGCAGGCCATGATGACCGACGAGGTCATGGAGGAGACCCTTCGCAGCAAGGCCGGCGCGGACCCCAGCCACCTGGCCACATTGCTGGACCTCGTAGCGATCGGCATCACCAACGGCGCCTGGCGGAACAGCTGCATCGAGAACTGGCACGCCGAGGGCCGACTGTCGGACGGCGACATGATGCGCATCAACAGCTACACCACGGATGCCATACGTCGGCGCCTGAAGGGTTGGTGCATCGAGTCGGGGATCACTTCGGCGAACAGCACCGCACTGGCGAGGACCGACGCGGAGGACGTGGACGTCCTTGCCGGTCGTCTCTTCCGATGGCTGACGAATGCTGAGCGCAGGCTCCCCACCGGAATGACTCTCGGCGAACTGGCTCGCTCCAGGGAAGACCTCGAAGAGTACGAGGACCACGCGGATCGGGTCCTCGGCGGCTTTACCGGACAGATGGAGGACAAGGGCGTCCGATTCGGTCTGCTGCGCACCGCCTGCCACGGTGCCCTGGCCTGCTCCCGGTGGTGGGCGCATCCCGCATGGCCCGACCGCGTCGAACGCTTCATTCGCGTCCTTGACGATGCGACCGACTCTCATTGGGGTTCCAACGGTGAGCGGAAGAAGAAACTGGGCGCCGAGCCGCCCTCCGTGCAAGACCGTGACGTTATGCGTGCCGCGCTGCTGGAGAGCCCGTGGAGACTCGATCCCATGGCCGCTGAGTGGATCGTGGATGCCGGGATCGGCCACATGACGCCCGAAACGGGGCTGCCGGCCGCAACCGCATCCGATTAGAAGTTGCAGTAGGCATCGAGTCTGGAAAGCCATTTGGGGGCCGACGCGCTCCCGAAGCTCCTCCCACTCAGAAGCGCTCCGCCCAGGTAGACGGTCACGATGCTGTCGAGGAGATCAACTTCCATGCCGTCGGGTCCCTCGATGGCCTAGACCGATCCCCGGAAGCTCTGGGCTACGGGCTGGCTGGGGTGTGGGCGGACGCTGTGACGGGCCGACGCAGGTCCACCCTGACGGCTCCCACTGCGGCGACCGCAGCGAGGCAGCGCAGGCCGCCGCTGATCAGCGGCGCAGCTCCGGAGGTGGCGTCGCCCACAAGGCCAGCACGCATGTTGCCGATGTCCGATAGCCGTGAGGCAGAGTGCCCGACGGGCTGGAGACAGTACGCTGAACCGAGCGGGATCGGGCCCGCCGCACAGTGTCCGGGAGGTGCTTCATGACGGCCGAGATGGTGGCCCCGGCGTGGATGCACGAGCAGATCACGGCGGAGGAGTACGAGTCCTGGTCCGAGGAGCAGTGCGCCGGCATCGAGATCGTTGACGGGATGGTCGTCGTGAGCCCGAGTGCGTCCAAGCGGCACAACCGGCTGGCCCGGATCCTGGCAAACGCCCTGGATGCCGCCGCGGGGCCGGACTGGAACGCGGACACGGACTTCGACGTCCGGCTCCAGGACGTCCCGCTGACCAATCGCCGCCCGGACATCGTGGTGTACCGCGCGGACACGATCGACGTCACGCCCACCCGGCCCGAGCACGTACTGCTGGTGGCGGAGGTGGTATCACCGGGCTCGGAGACCACCGACCGGGTCGTGAAGGTCGACCAGTACGCCAAGGCAGGCATCGGCTTCTACTGGCGGATTGAGCAGGCCGCGACAGGTGTTCCTCTGGTGTATACCTACGTGCTCGACCCTGCGACGAAGACCTACCGGGACGGGGACGTGTTCACCGGCGTCCTCAAGGTCACGGCCCCCTTCCCGGTGCAGATCGACCTCGGGCAGATCTGACCCACATGCTGCCGAGTGGTCCGCTGTGCGTGGGCGGACGGTGCCGCGCAGGGCATCACTGAGAAGGCCGCGCGACACCTGTCACGGGCTCTGACCAGACAGATCCGCCCAGCGGAGCACCGTCCGGAACCACCCGGCACACCCCCACCAGCCCTCGTAATGCGCAGGTCTCATCTCTGCCGACCGCCCCAGTGCACGCGCGCCAGAAGGCGGATCGCCAGTCCGTCGGCGCCGACCAGCCTGAGGTGGCAGATGAGGGTCCTTCTGGGAGCCATCGGGGAGCCGACTCACTCTCCGAGCCCCTTCGAGACCACTCGAGACCACGCCAACCCGACGCTCTGACCAGGGCAAACGCCATCCGAGCTGGCAAGGTCAGCAACCGGACCTCATTCGGGACGAAGAGGTCGTGGGTTCAAATCCCGCCACCCCGACAGGTGAAATACCAGATCAGGCCCGGTCTCCTTCTCAGGAGACCGGGCCTGATGCGTTCCCGGGAAGCCTCCGGGAGTGAGCGGGGAGTGGATCATGAACTCACTCCCGGGGAGTGAGCGGGTGCGTGCGGCGAGAGCCGATGCCGACGCCGGGTCCGCTCGACGAGCAAGGCGCCAAAGCCCCACACGCGACGGGCCGCAGACACCAGGGCCGGGTAGCTCTCCAGCGGCAGCGAGTCAACGGTCTCCGCCGACCCGGCATCGCGCTGCGTCAGATCTTGATGGTGTGGACGCCGGGGCCGCACAGCATGTGGAGGTCCTCGGGATCTGACGTCAGGACGGTCACTGGGGAGGGGGAGGCCAGTGCGGTGGCAGCCACGAGGGCGTCGAGGGCGTGTTTGTGGCCGTGCAGGCCGGCTGCCGCGAACAGCTTGCTCGCGTGGCGGGCGATGGCTTCGGTGGGCGGGAGGATGTTGACGCGCGAGGCGGCGTAGTCGAAGCGGGCCTGGTTGATCTTGGGGTCACGGGCTTCAACGAGGGTGACGGAGCTGGTGATGACGCGGATGTCCTCTGCCTCGGCCGCAGCCAGCCACTCGGTGAGCTCGGGTGAGCGGCGTACGAGTTTGGACAGGCCCTCGCAGTCCAGGACGAGGGTGCCGCTCACACGGCGTCCGCCGAGCCCGCGGTGTCACCACGCAGGACGGCTCGCTTGGCCTCGACCGCTGCCTGGTCGACGGGGCCGTGTTCGGTTTCTGCGTCTTCGATGAGTTCGCGCAGGCGGTCGCGCTCCAGCTGGCGCTGAATGAGGGCTTCGACGTAAGCAGACATGCCGCGCTTGCCGGTACGTGCCCTCAGGGCGGCGATGGTGCCTTCATGGAGGGAGACGGAGACCGGGCGGACAGGGCCTTCGCCGGGAGCGGGTTCGGGAGTGGTGGCCATAGAGCCAAATTAACAAAACTTTTGTTATTGGGTACCGCCCCTGGACAAATCCCGCCACGCCGACGCTGGTCAGAGGCGGCATACGGATTTCCGTATGCGGCCTCTGTCGTGCCCGGGGGCCAGACAGGGCTCTGTTGTGGATCGGTTGGGCAAGGGCGGCCCCGCTTCATTGGCGTGAGTTGGGGGCCGCCCTTGGCGTAGCCGGGACTGTCCGGCCGGTCAGGTGGGTCGGGGCTGCGGAAGGGCGTGGACGCGGCGTGCGGCGAGTGTGATGATCACCGGGGCGTCCGGCGTGGGTCCGGCGCGCAGGGAGGGACCGTGATCGCCATACCTTCTGTTCTGGTGGCGGTGTTCTTCGCCACCTCGGGCGCAGCGGCGATTACGCGTGGCTGGGCACTCCCCTGGAACCGGCGTCTGGTCCGCCGCGTTCGCCTCTATGGCTGGGGTCAGTTGGTGGTTGCCTTCGCCTTTTGCCTGCAGGTGATCGTCGGGCTGGTGAGCAGCGATCCCGACATCCGGCTCCTGTCCTTCGGCCCGCTTGCGCTGACCGGCCTCATCGTGATGATGGTGAGCCACACGGGTCGTCATCGGCAGGGCAGCGGCATGCCCTGACGAGTTCGTGCCATGGGCGTCTTCCTCGTCAGCTGGGCGCTGTGCTGGATGAACACGTACGTCTGACGCGGCTGTCGCCGGGTACGGGTCGGCATGGACAGTGGCAGACGATGAGGCACCTACTGGGTTCAGTAGGTGCCTCACCTGTTTTCAGCGGCGAGCCCGCGCGGCGTGTGTCGGGGTTCAGCTCAGTGTCCGAGCAGGGGGACGTCGATCTCGCCCCTGTGGTAGGCGCGGACGGCCTGGACCAGTTCGTCGGCGGAGAGCTGGTCGTCGCCGTTGGTCTGCATCTGGCGGAACGCGTCGGCCGGGTCGATGTTCTCGACCCCCATGGCGTCCAGCCAGGTCTTGAACTCGGTGGGGCTGATCTGGTCGTCGTCATCCACGTCCGCCAGCTCGATCATGGCCTGGACGGTCGGCTTGATGGCCTTCCCGAAGTCCGTGCCGCCGTTCTCCAGGACGTGTTCCTTGACGATGTCGTGGAACTGCTCGGGGGTCAGCCGGCCGTTCTCCTTGTCGATCCCGGCCTTTCCGGCGAAGAAGTTCCACATGCCCAGGTAGGCGTCGCTCAGCACGCGGCTTCTCGGGGAGCCGGGAGCTTCGCCGAAGGCCCGCAGGATGCGCTTGGACTCGGCGTCGAAGTCGGCCCTGTCGATGCGGCCGTCGCCGTTCACGTCCCAGCTGTCGAAGCGCGTCTTGATGCGGTCGAGCTGCACGGAGGTGGTCATCTCGGAGATCTCCAGGTGGTTCGGACACGGACCGTCACACTATCGACACTTTCGGCGATGACGGGTCGCGCACCTATTGCCAACCGAGTGATACGGGGCGGGCATGGGCGGCCGCGCCCGGGACCGCGGGTGCCTCGATGCC